>JAPOYT010000077.1 GCA_026706445.1 Chloroflexota bacterium
CGATGAGTCTTCCCTGTTGATCTTCGGCTGGCTGCCACAGAATTCCCAGGATGCCTATCAGCAAGGCTTGGGCGGCATACTGGCCGGCAGCATCAGTCCCGCGCAATGGGCGCAGCAGGTCCAGGACGCCTGGGAACGCGACATTGAAGACGGGCAGATACCAGAAGATCGCAGCGATCTGCTCTAGTCCGCAAAATGCAATCGGGCTCAGTCCTCGTATTCCGGGCTGAGCCCAAAGACTCGCCAAGCCTGGCGCCGGATTGAGACAGGGTAGATGTCCGCGCTTGCTTCAAAGCTGCATCCGCGGCCGCTTGAGTCGTGGCGCAGCGCCTCATCCAAGACGCGCGAGCAGTGGCTGTTGGCTGCCGTTCTTGTCGCGCCCGCCTTGATCATGATGGGGATATTCGTTTTCTACCCGGCTACCCAGACGATTGGGCTGAGCTTCTACAAATGGGACGGCATCAGCCCGGATATGGGCGACTTCGTCGGTTTCAAGACCTTCACGCGGGCGACGGACAATTATCCCTTCTCGCAAGCCATCAAGAACAGCCTCTTGTGGGGCGTCGTTGGGCTGTTTGTCCCCACAATTATCGGCTTGGTAGCGGCGGCGCTGGTTGAAGATACCAACTTGCGGCCAAAGCCCCTGTTTCGCTTCGCCTTCTTCGTGCCTTATTTCTTTTCGATGGCGGTGGCGGCGGCGCTCTTCACTCGCGTTTACGACCCCAGCTACGGCATGATCAACCAGGTGATCCACGCCTTGGGCTTCACCGATGTCAAACCGCAGTGGCTCGGCGATGGCCGGATCGCCATCTACGCGGCGATGGGCGTATTCGTCTGGCATGAGACCGCCTTCTGCTACATCGTCTTCACCGCGGCGATACAACAGATTGATCGATCCTTATATGACGCGGCAAAGGTAGACGGCGCGTCGGAAGTGCAGGTCTTCCGCTACATCACCATTCCCAGCGTCCGCGACGTCGCCACCTTTGTCATGACGATCATGCTGATTGTCGGCTTGACGCCCTTCGCCGTCGTCTTCCCATTGACTACGCCGGGCTTGGGCGGGCCCTATTATTCAACGGAAATCTTGCCGACGCTGATCTTCAAGAAGGCGCGAATGGGTTATAACGCCAGCGAGGCAGCGGCTCTGGGCGTCATTCTTCTGCTTCTTGTCATCGGGATCGTAAGCGTGTTCTTGTGGTTGCGAGAGCGCACGGCGCCAAAGGACTGAACGAGCGCGAACCATGCTGTCCACCAAGCTCATGAGGTACGCCCTGTACGGGCTGGTCATTCTCTTGGCTCTACCCTTCGTGTTCCCCTCTCTTTGGGTCTTTATGGCGAGCTTCTCGACCAATACCCAGATCACGATGGATTCTTTGGCGCTGCCCGACCGGCTTTATGTCGAGAATTACGTCCATGCTTGGACGGGCGCCAAATTCAGCACTTTCGTTTACAACAGCCTGGCTGTCTCCGGGTCGGTCACCGTTCTGATTGGCCTGTTGGCGACGATGTTGGGATATGCCGTTTCGCGGCTGGATTTCCCCGGGCGCCGACTGCTGTTGCTGCTGATCATGATGGCAATTGTGACGCCGGTCTTCTCTTACCTCGAACCGCTAACGCGCGTGGTGCGACAACTCGGTCTTTCCAACTCGCGCACGGCGGTGATTCTGACGACAACAGCCACCTTCTTGCCGGTGCCAACTCTGCTTATGCGTTCGTTTTTTTTGACGCTTCCGGAGGAACTCGGCGACGCCGGACGAGTCGAAGGCGCCAGCGAGTGGGGCGTCTTCCGTCATATCATGGTACCGCTGGCTCGTTCCGGCGTACTGACCGTGCTCATCTTCGCCTTCCTTTGGAGCTGGAACGATCTGCTGCTGCCGGCGGTCTTTCTCCAAGCGCCCGACAAGTACACCATCGCCTACGCCATCACGACGCTCAAACCCGCCGGATTTCGTCAAGATCACGTCACCATGTTCGCCGCTTCGATTATCTCGACTGGTCCAATGATTGTCGTCTATCTGCTGCTCATGCGCCGCTTCATTGCGGGACTGACCGTTGGCGGCTTGCGCGGTTAAACCGGGTGATCCACGGCTGAAGATGAGTGACAGTTAATGACTTACCGCATGATCCAGATAGGCTTGGGCGAGATGGGCCGCAATTGGTGCGAAGTCGCGCTGCCGCCAAATATTGAAGACGGACTGATTGAAGTTGTCGCCGCTGTCGATATCAACCCGGCCACTTTGCCAGTGGCGCAAGAGTCTCTAGGTCTGCATGCTTGCCAGTGTTACACCGACCTTAATCAAGCCTTGGCTGAGAACAAAGCTGACTTCTGCACAATCGTCGTGACGCCGGCGCAGCATGAAGAAGTAGTCGATGCGGCTCTGTCGCACGATCTTCACATCCTTTCGGAAAAGCCGATCGCCGATACTTTGGCCGCGTCAGCGCGCATCGCGGACAAGGTAAAGCGGGCCGGTGTGAAGATGGGCGTGACGATGAGCCACCGTTTCGACCAGGATAAGACGAGCTTCCGCGAGGAATTGCGATCGGGGCGGTACGGAACATTGGACTACCTTGTCTGTCACCTCAGTTCCGACCTGCGGAAACAGGGCAGCTGGGGCTTGTTTCGGCATGAGATTGCTGACCCGCTCATGGTCGAGGGGGCGGTGCATCAACTCGATATCCTCGCTGATCTGGCTGGCGCCTTATGTGATACGCTCTACGCGCAGACGTGGAATCCGCCTTGGGGCGAATATGCCGGCGATTCGCAGGCGCTGGTTACGATGGTCTTTGAAAACGGCAGCCGCGCCTTCTTCGAGGGCGCCGCAAGCAATGCTGTCGGCTTGCATGACTGGCACGGGGAAACCTTTCGCGCCGAGTGCGAGCTGGGAACGCTCTTGCTCAAAGGGCGTCGGCTGGAGCGCTTTCCCTATGACCCGACGAAGCAGCGCATAAGCCGGTCGGAAGGCGAAGGCGAGGAAATCCCGCTGCTGCAGCGTCCGAAATGGATGAACGCGTGGCTGATCGAACAGTTTGCGCATTGGCTGGACGGCGGCGCGCCGATGGAGACGAATATCGAGGACAATTTGCAGTCGGTCGCTTTGATATTCGCCGTTATCGAAAGCAGCCGAACCGGTCAGCCGGTCAAAGTACAGGAGTTGTTGAATCACGCGAGGGAGGATTTATGAGCGTAGGCGCCACAGATGGAAGAATCAAGACCGCCGTGATCACCGGAAAGCATCCTTTTGATGTGCTGTCTTTTCACGCCGCCTTCCGCAGCATGCCCGAAATCGACTTCTACCCGCAGGACATG
>JAPOYT010000200.1 GCA_026706445.1 Chloroflexota bacterium
CGACCCCACCTTCTTCTACGTCAGTGAACGCGCCAGCGCCGAAGAGCGCCAGGCTGCGCGCGAGCGCCTTGGTTTCGACCGGCCGCTGCACGTCCAATACTTTGACTTTCTTTTCAAACTGGCGCGCGGCGATACTGGCAATTCGCTTACGCATCGGGTACCGGCTTTTGACGTCGTCATGGAGCGCATGCCGGCTACTCTGGAATTGACCATCGCCGGCTTTCTCCTGTCGACGATTGTGGCATTTCCCATTGGCGTACTGGCGGCGACGAGCCGCGGCACCATGACCGATGGCACCTTGATGCTGGGCGCCATGCTGGGGCAATCCATGCCCAGCTTCTGGCTCGGTCTCATGTTTATCTTGTTTTTTGGCGTCACTCTGCGCTGGATGCCCGTGTCGGGCCATGTCGCCTTCCTCAAGCCGCTATTTGAGGGAAGGGTTGACGAGGCGCTGACCAACCTGCCCGGCGCCATCCGTTACTTGCTCATGCCGACGGTGGCGGTTTCAGTCTATTCCATTTCCCGCAACTCCCGCTTGATTCGTTCCGCTGTGCTTGAAGTGCTGCGGCAGGATTATGTGGTCACCGCCCGCGCCAAGGGCTTAAGCGAGCGCAATGTGATGATCCGTCATGCCATCCGCAACGCGCTCATCCCGATCGTGACCGTGCTGGCGCTGCAGTTCGCCTTCCTCTTAAACGGCGTGATCGTGGTGGAGACTGTCTTTTCCTGGCCCGGCGTCGGGCGCCTGGTCTTTGATGCGGTCAATCAGCGCGATGTGCCGCTGGTGTTAACTGCTGTCGTCTTGCTTTCATTCTTATTTGTCAGCGCCAACCTCATTGCCGATCTCATGTATGGTTTTCTCGATCCGCGTATCCGGCTGGAATGATCGATAATTGATGAGCGCTCCTACCGATCCCACGTCCGCGACCAGCAAACGCCGAGTCTCCAAACTCGATTATCAGGTCGATGAGCTGTATACCCCGCAGTCTTTTGCGCGGCGGGCGGTTTCCAGCATGGCGCAAGCGCGCTATCCGGTGGTCGCTGTCTTCGTCCTTGCGCTAATAGCCTTATGCGCCTTGTTCGCGCCGCAACTGGCGCCCAAAGACCCCAACCGCGTCGAAATCTTCGAAACGCTGAAGCCGCCGCTCACCTATGACCGGAAAGGCGAGTTCGAATTCATTCTGGGTACCGACTCCACCGGGCGCGATGTGCTCTCGCGCGTGATTTATGGCGCGCGGATTTCTTTCTTTGTTGGCTTGGCCGCGGTCGGGCTGGGCGGCGGCGCCGGCACGATTCTTGGGCTGACGGCCGGTTACCTCGGCGGCCGCGTCGATGATGTCATTATGCGCCTCGCCGACATTCAACTGGCTTACCCTTTCATCCTCTTCGCCATCATGATGCTCACCATTCTCGGAGAAGGTGTATTGAACCTGGTCTTGGTGCTGGGCATCGGTCAATGGGTGACCTACGCGCGCATCGCCCGCGCCGAGACGCTGGTGCAGCGCGAGCGTGAATTCGTCGAAGCCGTGCGCGCCCTGGGCGCCACCGAAGGGCGCATCATGCTGCGCACGATCCTGCCCAACATCCTGACGCCACTGATCGTCATCGCCTCCTTCAACGTCGCCGGCGTCATTCTGTCCGAAGCGTCGCTGTCATTTCTCGGCCTCGGCGTGCCCGAAAGCGTGCCGACTTGGGGCGCCATGTTGGCCAACAGCCGCAATCAACTGTTAAGCGGGTCATGGTGGCTGGCTGTCTTCCCTGGCATCGCAATTATGGTCACCGTCGTTTCGCTCAATATTCTCGGCGATTGGATGCGCGATTTTCTCGATCCGCGTCTGCGGGGCTCGGGTCAAGGCTTGTGAGCGACACTCATACCCTCCCCAAAGCATTGCGGGGAAACGTATTCACCGTAGCCAGGAGGCGTAGATGAATAATTTGCGGGGACAGGGCGCGGTCGTCACTGGCGCGGCGCAAGGGCTTGGTTATGCCATCGCCAAAGCCTACATCGCCGAAGGCATGAAAGTGGCGCTCCTGGATATCCGCGGCGAGATCCTGCAAGAAGTCGCCGCCGAGTTCACTCGCTTGGGCGGCGATGTCCTGCCGATCACCGTTGATCTGTCCGATGCCGCCGACACGCAATCAGCTATCGATACTGTTCTTGCACAGTACGGAACACCGCGCGTACTCGTCCATAACGCCGCCTTGCTCATCACGTGCTCAATGCTGGAGATCACCCTGGAGCAATGGCAAAAGGAAATCAACATCATCTTGCAAGCCGCCTTTATATTGAGCAAAGCCGTCTGGAAACCCATGATTGACGCCGGTGGCGGCAGCATCGTCTACCTCTCCTCCGGTTCGGGTTACAAGGGCTTCGTCGAGGAAGTCGCGTATAACCCGGGCAAGCACGGCATAGAAGGCTTGATGAAATGCCTGGCGCTGGAAGGACAGGAATTCAACATCGCAGTCAATTGCGCTACGCCGGGCGCGCCAATCAACACGCCCATGTCCGATTCGAATTACACCGAGGCGCAAAAGAAAACCTGGGTTGATCCCGCTTTGCTGGCGCCCGCATTTGTCTTCCTGGCGCAGCAAGACGCTGCTGGCCTGACGGGCAATCGCGTCGCCGCCCGCGCGAATGGGACCTGGGACGCGATTGACTTGCTTTAGTCCAGCCACAAAGGCGCGACGCTAGATCCAAGAAACTAATGAAAATATCCGCTCTTATCATAGAATTGCCAAAATAATCCAAAGTGTGTACCGGCGAGGCGGTGACTCGCCCGCCGACCATTCTATTCGTAGGGGCGAGGTCGCGTAGACACTGACCGACGGCGGTGACTCGCCCACACATGCAGAAATGATATACAGAGGAAAACATAATGGCTGAACATTATCTCGACGACAGCGTCACACAACCCTTCTGGGATAACTCGGTCACGCCGCGCCTGACGATCGACCCCGGCGATACCGTCGTGATCGAATGCGCCGAGCCGGTCGGCCAAGTGACGCCCGAATCCAGCGCCCACGATTTGGCGAATCTCGATTTCAGCAAGATTCATGCGCTTACGGGGTCAATCTATATTAAGGGCGCCGCCGTCGGCGATGCGCTCGAAGTGGAAATACTCGATATGCAGCACAAGGGCTGGGGCTGGACCGGGCATATCCCCGCCTTTGGCCTTTTGCAGGAAGACTTCGATTACGCCTACATCCAGCACTGGGAACTGGATGGTGAAACCTGCCGTTTCGGCGTTCATGACATCACCCTGCCCTTCGAGCCATTCCCCGGCTGCGTCGGCGTTGCGCCCGCCGAGCCCGGTCGGCTTGATACTATCCCGCCCCGCGTCAACGGGGGCAACGTGGATACGCGCGATCTGGTCGTCGGCTCGACCTTTTGGCTGCCGGTTCTGGCCGAAGGCGCCCTCTTCTCCACCGGCGACTGCCACAGCGCCCAAGGTCAGGGCGAGGTCAGCGGCACCGGCATCGAGTCGCCTATGACGGTCAACATGCGCTTCAACGTCCGCAAAGATTTGAATATCCGCGAGCTGCAAATCCAACGCCCCAGCCCCATGACCGCCGTCGATAGCGCCGGCTACCACATCACAACCGCGCATGGACCCGACCTGATGGAGAACGCCAAAAATGCCGTGCGCTATATGATTGAGTGGCTGGTGGCGAATCACAGCCTTAGCGAGAGCCAGGCGTACTGCATCTGCAGCACAGCGGGCGACCTGAAGATTGCTGAGATCGTTGACGCGCCCAATTGGGTTGTCGCCTTTCACATGCCCTTGAACATTTTTGCTTGAGGCGCCGCGAGCAGCCTATTGCGTTGGCGGTTCGACAGAATCTGCGGCTACGCTAAGCGCTTCTTCCAGTTGCTGAATCTTGGCTTGCGCTTTGGCAAGTTTCTTGCGTGCGATCTTGCGGGCGAGTTTCTTTGCTTTCTTCCCCGCTAGCTTTCTAACCCGCTTAGGCAGGGCTTTCCGCGCTTGTTTTTTTGCCGCTTTAAGCGCCATTCTCACGAGCGTCAATTCCGCCTCGGCCTCTTGTAATTCGGCTTCCGCTTCGTGCAGGCGCGCCCGCAGTTGGGCGACATCGGCTTCCCGCGCTCTTTGGTCTTCCCGCGCCGCCTCCACTTGCTCGCGCTCTTTTGCCAAGTCAGCTTGCCCCCGCTCAACCTTCTCCGCCAGCTGCTGCAACTGCTCTTGCTCGCGCGCCAGCTTGTTGCGCTCCCGCGTCAGCAAGCCCCGCGCCGTCGCCAAGCGCTTCCGCTCCGCTTTCATTTCGGCCATGTTCATCGCAGATTGCTCGCTCATATCCACATCCGTCGCCGATGAATTAACGATTAGTTAATATCCTTAACACTATCATAATGGTTCTGCGAGGTCAAGCTGTTGCGCCCGTTCAGCATTGATCGCGCCGCCCCAGTCTCGCTTGCATTGGTCGGCGCTTGCTATAATCATCGGCGGCAAGGCGATTATAGCGAAAGACAGCCGCATTTGACGAATCGTGAACTGAGCATCGCTTTCCAGACGGATAAGCGCGCGCGTGACTACATCGACCTGGCGAAACTGGTCAATCGATACGCCTTTGACGCGGTGACCGTCTATTGCGACGCGCCCTACCACCCCAGCTATGGACCGCTCCTGCTAATGGCGCCCCATATCGAGCGCGCCCGCCTTGGTCCAGCGGGCATTCCGCCGTCGCGCATGCACCCGCTGGATATCGCCGCCCAAACCGCTCTGCTGGCAGACTTGGCGGCGGGCGGCGTCTACATCGGGTTGGTGCGCGGAGGCTGGTTGGCTGATCACGGCATCCGCGAACTCGAACCGCCCATCACGGCGATACGAGAAACGGTCGATATCATCCGGGTGCTGCTGGCGGGCGAATCGGCGCATTATGACGGGCGCGTCTTTCAGATCGCCGAGCACGTACGCGCGCCCTATCCGCTGCCATCGGACGAGATTCCCTTGCAGATCGGTACCTGGGGCAAGAAGCTCGCCGAGCTGGCTGGTGAAGTCGCCGATGAAGTTAAGGTCGGCGGCTCGGCAAACGCCGATATGATTCCGCTTATCGCCGACTACATCGCCGCCGGTGAAGCAAAAGTCGGGCGGCAGAGCGGCACGGTCAAGATCGTCATCGGCGCCGTTTCCGTCGTCGATGAAGATCGCGAGGCCGCGCGCTGGGTTGCGCGAAAAGCAGTATCGCTTTACATGCCCATCGTCTCCAAGCTTGATCCAACGCTCGCAATTGATCCCGAGTTGATGTCGCGTATAGAAGAACTGGTCAAGGCTGGAGACAAGGACGGAGCCGCGCGGCTCATCCCTGACGATATCCTCGACCGTTTCATATTCGCTGGCGCGCCCGCAGATATCATCAAGCATTGCGCCCGGCTCTACGACGCCGGCGCCCATCGCGTTGAGTTGGGCACTCCACATGCTGTGACCGAAGCCGCCATTGGCATCCGCCTCATCGGCGAACAGGTCATTCCGGCGCTAAGAGAATACTTGTCGCCGTGAGCGGGAGACGGGCGCGGGCGAGCCATTGCGTCGTTCCAATTGCGAGCGTCGGCGAAGCGATGTCGCAATTGCCCAGTCGCCGCGCAATGGTTATACTACCCGTCGCAAAACCTTTGGAATCACACAACGATTGAAGGGAATAGGTACATGTTCAGGAAAATTCTCATGCTGTGTCTCATCGTCTGCTTGACGGTCATGCTTGGCGCGGCTGCCAGCGCCCAAGACGATATGGAGACCTACGTGCTCGGCGTCGCCCTGCCGTTCACCGGTTCATTCGGCACTTTCGGCCAAGACTTCGAGCGCGGCATAGATCTTGCGGTGGCGCAGATGAATGCCGAACTGGAAGCAGCCGGTTCATCGATACGCTTCGAAACCGCCAGCGCCGACACCGAACAAACGCCGGAAGGCGCCGCCCGCGCCTTGCAGTCCATCGTCCAGACCACCGGCGCGCAAGTTGTCGTCGGTCCCTTGACCACCAGCGAAGTCCTGGGCGCCAAGCAATTCGCCGATGAGAACGGCGTCGTCATTGTGGCGATGGCCTCCAGCGGCGCGGCGGCCTCCATCCCGGGCGATAACATCTTCCGCGTAATCTATCCGCCCGATACTTTTTCGTCCAAAGCCTTCGCTACCATCGCGCTTGAACGGGGCCATCAGAATATGGTCGTTCTATACGTCGACGATCCCTTTGGCAATGGCATGAACGAACATTTCACCAAGAATTACCAAGCCCGTGGTGGCGGTGAGGTCGCTTCCTTTGGCTACGCGCCCCAATCCACCGAGCTCTCGGCTGAAGCGGCCGCCGTCAGCGCCGCGCTGGCTGGCTTCGGCGATGGCGCCGGCTTCTTCTGCGTCTGCTTCCCGGGCGCGGCCGAGGCATTTGTGCAGGTCGCGCAGATCGACCCGATTCTGACTTCGGTCCAGTGGCTGGGCAATGAGGCGATGACTTCGGATGAGATGCTCGAAGATCCCGGACACGCGCAAACCTTGGCGAATGCCGATTTTGTCACCGTTTCCCAATCAGCCGATGTCACGCCGCTCACGCCGCTCTTCAATGCCGACTTCGTCGCCATGTTCGATAAAGAGCCGGGCATCTTCACCAACTACGCCTTTGATGCCGCCAATATCGCCATGCTGACCATGCTCGCCGCCGGCAACGATGGCGCCGCCGTCAAATCCATGCTGCCCTTCATCAGCAACCACTACATTGGCACTGCGGTCCAAGCCTTCCTCGACGAAAATGGCGACCAGAATGTCGCGCGTTACGGCATCCGCCAGGTGCGGGAAGACGGCTCCGGCTTCGACGTCATCGGCACCTACGACGGCAACAGCGATTCGATCACTTATAAGTAGCGCCGTTGGGGTATGCCCCCACCCCTAACCCCTCCCCCAAAGTGAGGGAGGGGAAAACAACCAAAGGAATACCCATATGTTTTGCTCCCCTTCCCTCCCTGTGGGTGCGCGCAGACACTGCACTACGGGAAGGGGCTGGGGGATGGGGGGAAGTCATGCCACCAGCACTGCTCACAACCTCGCTGGTCAACACGATACAAATCGGCAGCCTTTACGCTTTGATGGCGCTCGGCATCACCTTGACCTTCAGCGTGATGAAGCTGCCGAATTTCGCCCACGCCGAATATGTCACGGCCGGCGCCTACGCCGCGCTGATCGTTTCGCTGTCGGGCGTGCTGAATCCGCTTGTCATCATGGCGGCCGCCTTCATCGTGGGCGCCCTTTCCGCGCTCATCAGTCAGCTGGCGGTATTCAAGCGCCTGGAAGGCAAAGAGGTATCGCTGTACACATTGATACTGTCTTCCTTCGCCGTCGGCTTGATCATCCGCTACATCCTGTTCTTGATGGCTGATTACTTCAATCTCTTTGACCTGCGCATCGGCATTCCGCTGACCATCGTTTTTCGCGACGGTTCCTTGATCCTCTCCAATCTCTTCGCCTGGGTCGTGCCCACCAGCATCGTCCTGGTGGTCCTGCTTACGCTGCTGCTCAACGCCACGCCCCTGGGGCGCGAGATGCGGGCGCTGGCCAATAACGTCAACCTGGCGCGCGTCATTGGCATTCCGGTCGAACGCGTCAAGAATTACACTTGGCTGTTGGTCGGTGGTTTGGCCGGCGTCGCCGGCGCGCTTTGGGGTTTGCAGACGGCGGTCCACCCGCTTATGGGCTGGGGCGCGATCATCTCCGTGTTTGCCGCCGCTATCCTCGGCGGCTTGTCCAGCTTTTCCGGCACGATACTCGGCGCTTATGTAGTGGCCTTCTCCGAGAACACTGTCATGCTCTTCCTCAATGCCAATTTCGGCGTCGATCTCGCCTACAAACCGGCGATACCCTTCATCATCATCATCGCGGTCTTGCTGATCCGGCCGCAGGGTTTCACCAACTTGATCCGGCGCGCCGGAGACTTGCAGCGATGATCAATATCGACATCGTCGCGACCGCCATCGCTGTTCTGACGCTCTTCGGCATCTACTCGCTGATGGCGATCAGCCTCAATCTGGAATATGGCGTCGCCGGCGTGCCTAATTTTGGCAAGGCGCTGTTTGTGTCAATCGGCGCCTACACCGCTGGCATCACCTATACCCGCCTGCTGCCGCTGCTGTCCGGCTTCGAGGTCATCCACCCCTGCGGACCCACGATGGGCGGCGCCCTTCAGCTCCGTTCAGAAATCATGGCGACGCAGCCGGTTGCCGGCTTCATCAACCTCGGCTTGACGATGTTGATCGCCGCGGTCATCGCCGGCGCTGTCGGGTTCGCCCTGTCGTACGTCACTTTGCGGCTCAAAGAAGAGTGGTTCCTGGCGCTGGTGCTGCTCGTCGGCGGCGAGACGGTGCGCATTGTCGTGCGTGGCGCTGACGATTTCATCTGTTCGCATAATGGCATCTCCAGCGTGGCGCAGCCCTTTTATTTTCTTGATGATCCGCGGACCAGCTCCCTGCTCTTCATGCTCTTGGCGCTTGCGCTGGCGCTGCTCGCCTACCTCTACAGCGAGCGGCTGATACGGTCGCCCTTCGGCCGCATGCTGAAAGGCTTGCGCGAAAATGAAGATGTCACGCGCGGGCTGGGCAAAGGCATATCCCTGGCGCGCGCGCAGATCATGTTGATTGGCTCAGCCATCGCCGCGGTTGGCGGCGCGCTCTTCGCGCTAAACACCGGCTTCGTCAACACCAATGATTTTGTCGTCACGCTGACGCTCGATGTCTGGGTCATGGTTGTGCTTGGCGGCATCGGCAACAACCGCGGCGCTTTGCTCGGCGCCTTGCTCATCGCCCTCATGGATCGCTTCACCCAGGTCGGCGCGATCGCGCTCAACATGAGCGGCTCCGATGTCGAATTCAATTACGTGCGCTTCATCGCCTTCGGCATTATCCTGATCTGGATGCTGCGTTACCGGTCGGCTGGGCTGCTGCCCGAATCCCGTTTGACGACCGGCGCGCACGATGTGGTGCGCCGCGTGCTGGAAAAGTAATCCGACCTGGTTGTGAGCGGAAGAAGAGCCATGCAACTGAATATCATTGCGGCGGCGCAACTGAGCGATAAAGAAGCGGGGGCGCTTGAGGCATTGCGCTTGTCGCCAGCGACATAGAAAGGACGGCTGATGCCTGAAGATCCTGCGCGACCCCTGCTCGAACTGAAAAGTATCCGCAAAGATTTCGGCGGCTTGCGCGCGGTGGACGATGTATCGCTGGATGTGCCAAAAGGCGCCATCGTCGGCTTGATCGGACCCAATGGCTCCGGCAAGAGCACATTGATCAATCTCATCGCCCGCGCCACCAATCTCAGCGCCGGGCAAGTCTTGTTCAATGGTGAAAACATCAGCGATCTCGCCTCCGATGAAGTGTTTCGGCGCGGCATCGCCCGCGGCTATCAGGAGCCGGCGCTCTATTTCAAAATGACCGTGCTTGACAATGTGCTGCTGCCAGTCAAGGACCAGCGCGGCGAGCAGCCCTGGTACGCCCCCTGGCGGCGCTATTGGCAGGGCGACGAAGCCGCTCACGCGCAAACGGCCGTCGATGTGCTGGCGCAAGTGCAGTTGCTGCAGCACTATGACACCTTGGCATCCGACCTGTCGGGCGGGCAGATGAAACTGCTTGAGATCGCCCGCTGCTTGATGGGCCGGCCGGAGCTGCTGCTGCTGGACGAGCCGACCGCGGGCGTCGCGCCTAAACTGGCTTACGAGATTTTCCAGCAGATCGCCCGCCTCCGCGATGATCATGGCATCACCCTGCTCATCGTTGAGCACCGGCTGGAAATCCTCTTCGATTTCGCCGATTACGTCTACGTCATGCACTTGGGCAATCTGCTCGCCCAAGGCAAGGTCGACGACATCGCCAGCGACGCCACCGTGCGCGAGGTGTATTTTGGGGATTAGGCCTATGCAAGCCCCGGTGCAGACGCAATCTGTAGGGGCGACCGACCCGGTCGCCCTCGCCTTTCGATGCAACCTTCGCGGGCGACCCAATGAGTCGCCCTTACACACGTTTGCATTGGTGCTTAGGGTATTTGCATGATCACCATTGACGGCCTCACCGCCGGCTACGGAAAGCTGGAAATCTTGCAAGACCTCAGCTTGACTTTCGCCGAAGGGCAATTCAGCGCCGTGCTAGGACCCAACGGCTCCGGCAAGAGCACATTGATGAAGGCGATCATGGGGCTCAACACGATCTTTGGCGGCTCGATCCAACTGAGGGACCGTGAGTTGATCGGCTTGCGCACGGAAGAAATCCCGCGCCTCGGCATCGCCTATGTGCCCCAACGCGAAAACATCTTTGATGAGCTGACCGTCCGCGAAAATCTGCAGCTGGGCGCGCGCGTCTTGCCCAAAGCTGAGCGTCCCGCCGCGCTGAAAGAATTGCTGGATGTTTTCCCCATATTGGGTCGCCGCGGATCCCAGCGCGCAGTCACCCTCAGCGGCGGCGAACACCAGATGCTGGCAATCGCCATCGCCTGGCTCAGCAAGCCGACAATCATGCTGCTGGATGAGCCCAGCGCCGGCTTGGCGCCCGCCATCGCCAGCGATGTCTTCCGCATTCTGCAAGAGTTGCGCGAGCAAGGGATAACCCTTATCGTCGTCGAGCAGAATGCGCGCCGCGCGCTGCAATACTGCGATTACGCTTTTGTGCTGCGGGAGGGGATGCTGGTGTTTGAAGGGACGGCGGAAGAGTGCCTGCAAGACGAGGAGACGGTAAAGGGCTACCTGGGCGTGCACGAAAGCGCCCGCCTCTAGGCGAGCAGCGCCTCCATCGCCGCGCGCAACCGCCCGCTGATCCGCATCGGCTCACCGGTTAGGCGATCCACAAAGACATGCACAAAATAGCCGACCGCCGCCGGCTCCTCATCACCCTGCCGGAAGATGCCGATCTCATAGCGCACGCTGGAATTGCCCAGCTTTCCCACCCGCAGGCAAGCATCGACGACATCGGGAAACTGCACCGGCTGCAGAAACTGGCAATGCGTCTCGACAGCGAAACCGACCTGCTCGCCAGCGCTGAAGTCCAGTCCGCCGGCTTCCATCAGATAGCCGTTGATGACGGTGTCGAAGAATTCGTAGTAGATGACATTGTTGATATGGTGATAGACATCGTTGTCGCGCCAGCGCGTCGCTATCGGGCGGCTGTGTTTATAATGTTCGCGCCGTTCGTCTTTCGCGTCCATTTGCGTAACATCTCACCCAGAGAAGGTAGGGGCGACATAGCATGTCGCCCGCAATCGGGCGCTATCCAGCGGAAGATTGATCGCCCCAAAACTGATCAGAATGGCGGTTGAAATCACGCGTCCTCTTGGAGATCCAGCGCGCATGAATTGATGCAGTAGCGCAAGCCGGTCTTGTCGCGCGGACCATCATCGAAGACGTGGCCCAGGTGCGAATCGCAGCGCGTGCAGACCACCTCGACGCGCCGCATCCCGTGGCTGCGGTCTTCGCGCAGGCTGACGTTGCCATCGTCAACCACATCCCAGAAGCTGGGCCAGCCGCTCATGGAGTTGTATTTGGCAGCAGACGAGAACAGCTCCTGCCCGCAGGCGGCGCAAGCGTAGACGCCGGCCGCCTTGGTATTGACGTATTTGCCAGTGAAGGGGCGCTCGGTCGCCTGCTGCCGCAAGACGGCGTACTGCTCCGGGCTGAGCTCGCGCCGCCATTCCGCCTCGCTCTTCATGACTTTCTCTTGCATCGCTCGCCTCCCTTTTTGCTTCTTGACTCCGCTTCAGCGTATCCGGCAAGTGTGAACGGAGTCTTGCGCCAGTATCAACATTATAATAGAAGAGCTATCTCTGTTTGCAAGTGGTTCTGCTCGGTACAATAGATTGCGAGTCCGTTCTTCGACTATCTGAAGCGCAGAAAATGGCGACGACCGAACACACCATCAACGATGCGATTGCGGAATTGCTTCGCGGGACGCGCTGGGCGTGGCGCGGCGAGGACGTTGTGCGCTCCGAAACGACGCAGTTGCTAGCCGAGTCCGGCGGACTCCGCCCCGACATTTTGGTTACAGAACCTTATACGGCGCCTGTCGTTATCGAAACGGAAGTTCTACCTGCGGTAAACGTCGAAGTAGAAGCGATAGCGCGATTGGACGAGAAACTAAGTGGAAGCGGTCGTCCTGTACTCTCTTCTATTGCCATTCGCCTGCCGACACGATTCCGCGACGTACAAGGACAAATGCTAAAGAGTGCAATAGAATCGGCGGAGGACCTCGAATTCGCATTCTATACCGGCAAAAGCTCCGAGAATTATGCCCGTCATCCGGTGAGCGGCTGGCTCACCGGAGGCATTCACGAGCTGTCTCTGCTTGTTCAGTCCGCAACATTGCCGCCACTGCTCATTGACCAAGCTGCGAGTATCCTGGAAATCGGAGTCAGCGAGGCGGCTGGCTTGCTCGACGGCATAGCCAAAGTGCGCCCCGGTTCCGTGCGCAGAATGGCAGAAGCGTTACACCAGCAAGACAGCCCGCAAACCAGAAGGATGGCTGCTGCCGTTATGGCCAACGCGTTCATGTTTCACGAGGCGCTGGCTGGGGGACCCGGTGAATTGGAGCACATTCGTCCACTGGAGGAATTACGGAGTGGGCTATATGGCATGCGGAAATCCGCGGTTGCTGCTGAATGGAGAAAGATACTCAAGGTCAATTACTGGTCGATTTTCGATATAGCCTTAAGGCTGATGTCCATATTACCAACTAGATTGTGCCAGGAACTGATTGGCCGACTATCTCTCACGGCGGAAGCCCTCTTGCAAAACGACCTAATGCGTTCTCACGACTTGACCGGCGCCGTCTTTCAAAGGCTGATTTCCGACAGAAAATTTCTCGCCGCCTTTTATACCAAGCCCGCGTCGGCAGCGCTCTTGGTCGGGCTGGCGGTCAATAGCCATAGCTTGCTCAACGATGTCGAGTGGTCGGATGCAGAGCGAGTCAAGTCTTTGCGCATCGCCGATTTCTCTTGCGGTACCGGCACGTTGTTGTCGATTGCCTACCAGCGAATTAGCCAATTGCATGAGTTGCACGGTGGAGATTCCGCCTCCCTTCATCCAGTCATGATGTCTAGCGTATTATTGGGCTGTGACATTCTGCCGGCCGCGGCGCACTTAACCGCGTCTATGCTGTCCAGCGCCCACCCGGCCGTCAAATATGAAGGCAGCCGCGTCTTCACGTTGCCCTACGGCTTGCAGGATGATGACACTATTGCGCTCGGCTCGATAGATCTGCTGCGCGACATGGCGCTGCTGCAAGGCTCGGAGATAACAGCGAAAGCGATTGAAGGCGCAAGCGAAGCCGAGTTAGATGCCTGGAAATTTGCGCCGCACGTATCATTTGATCTGGTGATCATGAACCCGCCTTTTACCCGCGCCACCAACCACGAAGGCGAGCACGAAAATGTGCCAAACCCGATGTTCGCCGCCTTTGGCTCAAGCGCCGAAGAACAGAAAGCCATGGCGAACGCGGCCAAGAAGCTTACGTCTGGCACGATAGCCCATGGCAATGCTGGCGAAGCTTCTATCTTTCTCGCGCTGGCCGACCGAAAGCTGGCGCAAGATGGCATGCTGGCTATGGTTATGCCGCTATCACTAATGACTGGAGCATCCTGGGAAAAATGCCGCGCTAGACTGGCCGAAGCCTACGAAAATCTTATCCTGATATCAGTTGCAGGCAGTGGCAACAAGGCTATTTCGTTTTCTGCTGACACCAGCATGGGAGAATGCTTAATTATCGGCAGACGCAATGGCAAAAGACAATCGCGCGCTACTTTTGTTGTTCTAGAGAATTCGCCTGAGAGTCCTACATACAGCGTCATGATAGCAAAGCAGGTTTTGCAGCTCATCAACGACAACGCGATACGGCGCTTGGAAGACAGGCCTGCTGGCGGCACACATATTGCAGTTGGCAGTGCGCTGGTAGGACAGGCGATTGACGCGCCTTTACCCAGGTCAGGAGGATGGAAATTAGCGCGGATTGTCGATTTTTCTTTGGCACAGAGCGCGTATCATTTGTCAGCAAATCGTCAAGTTTGGTTGCCTAGACAGACCAAGCCCGCAACAATCTCAATGACTACCGTCAGTCAAATTGGGGAGCTTGGGCCTGTCCATCGAGATATTAATGGCACTAATCCCAATGGTTCAATTCGGGGACCTTTAGAAATAAGACAGTTGCGTCCCGATAGCGTTCCTACCTATCCAGTATTGTGGGCGCATAACAATGAGCGAGAACGCACTTTAGTATTTGAGGCAGATCGTGAGGGGATACCCCGCCATGTCGACTCAGCACAAGAACAATCCATTATTGACGAAAAAGCCGCGCAAGTATTCGAGACCGCATCGCACTGTCATTCAAATCTAGATTTTGGCTTTAATGGCCAATCGACAGCAATGCAGTTTACACGAGTGAGAACCATAGGCGGCCGCGCTTGGATTTCTGTAGGGTTGCCTAAAGTTGAACATGAGAAGAGTTTAGTATTGTGGGGCAATTCTTTGCTCGGACTTCTTATGTTTTGGTGGCATTCATCAAAGCAGCATCCAGGCCGCGGTATTTTGACAAAAACTACCCTACAAACCCTCCCGATCCTCGACGTCACCGCCCTCTCCACCGACCAACTCGCCCAAGCCGCCAAAATCTTCGACGAGGCATGCCAACTCCCGCTCAAGCCGCTGCACGAACTCGACATCGACGAAAACCGCAAAATCCTCGACCGCCGCTTCTATGGCGAAGTCCTCGGCTTGCCCGATTCCATCTTCGCCGACGGCGGACCGCTGGACATCCTGCGCCAAAAACTAAGCCGCGAGCCTTCCATTCGCGGCAGCAAGCCCCCACCCCAAACCCCTCCCCCATAAAGAGGGAGAGGCTTTTTTCGTCTGTAACTCCCAAGCCTGTCTCTCCTTCCCTCGCTCTGGGGGGAAGGGGTCGGGGGATGGGGGAAAGGAAATCGCCATGCCCAAGCAAATTGACATCAGCGAAGTCGCGGCAGGCTTCCGCTTCCTGCTGACCGAAACATTCGAAAGCGTCCAGGGCGCCTACCTCGATCAAGGCACATCCCTCTTCGAGACTCTCGCGCAGATTAGCGCGGCGCAAGCCTCCCAGCCAATGGGCGCCTGCGCCACCATCGCCGCCCACGTCGCCCACACGCGCTACTACCTCGAGGTGCTGGAAGACCGCATGTTCGGGCGCGACCTCAGCTATGTCAACTGGAATCAGATCTGGGACGAAGTCGGCGCGGTTGACGAGGCGCAATGGGAATCGATGATCGCCGAATTGAAGTCCACCTATGAGCGCGTCCGCGGGCATCTCGATAGCGCCGATGATTGGCAGGGCATCACCGAGCTGTCGTCCATGCTCGGCATCATCGCGCATAGCGCCTATCACCTGGGCGAGATCCGCCAAATGATGTGTCACCTGGAGCCCTAAGCTGTGCGCCAAGCCACGATATTCCGCGAGCCGGGGCGATTCGGCGGTTGGCCCGCCAATTACGGCATGTGGAACTGGGGCGATGAAATCGTCGTCGGTTTCACCGTCGGCGCGCAGAAGACCGTCGCGCGCGGTCACGCCATCGACAAAAGCCAGCCCGTAATCAACATGCAGGCGCGCAGCCTCGACCGGGGCGCGACCTGGCAAGTCGAGGAATTCAATGGCCAGCGCCCGGACGAACGCGGCCTCTCCGCCGACGAGCACATGGCGCCGGGCTTGCGTCTGTCGGAAGTGATGGATTTAGAAACCGCCTTGGTTCCGTCGAAGCTGCTGCGCTTCCAGCATCCCAACTTCGCGCTGATGGCGGCGCGCACCGGTCTGGCGCGCGGAGTTTTCTCATTCTTCTACGCTTCATACGACCGCTGCCGCAGTTGGGCTGGTCCCTATCGCTTGCCGATCTTTGGCAGCACGGGCATCGCCGCGCGCACCGACTATATCGTTCAGGGCGAGCATTCAGCGCTGTTCTTCCTCACGGCAAACAAAGCCGATGGCGCCGAAGGTAAGGTCATTTGCGTCGGCACTGAGGACGGCGGCATGACCTTCGAGCTGCTGGCTGAGGTCGGCGGGGAGCCACCAACGGCGGGCGATTTCGCCATTATGCCGGCCGCGCTTGCGCTGTCCGGGAAGCGTCTCTTGTGCGCGCGCCGCTGCCGCGATGGCGCAAGTGGCTTGAGTTGGATTGACCTCTACGCCTCGGACGATAGCGGGCGCTCCTGGCGCTTCCTGAATCGCCCGGTCGATTTTCATCAGCGGGGCCACAGCGGCAACCCGCCCTGCCTGAAGCAGCTTTCCGACGGTCGCCTCTTGCTGATCTACGGTGACCGCGACGGACCCTACAATATATGCGCGCGCGTCAGCATCGACGAGGGCATCAGCTTTAGCGGCGAAATCATCTTGCGCAGCGGCGGCGCCAATGGCGATATGGGCTATGTCCGCGCGGTTGTTCTCGATGGTGATTCAGTGATTGCCGCCTATTACATCAATGACCGTCCCGACGGCGATGGCGAGCGCTTCATCGAAGCGACGATCTGGCAACCATGATCGAAGCCGGCGGTTCCATGCAAAATCGCAACTTCTTCCCCGGCGACAACTTGCCCTCGCTGCGCGCCATCGCCGACAGCTCCATCCACCTCATCGCGACCGACCCGCCCTTCAACAAGAACCGCAACTTCTACTCCAAAGCCAACGGCGCCGGCTTCCGCGACCGGTGGACCTGGGAGCGCGATGTCGAGCCAGAATGGATCGACCACATTCGCGCCGACGCCCCCGCGCTCCAGGCAGTCATCAATGCCGCCCGCCTCAGCCACAGCGAGAGCATGAGCGCCTATCTCTGCTGGCTGGCGATCCGCCTGCTGGAGATGCAGCGCGTCCTGCGCGCCGACGGCAGCCTCTATCTGCACATCGATGGCGCGGCGCAAGCCTACGTCAAGCTGCTGCTGGATGCCCTCTTCGGCGCCCGCAACTGCCGCAACCAGATCATCTGGCATTACAAGACCGGCGGCGTGAGCAAGCGCTGGTTCAGCCGCAAGCACGACACTATCCTCTTCTACAGCAAAACCTCCGAGTACACATTTCACCCGCAGCGGGAGAAGTCCTACCTCAAGCACAAATACGGCTTCGGCAATATCGACATCCAACAGGACGCCGGCGGCTATTACCGGCTGGCGTCGATGCGCGATGTCTGGGATATCCCGGCTCTGCGCGGCAACCAGCCGGAAGCCGTGGGTTACCCCACGCAGAAGCCGCTCGCCCTCTACGAGCGCATCATAAGCGCTTCGAGCAACGCGGGCGATTTCGTGCTTGATCCCTTTTGCGGCAGCGGCGCCACAGCAGTGGCGGCCGAGCGCCTCGGGCGGCAGTGGCTGGCGATGGACATCTGGGACGGGGCCTATGAGATGCTCCGCGAGCGGATGACGGCGGAGGGCTTGGACTGCGCGCCGCGCAAAGTTGATCAACCATAATTGACTGCTCTTTTGAGGTTCTTTACGCTTGGACGCCCACAGCGCCGCAAGCCGCAGAGCGCAGCCTGATTTCCGCTTATACTTGTAAGGCTTGTCCGCTACTTGTTGGCGTCGCTTCCGACGCTGCGCAGTGCAAAGGCGTGCAAAGGCTTCACCACAGAGGAATCGAGGAAACACAGAGGGCACAGAGGGATGGACGTTTGTAACTCAATCGACGTTGCAGGGGCGTCCGCCGCCCACGCAAAATACCTTGCGTCCCGCTGCGATTAGTTAGCTCCCCCTCCGAAGGTCAGTGTCTACGCGACCCTCTTTATGGGGCAAGGGGCCGGGGGATGGGGGTGAATATTGGCGATTCTGCCACACCCCAATCCCCGAAGCCTACTCCCAAGCCATCGAATAAAGCACGAAATCGCTAGTGGTGATTCCGCGCGGCAATGACACAACCGCCAAGACCATATCCGCGATCGTCTCGGGCCGCACCAGAATTGACTTGTCGATGCCAGGCGAGGCGGCTTCGCGCATTGGCGTGTCGGCCGGTCCCGGCGAAATCATGACCACCCGTATGCGCTCCGGCTTGAGTTCGGCCGCCAGCGAAGCGGTCATGCCCTTCAGCCCGACCTTGGCCGCCGTATACGCGCTGACCGTCGGGGCGGAAATCGCCGTGACCAGGGAGCCGATATTGATGATGCTGGCATTGTCGCTGCGGCGGAGACTTGGCAGCAGCGTCCGCGTTACGATGTAAGGCGCGCGCAAATTAACCCGCAAAATGTGATCCAACTGCTGGTTGCTCGTATCGTCCATCAGCGCAATCAGCCAATCGCCAGCGCAATTGACGAGCATATCGACAGTCTGCTCGCCTAGGGCGCTGCCGAATTCCGCCACCGCCGCGTCATCAGTCACATCCAGCGTATGGACGCTCGCTTCCCCGCCCAACTCCGCGATCTCGTCCGCGACAGATTGCAGCTTGCTCTTCGTCCGGCCCAGGAGCAGGCAATGAACGCCGGCAGCGGCAAAGCGCAGCGCGATTGCGCGGCCTGTGCCCTGCCCCGCGCCAGTGATGACTGCCGATTTCTTCGTCATATTGTCGCTCTATTCGCCGATATCAATCAGTTGACGCAGCCGCGCGATATGAGCGGGACCCGTCTCGCAGCAGCCGCCCACGATCGCCGCGCCCGCCTCAATCCAGCGCTTGACTTCCCCCGCATAAACCTCGGGCGACAGGTCGGTTCGCGTCTCAAGCTGCATGACGCCGCCGCGCTCTTCCCAAGCGGCCGGTATCTCGACGAAACCATTGGCGTATCCGCCGAAGGGCAATCCGCTCTCTTGCAATACCGGCAGCGCGGCATAAACGCTATCGGGCGTACAGCAATTGACGAGCAGCGCGTCCGGCGCATATTCGCGCGCCCGGGCGACGACCTCGCCCAGCTTTTCGCCACCGCGCAGATCGGTACCGCCGTGGTCGACCAGCGTCAGCGCCAGCCAGGTGGTCTTGCCCCGCCCTTGCGCCGCCTCTAGGAAAGCGCTCGCCTCAAAGGACGTGGACAAAGTCTCGCCCAAATAAATGTCCACGTAGGGATCAAGCAGGTCCATCATCTCGGCGAACTGCCCCTTAGTCTCTTCATAAGACAGCGCGAATTCATTGACGTAGCTCGCCTCCAGCGGCGGCAGGCTCGTCGCGATCCGCAGACCATCGCGGCCCGCTTTGTCACGCGCGTCAGCCGCCAATTCGCCCGCCCTGCGCAAGAGCGACTCAAAGCGATCTTCCATGCCCACCGCCTTCATGCGCGGCCGCGTCGTGCCGTAGCTGTTGGTGGTGATGACATCGGCGCCCGCCCGTATGTAATCCGAATGAATCTCGCGCACCAGGTCCGGGTCTTCATAGAGCGCGGCGACCGCCCATTCTCCGTAGCCGGCTTTGCCGCCGCGATTGTATATCTCCTGCCCCATCCCGCCGTCCAGCAGAATCGGTTTGCCCTCAGGCGCCATCTTTTGCCTCCCGTTCCGTCATCGCCAGGCGATTCTAGCATGTTTGCATCGGCGCCACAAAACGGCGATCTATGCGCCTTTATTGCTTAGGCGGCAGGCAATCGCGTTTTGCGCTCTTGACAAACCTAGAACATCTGTTTTATGCTGTAGCAAGCTTGTGGCTGAACCTCAAGCCGCCCCGCAGAAAGGCGACGCAAATGCACAGCGGTTTCCGCGAGAAAGGCAAGGCGCATCGGCGCTCACTGACTCTCCTGACCCTTTTGCTTATCAGCGGGACGGCAATTGGCATCTTCCTTGCCTTGGGCTTCGGTCGTCTTATCGCGGACGCTTGTGAAGGCGCCCCGAGCTGTCAGAGACCGTTATTAGCGCTCTTCGGCGGAATCGTCATGCTACATGTATTCAATATCATCGCGGTCTTTGCTCTGGTTGACCATCTCAATCGAATGAGCGAAAAACGGTTGCTGGCAGCGCTGAGGCGGTGAGAGGCGTCGAAGCCAAGCGCATAATGGCTAGGTGGCGGATAAGACACATTCTGCTATAAAGAGGTGAGTGAGAGCTGGGGAAATCCGATGCGTCAAACCATTGCAGCCGCGAGAACGGAAACGGCCGATCCATGCGCCACCTTGATCGTCGGCAACTGCGTAGACGTTATGCGCAGCTGGCCAGACGACACCATTAAACTGACCGTCACCTCCCCTCCGTACGACAAATTGCGATACTACAATGGCTACGACTTCCCCTTTGAGGAAATCGCCGATGAGCTATATCGCGTGACCGCTAAGGGCGGCGTCGTTGTTTGGGTGGTCGGCGACCGCATCAAAAATGGTCGCAGTTTGACCTCCTTTCGCCAAGCCATCTACTTTCAGGAGATCGGATTCTCTGCTCACGACATTATGATCTACCAAAAGAAAAACACGCCCTTCACGCGCAGCAATGCCTACACCAACGCCTACGAAATGATGTTCGTCATGTCCAAGGGCAAGCCAGCCACCTTTAATCCTCTCAAAGTCCCCACTCAACGGCATGGAATGGAGATGCTGACGCACAACAAGCTGCCAGATGGCATCAACAAAAAGAAGCTTGGCGAACTCAAGAAAGAGAAGACCCGCACCAATATCTGGGCTTATGCCGTCGGTCTCGGCGGTACGACGAGCGACAGAATCGCATTCCAGCATCCAGCCGTGTTTCCGGAGAAACTTGCGGAAGATCACATTTTGTCTTGGAGCAACCCCGGCGACCTCGTTCTCGATCCCATGTGCGGCTCCGGCACGACCGGCAAGATGGCGCTTTTGAACGACCGAGAATTCATCGGGATTGACATTTCCGCAGAATACATCGATATTGCTCGGCAGCGCCTTTCCGAATCCGGTTGGTCAGCCATCGTGCAGCACGCTTCGTAGCGCCCTGCTCAAGCCTGCATAATCCCGATGTTGTCATCCATGTCGGCAGTCAGGCGCTTGCAGTGATGGCCTGCTTGGTTCCGCGAATGAAGCTGGCGCAGGGTCCTGCGGTGTTGGCAGGCAAGACTTTGAGCCGAGCGAAAGCGTCGTCAACACAAACCCCTTACCATTCACCCGCGAAATCGCTACAATAGGCAATAACGCCTTAGCCTGAGCAGATTGAGCCGAGCCATGGAAAATGTGAAGATCCCGACCCTTTATCCCGTTAAGCAGGCATTGCCCAAGGGCGATCCCGTCGATATCGACCGGACGCTCGAATCCGACTGGGAACGGCTGGGCTTGGCCGACCAAGTCCGGGGCAAACGCATCGCGCTCGGCTTCGGCAGCCGCGGCGTCGCCAGCATAGACCTCATCGCCAAGAAGCTGGTGGCGCTGGTCAAAGCTTCCGGCGGCCAGCCCTTCATCGTGCCCGCCATGGGCAGCCACGGCGGCGCCACGCCAACGGGCCAGATTGAAGTGCTTGACGGCTTGGGCATCAGCGAAGAAACGATGGGCTGTCCCATCCACGCCACGATGGAAGTGGTCAATACAGGCGTCACCAGCACCGGCTTGCCGGCCTACATCGACAAAAATGTCTACGAAGCCGATGGGCTGATCATCACCAATCGCGCCAAAGTCCATACCGATTTCCACGGTCCGCACGAGAGCGGCTTGCTTAAAATGCTGGCGATCGGCTTGGGCAAGGAGACTGGCGCCCGCACCATCCACCAGCAGGCGACGGTCGGCTTGCGCGATTATATGCCCGTCATCGCCCAGCATCTGATCGAGAACATTAACTTCGTCGCCGGTTTCGGCGTCGTCGAAGATGGCTACCACGCGGTCGTTCATCTGGAAGGATTCACCGCGGATACGGTCGTCGCGGGCGATCAACGCCTGTTGCAGCAATCGCGCGAGCTGATGCCGCGCCTGCCGGTGGAGGACATTGATGTGCTGATCGTCGACGAAATGGGCAAGAATATCAGCGGCGCCGGCATGGATACCAATATCATCGGCCGCTGGATGGTCGAAGGCGAGCTCGAACCGACTTCGCCGCGAATCAGGCGCATCGTCGTGCTGGACCTAACGCCGGAGTCTCATGGCAACGCCACCACCTATGGCTTTGCCGACTTCATGTCGAAGACCCTCTTTGACAAGATTGATTTCCAGAAAACGATGAAAAACATGTTCACCAGCGGCTCGCTGAAACGCTGTCGCATGCCCTTGTTCTTCGAGACTGACGAGGAGACGATCAGAGCGGCGGTCTATGACGCTTTCCGCAGCGACCCATCGCAATGCCCGAACGCTCGCGTCATGCGCATTAAGAACACACTCGAAATCGAAAGCCTGTGGGTCAGCGCCAATATCCTGGCTGAGCTGACCGGCCAAGAATCAATCACGCTTGGTGAAACGGCTGTACGCGCCGCCGGCGGCTAGCTTTAGACAGATTCTTCAAGTCTGTAGACTCCCTCGCGGCGGATCTGCCGCGCGCGCAAGTGCCTCCGCGTCACGCTGCGTTTGGCTCCCCTTCCCTAGCTTGCTGGGGAAGGGGCCGGGGGATGGGGTTTGCCGCCCGCAAGCGCGGAGACCCGCTTTACGACAAGCCCATCTCCCGCAAATTGCGATAGCTGATTGCCAGGCTCTCAAAGGGATCGCGCTGGCAAATGTCCTGCTCGACCGCGTACCACTCAACGCCGATTCGCTTGCAGGCCGCCAGTATGCCAACGAAGTTCATATTGCCTTCGCCCACTTCCGCCATCGCCTGCTGCGGTCGCAAGTCTCCCCGACGGTCAGTGTCTACGCGACCCAACTCGTTGGGGGGAGATTTAGCGGGGGGTGGAATCATGACCATGTCTTTCAAATGCACGACCGGCATCCGATCCTGCATCTTTTCAATCCAGACCACTGGATCCGCGCCGCCGTGCTGCACCCAATAGGTATCGATCTCGAATTGAACGTAGCGCGGATCCGTCTCGTCAAAGATCAGTTCGAGCCCGCTTTTTTCGCCGAACCGGACAAATTCAAAGCTGTGGTTGTGGTAGCTGAAAGTCATGCCGGCCGCGTTCAGCGTCCCGCCGATGTCATTCGCGATCGCGGCGAAGCGTCGGAATCCGTCTTCGCTTTCGCGGTACTCCAGCGGCATGCCGCCAATCGCCACATGACGCGCGCCCCATAACCTGTGCTGCTCGATTACCGCATCGGGATCGCGCTGCAGCTGATCCACCGACGAATGCGTATTGCAGATGGTCAAGCCATTGTCATCGGCGATGCGCTTGACTTCGGCATCGGGGATGTCCCCGATCTGTGATACTTGCACGGCCTCATAACCGATAGCGCGGATCTTCGCCATGCTGGCGGCGAAGTCCTCCCGCGTCTGGGTAAAATCGCGAATCGTAAATAGCTGCGCCGCGATCTGTGTCATTTCCTTCTCCAATCTGTCTCTAAGCCGGTGGCTGCAAAATATAACGCTCCAAAAGCGCGACAAATTCATCGCCATCGAAAGGCAAGTCGACCATCTGCCGCTTATGCGCCGACAGTATGATCGCATTGTTGATGGCGACCGAATTCAACCCTTCTTCCGCCGGCGCGATCAAAGCCGCGCCATTCAAAATAGCATCGGCGAAGTTCTCGATAATGTGCTCATGCCCATGCGAAGTATTGGGCGCGTAGGCAATTTTCTCACGCGTATTGGGAACCGCTTCAAAGCCATTTTCCGCTTCGCGAATCTGCTTGATCGACGACCATTCGTTGCGGAACAGAAGGATCTCGTCGTCCTGATACACCAGCTTGCCATTTTCGCCAGCGATCTCCAGCCGGTTGGTGCCGGGCGATTCGCCCGTCGTCGTGACGAAATGCCCTACCATGCCGTTTTCATGCTCGAAATAAGCCGTTACCTCATCCTCCACCTCAATGCGGTGATGCTTGCCAAAACTGACGAATCCCTGCGCCCGCGCCGGCATGCCCACAAACCATTGATACAGATCCAAATTATGCGGGCACTGATTCATGAGCACGCCGCCGCCTTCGCCACGCCAGGTCGCGCGCCAGCCGCCGCTGTCGTAATAACTCTGCGTACGGAACCAATCGGTAATCAGCCAGCTGCAGCGGATCAGCCGGCCCAGTTTGCCCCCCTCAATCATCGACTTGATCTTGCGCCAATGACCCCAGGCGCGCTGCATGAACATCGCCGCGAACACTAGACTGGGATTCTCCTTTTTGGCGGCGCTGTAGCCGTCAATCATGCGTTGCGCTTCTTTGACATGCACCGCGATCGGTTTCTCGACCAATACATGAATGCCGCGCTCAAAAGCCATCAGGCTCATATCGGGATGATCGTAATGCGGGGTCGCGATGATCACAGCGTCCAGTTCTACCCTGTCAAGCATCTCCTCGAATTCCGTGAATTGCGGCGCGTCGGCGACGATCCTGGCATAGTCAGGATCATCATCTTCACCCTGGCCGACCATGGCTTTCTCGGCATTTTCGTCGGTAATGGCGTCTGCATCGCCTGCTTCTGCGGCGTCCTCGCTCGACTCCCCGTTTGCGCTCGGATCGACAGCGGCAAATGCTGTCTCGACTCGTTGCAAGTCCCTATCGCAGACGGAGGCGAGTGTTGTATTCGGCAAGTCAATCACATGCTTTACATGCTTCGAGCCCATGTTTCCAATGCCGACAATCCCAATCCTGACTTTCTTTTCAGACATGCGTCCCCTTTTCCCTCGTATTCGCGAATTCGCGTCCCGGTCGCCTTTTCCTGTTTCTCCGATGAACTCGTTTCTGCGCTTGCTGCATTTCTTGTCCTGCAAATAATAGACTCGCCACGGCAGGAATGTGTAGGGCTTGTCCGCTACTGTGTCAGTTTAACGCAACAGAAATTGAATCAGGGTTCTGCTGGGGCGAGCCACCGCTGCGCGTAGGTCGCCCGCAGTCGATTGCAATCAAGAGCCAGTCAGACTCGTTCATTCGACCCACTGCTGCAAGATCGATAAGAACTCAGCGCGCGCCGGCGGCTTCTTCAGGTAGCCATCGGCGCCCAGAGACATCGCCAGCTCCTCCATCTCCAGCACCGAACAAATCAACACCGGTATCTCTGCCGTGGCCGGGTGACTCTTGTAACTCTGCAAGAGTTGCCAGCCATCTTTTCCAGGCAACATCACATCGAGGATGATGCACCGCAGCGGCGTTCCGCGCGCAATCGCCAAGGCATCTCGCTCACCCACTGCCGAAAACAGCCGGTACGGTAAATTCGCCAGATACCGTTTGAACAGAACCACCGTATCCGGATTGTCATCAACGACGAGAATGTTGTGGACCGCTCGCTTGAAAGCCACCAAGATCCGGGCTGGCTCATCGACCCATTTTACTTCCGCCTTCAAGTGCTTCATCAACTCGCTTGCCGTCGAATCCTCCCGCAAAGATTTGCAGAAAACCGCTCCGTCCACCTCCAGCGCTTTCATCGATATCGCTATGACCGGCGCGCGCTTGACCATCGCGAGACCGATTTCGATGTCGCCTGCCGCGGCGGTCGCGCCGATCAGCTCTTTGAGCAAGTAGATGACAAATTGCCGAAATACCGGCTGCGACAAGTTGAGCGCGATCGGTTCCTGCGCCTGCGCCAGGCCTATCTCGATGCCCCGCTGCCGCGCAATCACCTGCGTCGCCACTACGGCCGCCTGGATTTCCTCACCCGGCTGGAAGGCGCGGTGGCTGCTGCCGGCATTGATATAATCCAATTCTTCCGCCAGCGGATGAGCGGCTTCGACCGACTCCCTCCCGACATTGGCAAAATGCTCATCCCAAATGATCCGGCTGATCGTTTGGATCGCCCGTTGATGCTCGCGGTAATACTGGCGTTCGCTCAGCGCCAATTCGACGAGTACTTCATTCGTGCCCCGTTCTTCAACATAGCGCAGCTGCAGAATACTGTAGAGGCGGTTGCCGCGCGCGGTCGCCTTTTGTTGATCCTCCCGCCGCAGATCTTCAATCGCGTCCAGCAGCTTCGCCCGGATGACGCGCATGCGCTCATTGCCGCTGGCCTCCCGCGCCAACCTGGAGGCGACCGGATTCTCCGCCAACTTCAAATAATCGTAGAAGTTGCCCAAGAGATCACGGATATGCTCTTCAAAATCACCGCTGTATGTCGACATCGCGATGCCACCGAAGATGGCAGAAATATGGCAGGCGAACGCCAGTATCGCCGCGCTACAGTCTAAGCAGGTGGAAAAGACTATAGCAGACTACGCTGTAGCCTTTCAACAACCGTAGGCAGTTCTCGCGCGCGCTAACCCGCCGCAAAGCATTCCACCGTAACCTAAAATTAGCTGGAAATGGAGGCGCTGATAAGCAAATGACCCTTTCACATTTCCGCACGTGCGCTTGTTATGAATCGAGGTGAAGAAATGCATCGTACAAGATCTCTCTTCCTGTTGCTCTCAGTCTGGATCTTGCTTGTCGGCGGCGCCGCCATCGCGCAAGACGACGGACTTAAGCTGACCGGCTGGCCCTACCAAGTTGATGTCGTCACCGAAAACCTGGGTCGTTTCACCGAACAGTCTGGCCACGGCGCCCAATTCTTGCCCTTCCCCAGCAATGAATATCACGACAAGATGGTCGCCAGCTTCGTCGCCGGCACCGAATTTGATGTCGCTTACGTCCGCGACAGCTACCTGGCGGAATGGGCATCGGCTGGCTGGATCTTGCCAATAACCGGTCTGCCCGGCGCCGATGAATTGCTGGCTGATCTGCCCGCGGGCATCATCGAGCAGATGTCTTACGACGGCGAGGTCTACGGCTTGCCATACTACTCTGGCGTCCAGACGATGGCCTACAACGCGGCGCACCTTGAAGCCGCTGGCATCACCGCGCCACCAGAAACCTGGGCCGAAATGCTGGAGCAAGCTCAGATGATCAAAGACGCCGGCGTGGTCGAATATCCCATCCTCATGCAGCTGCGCAGCGGCGAGAATTACCTGCTGCGCGAATGGGAGACGCTCACCGCTGCCCGCGGCGGCCGTCTCTTTGACGACGATTTCAACCCACTCTTCCATCTTGAGGGCAGCGCGGCCTGGCAGGCGCTCGACTGGCTGACCGAAGGACTGGACGCCGGGCTGATTGATCCGGCATCGCTGACGGACGACGATGGAACGCTGCTGATGGCGGCCGGCACGACGAGCTACATGACCACCACCGACTACACCCTCAAGGCGATGAACGATCCAGAACAATCCAATGCCGCCGGCAGTATCAAGAACGCGCTGATACCGGGCGCCAACGACGTGCGCAGCGGCTCATGGGGTTATGTGCGCCTCTACTCCATTACCAACGGCGCTGAGGACATGGATTCGGCCTGGCAGCTGGTGCAATTCCTGGGTGGTCGCGATGCCACCGGCGAGTATTACGTCGCCAAGCGCTGGGCGCTGGAATTCGGCTTGGGATTCTCGCAGCAAGGGCTCTATCAAGACCAAGATGTGCGCGAATCCATCTCCGGCTGGATTGATCCCGATCTGCTAAGCGAGCAAGGCGAATACGCCATCTCGCGCCCATACCGCTTCGTGCCCTTCTTCTCCGATTGGGAGATCGGCAGCTGGGGCCCGCTGCAAGCCGCCATTCTCGGCGATGCGGACAAAGGCGAAGTCCTCAAGGACCTGGCTGAAGAATGGAATGAGCTGAAAGAAGACTGGGGCTACTAGGTCGATAGCACGTTCTGCGGGCGACCCACCGCGTAGCGTAGACACTAACGGTCGGTCGCCCCTACAAATCACTACAATAAAGAGAATCTGTAGGGGTCAGCCGGTGGCTGACCCGCCGCTAACAGGAAAAAACGTGCAATCCAAACTCGCCCATACACGCAAAGAACTACCCCAAGGCGCGCTGGCGATTTTCTTCAGCGCGCCCGCCGTCTTGATCATCGCCGCCACCATCCTAGCGCCCTTCTGCATCGCCGTCTTCCTGAGCCTGCACAACTGGAATCTAAAGCGCCCGGGCCGCGAGCGTTTCATCGGCTTGGAGAATTACATCGATTGGCTCACCGACAGCGACTTTTGGGAGCCCCTGCGCACCACCTTCACCTTCGCCATCTTGGCTGTCGCGCTCATCGTCCTGCTTTCGCTGCTGATCTCTCTCCTGCTCAATGAGAAGTTTCCCGGCCGCGGCATATTGCGCGCGCTGCTGCTGGTGCCCTGGGCGATTCCCTCGGTAGTCAACGCTCTGCTATGGAAGTGGCTGCTCAATCCCCAATACGGCTTGGTCAATGCCGTCTTTTTCGAGCTGGGCATCATCACCGAGTACCAAAATGTGCTCGGCAGCATGCCCAGCGTCATGATCTGGCTCGTCATCGCCTATTCCTGGATTCATATCCCGCTGGCCACCCTGCTATTGCTCTCCGGCTTGCAGACCATCCCGGGCGATATCTACGAATCCGCCATCGTAGACGGCGCCAATATCTGGCAGCGCTTCCGCTTCATCACGCTGCCCCTGCTGCGCCCCATGCTTTCCATAGTCATCATCTTCGAGATGATCTTCGCCCTGAAAGTCTTCGATATCATTTTCGTGCTCACCGCCGGCGGACCAGCCGACGCCACCAATGTGCTCGGTTGGACTATCTACACCGAAACTTTCCGCAAGCTGGATTTCGGCGCGGGCAGCTCGATCGCCATGCTGCTGGGCGCGATCACGCTGGCGCTCGCCATCTTGTTCTACGTCATCCTGGAAAAGGGGGCGGAACGGTAATGAAAGCGCGCGCCCGCCTCCGCCTGATTGTCATCTACCTCGCCGCGGTTCTTGTGCTTGCGGGAACGGTCGGCCCTTTCCTTTGGCTGGTCAGCTCCAGCTTTCAGTACGAACGACAATTGCTGAATCGGCCGCCGCAATGGCTGCCCAACCCCATCGTGCTCGATAGCTACCGCGAAATCTTTGAGGGCGCGGTCCTGGGCGAAGCATCGGGCGTGCCTTATCAATCACGGATCTTCCTGCGCTCCTTCGCCAATAGCTTCTTCGTCGCCGGCAGCGTCGCCGCTATCGCCGTCCTCGTCGGCGCCTACGCCGCGTATCCGCTGGCGCGCTTGACCTTCCGCGGACGCAGCGTATTGCTCTTCGGCATCCTCGCCAGCCGTCTGATCCCGGCCCTCTCCCTGGCGATTCCGATTGTGCTCGTCGCCAAAAGAATCGGCATGAGCGACAAAATCGTCACACTCGTCTTCATCAATCTCTCGTTCATCCTGCCCTACGTCATCTGGCTGCTGCAATCGTATTTCAAGACCATTCCCATCGAACTTGAAGACGCGGGCCGCATCGATGGCTGCAGCCGCTTGCAAGTGGTGCACAAGATCATCTTGCCGCTCTCCCTGCCCGGCTTGACCTCCGCCGCCATCCTGGCCTTCCTGCTCACCTGG
>JAPOYT010000056.1 GCA_026706445.1 Chloroflexota bacterium
CCGGTCAGGTTTACGCGATGATGCGCTTGCGCCGGGAGCGCGAACAGGATCATCAGGGACAGCGCCAGCATAGCGATGGAAAGGGTTGACTTGCGTTTCACAACTATTCTTCCTTCTGCGATCAATCTAGAATTGAATTGCTGTGTCGTGTAAATGCCCCCCCGCCGGTCTTCATGGGCGGAGGCTGCGGGAGACCTGCCCCCGAACTTAGTCGAAGGACAGCTTTATGGTATTGCTCCAAGCCGAATTCCCCACTTTCACGCGGTACTCCAATTGTGTCCCCGGCGTATTTTGCAAGGGAGTAATGCCTACCTCGGTTTTGGTTCCCCATTGCGTTTCATAGTTTACCTGCACGCGCAGCCACACGCTGGTGATGCCTCCGCCTTTGACTTGCACCTTAATTTCCCCGCCGCCCGTTACGGTATCCCAAATGAATACGTCAGCTCCTATTAGGTCGTCGAAGCCCACATACTCGAAGTTTTTGATTTGCTGCGAATTCGCCAGATATGGCAGCGCGGAAAATGCGAAGAGCAGGGCAATCGCCAAACCGGCGATGGTGACAAACTTACGGTGATTCATTGGCGCTCTCCTTTTCATCGTTCCTATTTTCACAATAATTGAAAACAAGAATCTTTGTCAAGCAAGTTGTCGCAAGGCGCGCCATTTGGCCCGCTTGGGGATCTGCTAGCCGCTGGTGATGCGCAGTTCGACAGCGCTGTTGAGGAATCGACCCAGGCGCTCCACTTCCGCTTCCAACTGCGCCAACTCGGCCGCGTTCAATCGCTCAATAGGATCGACGGTGACGCGCGCGCCGGTCCGCCGCTTCTCCAGCTTCCAGTTCGCTTTCGCTTCCCCGTCGATGAGGACACAGGCGCGGATCAAGCCGCCGCCGGGATGCGCATGCTTAGCGAAGGCGTCCGCTACCATGAAGGCGCGGCTCTCGTAGCCCAGCAGGTAGTTGTCATAGCGCGGCAGCAGGCGGACAGTCGGCTCGTCTGGCGGGGCCTCTAGCAGCGGAGCCTGCCGCTCCAGCAGCAGCGCTTCGCCGTCGGGAAGGGACAGCGAACGGCATTCAGCGCTTACAGTAGTCCAAGCCTGCTTCGCCTGCGCCGCGGTCAAGCCCGACCAGCGCTTGAAGTCGGCCATGGTCGCCGGTCCGTATGCCGCCAGGTAGCGCCGCGCAAATTCGCGCAAGGGGTCGTCCACCGGCGGCGCAACCGCGCTGGCCGGCAGCCAGTCGTCGAGCAAGACGTAGGTCAAGTCTCCGTCAACTTCGGCGCCAAGGCAGATCAAGCCGCGCAGGGCGGCGAAGCGCGCGAGATGATGAATGGCTTGCCCCGCGACCGGGATCCCGCGCGCCGCGAGCGCGTCCGCCAGCTGCGCGCGCGTCAAGGCGGTATCGCGCGTGAGGATATCGCGCATCTCCTGGAGAGCGGATTCGCGTAGGTCCTCGGTCAAGCCGAGCTGCTGGTAACGGCTGCGAGATCCGCGGATGGCGGGCGGTCCGCACAAATCGAGCTGGAGGCGGATGTCTTCGGCCGCGACCAGATGCAGCGTGCCGCGCAGCGTCCAGGTGAGCACGAAGGTCCGCTCGAATTCGCGGGCGTGTATGACATCAGCCTGCGTAAGGTTTCGCCCGCGGGCATGAATCGCCAGCTGCGCCGACGACCATTCCTGTGATTGCAGGGCGAACAGCTGGCGGATGATGTCCCTTGCCGAAACCGCGCGCCTGGCGGAATCAAGTTGCTGGCGTCTCGCCCGTAACTGGCGCGCTTGTTTCCAAGGCATTAAGGCAGAAGACATAAAGGTTATCTCATCATCAGTCAGGATTGAGTAGCTGCCGACTGAATGTGATAATAGGCGGCCGCGGCAACGCTGTCAAAGGATCTAAAGTCGTTATGCGATCGTCACCCGGCAATCATAGCCTGGCGCTACTGCTCGTCATCCTCAATACGTTTATCATCGCCGCCTGCAGCGCCGAGGCGCCTCGCATCCCCTTTGACAGTTTGGACTTCGCGCTGGCTGACGCCGGCAGCGGCGAAAAACTATTCAATCAATCGAATAGCGAAGCGCCATCATGCACCGCCTGCCATTCGATCACTGGCGAAAGCAGCGGCATCGGCAATTCGCTGGCGGGCATCGCCGCCGTCGCCGCCGAGCGCGCCGCGAGCCAAACGGCTGAAGAATACTTGTACTGGAGCATTCTGCGTCCGGGACGGCGCTTGGTCGCCGGTTATTCCAACATCATGTTTGCCGGCTACGAAGACAGCCTGGAGGCGGCCGATATCGCCGACCTGATCGTCTACTTGCTGACCTTGGATTAGATCGATAGCGTGAATCAGCGCGGCAAGGCTTTGCGCGGCTGGCTGCCAAGTTGATAGGGAGAATGTCATGGATGTAAGCACGGCCGGCGGCGCGCTGGCGATCACCGTTTTGCGCCTGCTGCATATTGTTGCTGGATTTATCTGGGTGGGCGCGGCTTTGCTGATGTCCTTCTATATAGAGCCGGCCGCCCGTTCGTCTGGGGCGGAGGGGCGCCGCTTCTTGCGGGCACTCTACAGCGCAACGAGCTTGCCCCGCCTGATTCCGCTTTCGGCGCTTGTGACCACCATCGCTGGTTTGCTGCTATACGGCATGCTGTCTTATCACGAAGCGATGAGCAGCGCCATGGGGCTTATCTTGACCATTGGCGCGCTATTTGGCTTGCTCGCCTTCGCCCACGGCTACTTCGCCGTCTGGCGCCGAGCGGGCGCATACCGCCGGCTGCTTGCGGATGAGGGCGTCAAGGCGGATGCGCTGGCTGGGGTCGAAGACAAAATGAGGCGCAACGGGCGGGTAAGCATGTGGCTGGCGCTGGTCTCGCTGATTCTGATGGCGGGCGCCCGCTACGCCGGTCTCATATTCGGCTAGGCGGCGCCTCGCCGTTTCCGCCGTTCGCCGATTGAGCAAGACTTCAAACCGCGTGTATATCGCTGTGAGTCAAAAGCGGAAGCCAAAGCATGACCGCTGAAACCCCGTCCTGGTCGCCGGACCCCATCGCCGACGCTGCTGAACCGGGCGAACAGGAACGCACCAATGCGCGCCTCGCCGGCGCCAGCGGCATACTGGCGCTGGGCAATATTTGCAGCCGCCTTCTTGGCCTCGCGCGCGAGATTGTGCTCACCTACCTTTTTGGCGCCAGCGGAGCGGTGGATGCTTTGCAGGTCGCCATCATTGTGCCCAAA
>JAPOYT010000038.1 GCA_026706445.1 Chloroflexota bacterium
ATATTCCGGTAATCCCGCATGGCTCCGGCATTTACGCATACCACTTGCAATATGCCTTCACCAATTGCCCGATGGCGGAGTTCCTAATGATGAGCCCGGCTGCCGACCAAATCGTGCCGATTTTTGGGGACATCTTTGTTGAGGAGCCCCTGCCACAAGACGGCTATCTAATGCTGCCGGACAAATCGGGCTGGGGGGTCGAGCTCAATCGTGATGGACTCAGTCTGGTCAGGCCCTGCGTCGAGGAATAATTTGACGGCGCTTTAGCGCAATCCATGCTGGCGGCTCATCTCCTTCAGCACATCTTCCGTCACATTCAGAGTGTGGTCGATATCCGCATCCGTGTGCGCCCCGGAGATGTGATTCCGCTTCATCGCCAGCGGCAGCATGAAAATGCCTCGCTTGACCATTTCCCCGCGGAACATGATATCGGCCTCGGTATTGTTGCGCAGCAGGTCAGCGTAACGTGTGATCTCCCCACTCATGAAGTAGGGTACGAAGACCGATCCATAACCAGTAACCGTCATGTCGATGTCAAGGCGATCAGCGATCTCCTGCATACCTCGCCGCGCTTTGTCGCCCAGGCGGAATATTCTCTGATGAACCGACCCGTCCTCGAGTTCTGCGATGGTGGCGAGCGCCGCCGCCGTCGCGACCGGGTGCCCGTTGTAAGTGCCGCCGACGAAGACATCGCCGCCTGCGCTGGAAAAGCGCGTCATCAGCTCTTTCCGTCCCGCGAGAACAGCACAGGGATAGCCATTGGCGATAGCTTTCGCCATCGTCGTTAAATCGGGCAAGATTTTCAGCTCCGCCTGATAACCGCCGAGCCCATGCCGGAAGCCCGTGATTACCTCATCAAAGATCAATATGATCCCGTGTTGATCGCATAAGCTACGCAATGACTGGACGAATCCCAGCCGTGGCATAACACAGCCGATATTGTGTGGGATCGGCTCGAGTATGATAGCCGCGATTTCGTCGCCCTGCGTTTTGACCGTATGCTCCAGCGCTTCGCTGTCGTTGAAAGGAAGAACGATAGTATTCTCAATCGCCTCCGGCAGCATGCCGGCGGAAGCTGGGTCCTTCTGGCCGATCTTTTCTGGCGCGCTTATGATGTTCATTAATAGATAGTCGTGCCAGCCGTGAAAACAGCCCTGAAATTTGACCAGTTTTCTGCGCCCGGTAACCGCGCGCGCCAATCGTTGAGCGAGATAAGTGGCCTCTGTGCCGGAGCCGAAGATCAGCGCCATCTCTGCGGAAGGCACATGCTCGACCACCTTTTCCGCCAAGAGAATTTCGAGCTCAGTCGTCCCGACACCGGTAAGGTCAACCTGCGTCATTGCTTGCGCGACGGCGTCGTTTACCGCCGGATGATTGTGCCCGAGGATGATTGGGCCGAAAGCTGCATGGTAATCAAGATATCGCCGTCCATCAGCATCGTGGAGGTATGCGCCGTCCGCTCGCGCCCACACGATAGGGGCTTCCAGCCCGCGCGTGCCGGAGTTGACGCCACCTGGTGTGACCGCCGTAGCTCTTGCGAAAAGAGAAGCGTTTGTCATCTCAGCTCAATCCCAGCAGCGCTAGCGAATCTCGGTAGATTATCGCTTCAAGTTTGTCCTCGGGGACGCGCGGAAAAGGCGTGCCTGCAACGATGTCGTTCACCTTGTGCAAGGCGTCAAAGGTTTCGGCCGCAGTCGTCACGGGAAAATCCGAAGCGAATAGCAGCTTGTCGAGAACATTCCACTCGGTCGCTCTTATCATCGCCTCATAATAGCCAAAGGCGCGATAGAACAAGCCGGAAATATCGGCGTAAACATTCGGATGCTTGCGGATGACGACAGCGGTATCCACCGTCCAGGGATGGCCCATATGCGCCATGATGATTTTGAGATCAGGGTAGCGCATGGCGACTTCGTCCATCAATAGCGGGTGGGCAAAGCGAATCGGCGCCATGCGTACCGGCGATGTGCCCTGATGAAAGAGTATCGGCAATCCATACCGTTGCGCCTGCTCATAAATTGCCAAGGCGCGCGCCTCGAGCGGATGAAATATCTGATAATTGGCGCCCAGCTTAATTCCGCGCAACCCCAAGTCACACCGACATCGCTCCAATTCATCAAGCGAGCGCGGGTCATGAGGATGCAGAGACATGAAGCCGATCAGTCGCTCTGGATAAGCTTGGACAAACAGCGCCGTCTTGTCATTGACATTTCCCGGCAGATCCGAAGACTCATCAAAGCCGCTGACGCCGCCAGCGCTATCACCTGGGCGCCAGGCGACACCAAATACAATGCTGATGTCGGCGGGCGTCTGCGCCTTCATATATTCGTCCCAATTGTAGACGGAGCTCACGGCGCGGTCCGGTCTCCATGCGTAATTGATGATTTGCTGTTCCGCCGGTACTGCGCCGCGAAACTGCGGACTGTGTGAATGCACATCTATAATCATGATGGTTTTCACGCTCCTGCATCGTCCCGCTCACGCGCTATTGCCGGCCTAGGCCAAGGACCTTGGCAATGCGCTGCGGAATCTTCGGACTCTTTCCTACCAGATCATAACACAGGGGCGCTGGCCCGGGGAAAATGCAAAAATTTGTTAGCGTCCCTGGTCGTCGTTATCATTAGGCAAGCTTCCCAGCCGCGCCGCGCTTTAACACGGTCATCTGGACGACGACTAAATTTGTTTGAGGCATGACACCAGTTCATGAATGCGCCGCCAGTAGTCCAGACGAAGCGCCTCAGCCGCTATTTCAAAGGGGTGGTCGCCCTCAACGAAGTCAGCGTGTCGATATCGCCTGGCGAAGTCGTGGGCTTAGTCGGGGACAACGGCGCGGGCAAATCGACCTTGGTCAAGATTCTTGCCGGAGACCTTGAGCCTTCCGCCGGTCACGTCTTGATTGACGGTGAGGAAGTGCATTTCCGCCATCCCCGCGACGCAAAAGAAAAACAAATTGAGACGATCTATCAGGATCTAGCGCTCTGCGAAAACCTGGACATTATGGAGAATGTCTTTCTAGGTCATGAATCGTACCGCAACCCGCTTTTGCGCCTGCTAGATCGTCGGCGCATGTACCGTGAAACCAACCAACTGCTAGAAGAACTGGCCATAAGAGTGCCGTCCACGCGCGAACTGGTGATGAACCTATCCGGCGGGCAACGCCAGGCGACCGCTCTCGCGCGCGTCGCCAAAGCGGGCGCGCGGCTCATCATC
>JAPOYT010000104.1 GCA_026706445.1 Chloroflexota bacterium
CGAGCAATTCCTGGGACCCAACATCGCCATGTGGGCGGCGCATTATATCGCCAAACCGCCGCGCCACGGGCAAAAGGTCCTTTGGCATCAAGACGGCAGTTACTGGCCGCTGGCGCCGATGGAAGTGACCACCATCTGGTTGGCCGCCACTGCCTCCACACGGGAGAACGGCTGCATGCGCCTGCTGCCCGGCACGCAAAACAACCGCCTGCTTTCCCGCCGCGAAATGATCGAAGTCCCCGACGGCAAGAACGTGCTCGCATCGGGCATTCATCCTTCACAGATTGACGATTCTCACGTGGTCGACCTGGAATTGGAACCCGGCGATGTCTCCGTGCATAACCCGCGCATCATCCACGGCTCCGAATCTAATACATCGGATACCTGGCGCATCGGCTTAACGCTGCGCTACATCCCGACATCCACCCGCGTCATGCGCGAAGGCGACCGCCCCATACTCGTCCGCGGCGCGCCCGACGTTGCCAACGACAACATTTATGCGGAAAGGCCGGTCTACGATCCCGCCGTTCACATGCCCTTCCGCGGCCAGGAAGATTGGCTTTAATCTTGGACTAATTCCTTAGGGGAAACTGAAATATAGCCTCTGTGTCCTCCTGGATCTCGGTGTACTCGGTGGTCAAGAATTGCTGCTGTGGAGTCCTACCATGCCAAAACCAAACATCCTCTATATCCATTCGCACGATACGGGCCGCTACTTGCAGCCTTACGGCCACGCCATCCCCACACCCAACCTGCAGCGTCTAGCGGAGCGTGGCGTCCTTTTCCGCCGCGCCTACTGCGCCGCGCCCACCTGCTCGCCCAGCCGCGCCGCCTTGCTCACCGGGCAATCGCCCCACAGCGCCGGCATGCTCGGGCTGGCCAATCGAGGCTTCGTCCTGCGCGATTTCAGCCAGCATATCATCCACACGCTGAAAGGGGCCGGCTACACCTCGGCGCTCGCCGGCATCCAGCACCTGACCAGCGCGCAATACCACCGCGGCGCTGAGGCGGTCGGCTATGACCGGATTTTGACCGAAGACAAACCGCAGGCGCATATCGCCGCCGCCGATTTCATCCGCTCACAGCCGGAAACGCCATTTTGGCTGACTGTCGGCTTCTTCGAGACGCACCGGGAATTCCCGACCGAGCACGATATCAACCCGGATTATGTGCTGCCGCCCGCGCCTTTTCCCGATACGCCGGGCACGCGCCAAGATATGGCGAATTACATTGCGATGGCGCAAACCCTCGACGACAAGATCGGACATGTCTTGCGCGCGCTCGATGAAACGGGTCAGCGCGAGAATACGCTGGTCATCTACACGACCGATCACGGGCTCGCCTTCCCCGATATGAAATGCAACCTGACCGATCACGGCATCGGCGTCGCCCTCATCATGGATGGTCCGGCGCCCTTCCGCGGCGGACGCGTCATTGACGGCATGGTCAGCCATATTGACATCTTCCCCACGCTATGCGACCTGCTCGACATTGAGCCGCCCGCTTGGCTGCAAGGGCATTCGATGCTGCCCCTCCTGACGGGCGAGCGCGAAGCGATCCGCGATGAGCTTTTCGCCGAAGTCAGCTATCACGCCGCTTACGAGCCCAAGCGCGCCGTCCGCACTGAGCGATACAAATACATCCGCCGCTACGATGGCCGGAGCTCGCCCGTGCTGTCGAATATCGATGATGGCTTCGCCAAGAGCGAATGGCTGGAGGCCGGCTATGCCGATAGCCCCATCGCGCCGGAACGTCTTTACGACACTATTCTTGATCCGAGCGAACGCGTCAATCTCATCGACAGCGCCGAACACGCGGAGGTACTCGACGATATGCGCGCTCGCCTCAATCGCTGGATGCGCGAAACTGACGATCCGCTGCTGACCGGTCAGGTTCCAGCGCCGCCGGAAGCCGAGTTGAATGATCCCGCCGGCCTCTCGCACCGCGAACCTTATATGCAGTCCTAGGGGCGATTGACGGTCGGTGTCGGCGCGCCCCACGCGACCTACGCGCCGCTGTGAATTGCCCGAAACGGAATCCTGCCATGACCGAAGTCCTGCAAAACCAGATCGAATACTACCGCGCTCGCGCGCCCGAGTATGACGACTGGTTTTATCGCCGCGGGCGCTACGATCAAGGCGAAGCCCATACCCGCCAATGGCAGCGGGAAGTCCAGCAGATCCGCGATCAGCTGCACAGCGCCTCAGCCTTCGGGCGCATCCTTGAAATGGCGCCCGGCACCGGCATCTGGACGGCGGAACTGATCCAAATTGGCGAGCGCGTCACCGCCCTCGACGCCTCGCCCGAAATGATCAAGATTAACCGCGCCAAGCTGCTTTCCGACAAAGTTGATTATCAATTGACCAACTTGTTCAGCTACGAGCCGCCGCGTCAGTACGACATGGTCTTCTTCGGTTTCTGGCTATCGCATGTGCCGGCCGACCGATTGTCATCTTTCCTTGAAACAGTGCGCCGAGCGCTGAAGCCGGGCGGCCGCCTGTTCTTCGTCGACTCGGGCAAGGTGGATCGTTCCCCAAGCCATACCGGCACGGCGAACCTCGGCGGCGAGTTGCAGCGGCGCGTCCTCAAAGATGGACGCCAGTTTGATATTGTGAAGATCTACTATGAGCCCGCCGAATTGACCACGGCGCTGCGCAAGCACGGCTTCGACATTGAGGTCCAGTCCAGCGGCAACTTCTTCATCTATGCCGACGGACGGAAACTGCCGTGACCGAAAGTGTTGCAGGCGGCCGACACAAAGCCGAGCGTAGACACCACGGTTCAGTCGCCCCTACTAGGCTTGTCCGCAACTTGATGGCTCGCTTCCGACGCTGCGCAGCGCCAAGGAGTACATGGGCTTCACCACAGAGGAATCGAGGAAACACAGAGGAGCGCGTAGACACAGCCCTACGGCGCAGAGGGATGGATTGTTGGAACTCAATCGACACTGCAAGGGCGATCTACTAGCTATTTTGGTGGTCAGTGTCTACGCTGCCTAGGCGCGCCGGTAAAAATCCCGCTTGCACTATAAATTGGCTGGAGACTTTGTCCCAGATTTGCTGTGTGTACGGGCGAGCGATCTGCAGTGTCGGCGGTCAGTGTCTACGCGACCTACGCGCAGCGGTGGCTCGCCCCAGCAGAACCCTGATTCAATTTCTGTTGCGTTAAACTGACACAGTAGCGGACAAGCCTT
>JAPOYT010000023.1 GCA_026706445.1 Chloroflexota bacterium
GCGCTGCCGCCACATGATGAGCCGCAGACGTTGGGCGTCCGAGACTGGGCTTGGGCGACTGAGGCGCAACTGGCGGACTACAGCTTCGGCAAAGCCGACCGGCTGGTCATCGACGAGCTGGCGCGCCGGCGGGCGATGCTATTGTGAGGATTTGGTCCGCATGAGAAGCGCATGTGCAGACCAACCATAATTGGCAGCTTTCGCGGGACTTTCGCTCGCCGCAAATGCGCTGGATAGCCTGAGCGCGTCGCGGATTACAGCGCGGATGAGAATTCCTATCGCGGAAGATGGGCAAGTTCCGCTACAATTGTCTCCCTGACGGAAGACGCTAGGAGGCGATAAATGCTTTCGAGGGAACTGCAGGACGAAGTCTTGGCTCTCGACGAAGTTGATAAGCTGGAATTGCTGCGGTTGCTGCTGAGCGAACCGGCGATGTCAAAATATGCCTTTGACCCTATGGGACTTCGCGGCAACTATGAGATAGCTTCGAAACTCATGGAATTGATGGAAGAGGAAAAGTCAAAGAGCGTATCAAGTATTGAGTAATGGCGCAATTTTCTTTCAGCTCCCTGCCATCAGTTCCAGGCAGTCTGATGCCGCGTCTCTCTCTCGAACTTTCAAGCGGCAGCCGAACTGTGCAGGTAAATGGAGTTATCGACACTGGCGCTCCCATTAACGTGTTGCCGTATGCTGTAGGTTTGGCATTGGGCGCGGTCTGGGAGGCGCAAGCGCCTTTGGGAACCTTAGCGGGCGCCCTTGCTGATGTCGAGTCACGAGCTCTCGCCGCAACAGCCTCGCAGCGGTTGGTGGCCGAGGCAAGCAACGTTCCATTATGGTTCGCATGGGCAGAGAGCGATTCAGTTCCTGTGCTGTTTGGGCATGCCAATTTCTTGATGGAATTCAATGTTTGCGTCTATGGATCGCAGAAAGTCTTCGAGATTTGGCGCGGTTAGGCATTATGGCAGTCGATAGATCTGCGCCTCTACCGCGCGCGTGATGCGAGACAATGAACATATTCGGAGAGTCCGAACTGACCCATGCTAGACAGACTGAAAAAACTCTACCGCCTCATCAGCAGCCTCTTCGGCGACAACGTGCCCGAAGGCGTCGCCTGGGATCGCATCCCGCCTGAACTGATGACGCCGCGCGAGCGGCTGCTGCGGCGCAGTTCGCTGATCATGCTCTGGGGCGCGCTCGTCAACCTGATCGCGGCGCTCATCGTTATCGGCGTCGCCATCCACGCCGCCAACCGGGACGCGGCGCTCTTCACCGCGCTGCAAGAAGCGGCTCTAAGCCGATTCATCACCGATGCCGATACGGCCGCCCTCTTGATCACCGCCGGCATCCTGGCAAACGCCGCCATCCTGCTGGTGCTGGCGGCCGTGATTATGGCGCAAGAATTGTGGACGATCTTTACCGCCTGGCTGCTGACAGCGGCCAATCTGGCGGCGCTGCTCGCTTTTGGCTTCACCCCGGCGCTGCTTGCAATGGTCCCGCTAATGTCAGTCGGTTTGATGACCATCGGCGATCTGCGCGCCTTTCGCCTGAATCCGGTCATGGTCAAGGAATTGCGCGGACGGATGCGTGGCCTGCGCGGCTTCGCCATCATTACCATCTTCCTTACGCTTATGAGCTTTTTTACCGTTCTGCTATATTTGCTGCGCGCGCCAGCAGGCGGCGTGGTCGTCACCGGCGACTTGGGGCGCGAGCTCTTCATCGGTGTGCTCTTCATCGAATTGATGCTGATCATCTTCATCGTGCCCGCGCTGACCGCTGGCGCCATCACCACCGAACGCGAACGCAAGACCTACGATCTGCTGCAAACGACCTTGATCACCAAAGCGACCTTCGTCGTCGGCAAAATGCAGTCGGCGCTGGGATACATCGTATTGCTGCTGCTTTCGGCCATCCCTCTGCAAAGCATCGCCTTTCTCTTCGGCGGCGTCAGCGAAGCGGAGCTGATCCTGGCGCTTCTCGCGCTATTGGTCTCGGCGATTGTGCTGGGCGCTTTCGGCATGTTCTTCTCCTCCATCACCGAGCGCACGCTCGCGGCGACCATCCGCTCCTATACCGTCGCCCTCGCCATCACCGTCGGCTTGCCCCTGGTCGCGCTGATCCTCTTCCAAAACGCCTACGGCAATGTCGTCAACAGCTTCACCAACCGCTTCACCGACAATCCCACTGTCGAAGCGACCACCATCTATCTCGATATGATCGCCACCAGCCTGAATCCGATCATGGCCACCCTGCGCTCGCAGCAAATGCTGATTGATCATCAGCAGCTGGTGACCATGCGCGTCACCCTCGCCAGCAATGGCGCATCCATCCCGATTCTCTCGCCTTGGGTCTTGCTGACGCTGGTCTATCTGTCAGTTACCGCGCTGCTCGTGCTGATCTCCATCCGGCGCATGGAGCGGCAGGGGGGGTAGCTCGCTGGGGGTTGCCTCTGGGGAAACTCGCCACAGAGGCTGCGTGAGAATTGTAGTGACCCGGTGGCGCGCGCCTCCAACACCGCAGGGATTATAGCGCTATCTGTCCATCCCAATGTCTGCTCAACGCCGAATTAATGAGGCTTGGATAACTATTAACTCGCCCACGCATGTCGTGAACCTAGTGATCCAAAGTATAGTGAGCGCTTCATCGTCATAAATCAATGTGCGAAAATCAAATCTGAATCATTCTTCACGGCGAAGTAAATTGCTCCAAGAACGATCTATTGGCATGGACGAAAGAACCCTCCCATGGCCAATAAACATCGTAATCTGACTCATCGACAACATGCGCGATTTGAGGATCTGGAACGTCTATGTTTCGGACTAGTAACGAGAGGATGTAATCGACCAGAACTGAACGGATCTCTTTTCGAGCCTGCTCTTCTGTAAAACCCTGCGCCACGCAATACGGCATTTCTTTCACGCAGGCCGTGTACCTAGGGATTTCCGGGGACAATTCACCAGGTTCGCGTTCAATTTCGATTTGATAAGGTCTGCCAGCCAGACTCCGAGCCACATCAAGTAGAGCGTCACTCATCGCCAACCCCTTGTGAATCAGTCATCATCATAATAGCGGCTTCGTCGAAATTCTTCAATATGTTTGATTGCCTTGCGAACTACGCCCGGGGAAAGCATTCTGTGCCTAGGAATAGGAAAGCTGTGAGGATAACTGTTGTGCTCCGCCATATCGTGGTTCGAACGATTCGAGATTTCAAAATTATGCAATAGGTATAAGTCCACGACTTCTCTGCGAGCGCAATTGCTGACTTTAGCTTTAACCCTGGTGAGCTGCCGGGCTGCTTTGCGCCTTCTACTCTTGCGTGTCATTGGTGACGTTCCTGCGAGGCGCTACAATGAATTCCGCGCTATATTCGCTATCACCGAGTTGCGCGGTTATTGTGTGTCTTCCCTGACTTCTGATTTCGAAATCCTGAATATCCGCGATCAAAGTGCCTACGACAGATCCGACATTTGGAGGAATAGTTACCGATACATCACTATTGTGGATTTCAACCAAATCATCTGATGGCCTGCGAACCGTCACTCTATATGGCATAGTCACCTGCTTTTGCGCATCGGCTTTCGCGCGACATACGATATAGAATTTGGGTATCGAGTGAGGGAACTTGTCGGCGGTTACTCTGTGGAACTCACCAACTATGTCCATCCTTTTCATCTGCTCGTTTACAATAACATTCTCTGCCAGTAGTACCCATGAGATTTGCATGACAGACCATCCTATCGCGCTATTGAATGTCGCTACTCGTAATTTACCTTAGCAGACTCAACAAAGATCAAAAGACACAAGATGTGCTTGAAATCGCTTATTGATGCAAGAATCAGCGTGTTTGATCCCGAGGAAGCGACAGTGATACATGATTCTGCGATGGCCTGTCAGCCGTACCCTCTGTGGTGAAAAATGCTTTTCTGCTAGAATGTCTTTACTAGCGATTTAGCGAGCGATATCCGGAGTCCCTGATGAGCAATCCCCTGCTGGAGATTCAAAAGTACGGGCAGAGCGCCTGGCTCGATTACATCCATCGAGACGATCTGAACAATGGCGACTTGCAGCGCCGCATCGACGAAGAAGGCGTCCTCGGCGTGACCTCCAATCCCTCGATCTTCCAGAAAGCCATCGGCGATTCCGACACCTACGACGACGCCATCATGACCATGCTCGATTTGGAAGCGCAAGACATTTACGAAGCGCTGGCGATTGAAGATATCCAGAATGCCACCGATCTCTTCCGCCCGGTTTACGATCGTTCCGCTGGCGGCGACGGCTACGTCAGCCTCGAAGTTTCGCCGCTGTTGGCGCGCGACACGCAGGGAACCGTCGACGAAGCCAAGCGCCTGTTCCAGACGGTCGAGCGCCCCAACCTGATGATCAAAATTCCGGCGACGCCGGAAGGCATCCCCGCCATCGAAGAGGCGATCGCCGCCGGCATCAACGTCAACGTAACCCTGATTTTCGCCATCAACAATTATGAGCGCGTGGCTGAAGCCTTCATTCGCGGGCTTGAGCGGCGCCTAGAAAATGGCGAAGATATCGCGCGCGTCGCATCGGTCGCCAGCTTCTTCCTCAGCCGCATCGACGCCATGGTTGATCAGATGCTCGAGAACAATATCCGCGCCGCCCAACTGCGCCAGGATACCGCGCGCATCGCCGCCAACAGCAAACTCTTGGGCCAGACGGCCATCGCCAACGCCAAGATGGCCTACAAATCCTTCCAGCGCATCTTCCAGGGCGAACGCTTCGAATCGCTGCGAGCGGCGGGGGCGCAGGCGCAACGTCCGCTCTGGGCGTCAACCAGCACCAAGAACCCGACCTATCCCGATACGCTCTATGTCGATAACCTGATTGGCCCCTTCACCGTCAACACCCTGCCGCCCGCCACCCTGGCCGCCTTCAAGGACCACGGCGTCGCCGCCGAAACCGTAACGCAGGAGGCTGATCAGTTCCTGCCGCCGGAAGAGGCGCTGGATCGCCTGGCGGAAGTTGGCATCGATATGAGCCAAGTGACATCGCGCTTGCAAGACGACGGTGTCGACGCCTTCATCGACAGCTTCGAAACCTTGATCGCGCAGGTGGCCGCCAAACGCACGCTCTTGCGCAGCGGCATCATCGAACGCACCAAACTGGCGCTGGGCATTTATCACGGCGCCGTTGACGAGGCGGTGGCCAGCTTGGACGCTGATTTCGTCAATCCGCGGCTTTGGAACAAAGACGGCAGCCTTTGGAAGGCCGGGGCGGCGACGATCAGGAAGATCGTCGATCGGCTGGGCTGGCTAGACTTTGACAGGACCATCGACCGCGGACGGCTTCAGGCCCTGCAAGACGGCATGCGCGGCGGGCGTTTCAAACATGTTGTCTTGCTCGGCATGGGCGGCAGTTCATTGGCGCCGGAAGTGCTCGCCGATACCTTTGGTCCGCAGCCGGGCTTCCCCGAATTGATCGTGCTCGACAGCACCGACCCGGCTCGCATCCGCCAAGTTGAAGATCAAATCGAAATCGAAAACACGCTCTTTATCGTCTCCAGCAAATCGGGCGGCACAATCGAAACCTTGGCGCTCGATCACCACTTCTGGCAGCGGACCGGCGGGGTTGGCGATCAGTTCATCGTCATCACCGATCCCGGCTCCCCCTTGGAGCGCATCGCGCGCGAAGCCGGCCTCCGCGATATTATCCTCAATCCCGCAGACATCGGCGGGCGGTACAGCGCGCTCAGCTACTTTGGCATGGCGCCCGCCGCCTTGATCGGGCTCGACCTCGATGGCTTGTGGGCCAGCGCCGATACGATGCTGGCGGCAAACCGCGAGACCATCCCGTCGAGCTATCATCCGGGATTGCTGCTCGGCGCGGTGATCGGCGCCCTCGCCAAAGAAGGACGCGACAAGGTCACGATCATCACCACCGAGTCGCTGCGCAGCTTCGGCAATTGGGCTGAACAGCTGCTGGCAGAGAGCCTCGGCAAAGAAGGGAAGGGCGCGCTGCCGGTCGTCGGCGCTTCCGTTGGCTTGCCGCACGATTATGTCAGCGACCGCCTCTTCATCTACTTGCGTGTAGATAATGATGCCGATGTCGCCGCGCAAGACGCCGCTGTGCGCGCCCTGCGCGAAGCGGGCCATCCCCGCGTCACCATCCGCCTCGCCGACAAACTCGCCATCGCCGGCGAATTCTTCCGCTGGGAATACGCCACCGCCATCGCCGGCTCGCTCTTGCAGGTGAATCCCTTTGATGAACCGAACGTCACCGAAGCCAAGGACGCCGCCAAAGCGTTGCTGAAGACCTATCAGGAAACGGGGCGCCTGCCGTCGGAAGCGCCGCTGATGACGGGCGACGGGCTAGAGCTGTATGCCGATGAGCTCACCCTCGAGCCGCTGCGCGAGCTCTGCCGTCAGCATGGTTTCGACGGCGGCGACGCCGTCGGCGTGATCGCGGCGCAAATGGCCGGTTCGCGCGCCGGCGATTACTTTGCCTTCCTCATCTACTTCACGCCGTCTGCGGAAGAAAAGCGAATGATCGCCCTTATTCAGCGCCGCCTGCGTCATGTGACCAAGCGCGCCGTTACCATCGGTTACGGTCCGCGCTACCTGCACAGCACCGGGCAATATCATAAGGGCGGGGGGGACAACGGCATCTTCTGGCAGCTGACCGCCGACCCGGCGCCCGACCAGGCGATTGAGCGCATGGACTTCAGCTTCGGCACGCTCTTCGCCGCCCAAGCCGCTGGCGATCTGCGCGCCCTGCATAACCATCAGCGACGGGCGATCCGCCTGCATCTTACCGGCGATCGGACAGTCGGCTTGGATAAACTGCTGACCGCAATCGAATTCGTCGAAGCGCGGCGGCAGTAGGTCAGTTGCTCCGCGTTTGGCATGGATAAAACCGGTGGCGCGGGGCGCAAGATCCTTCATCGCAAGCAGGCTGTGACCAACGGCGCTATGGAGGTCTGTCCCCGATGACAATTGCGGCCGAGACGCTTACTCGAAGCCTCGTTCTCTTCCTGTATATTGCGGCTTGCCCAATCTTGTACTGGCGGCTCGTCCTTCGCTTGCCATCTTCGCTTCGGCGGCTGGCTGATCTAATGCTGGCCGTCCAGCTAATCTTGGTGAGCGTGGCGCTGCTCTACAGGCCCGCTTCGGTTCTCGAGCAGTGGTATTGGCATCTCGACCGTGAGTGGAATATCCTTTCCCTGCTTTCGACGGCGCAGCTGGCGCTGATTGGCGCCGTCGCCTTCATCGCGAGCTGGCGCGCTATGCGGCAATCTGCCCGTCATTTCGCAATCACGGCTGGTTATGGCATTCTCTTTTTTGCCCTTGCAATAGTCGAGTTTACTGGCACGAAAATCTCCCCAATTGGACCATGGTATTTCCCGTATCTTGCGCTCGCCGCCTGTCTTGCGACACTCACGTTTATTCCCAGCAAGACCCTGCCCAAACCCCAGCGCAGTTGGCTGCTCTATGTCTTGCTGGCGCTCGCGCTCATCGGGCTGGCTGGTGTCCTAATGGACACATGGAAGATTAATCCCTGTGAAAGTCCTTTCGGCTTCTTTCACCTTGCTGGTTGTATCCCAAAGTATGGCATTGAAGAAATCTTCGAGCTGATCGGCGGATGGGCGGCGCTTGTCGCGTTGCTCGGCCAATTCAGCGAATTCGAGCCCCGACCTTCGGCGCGTGTCCGCTGGGCGCTGTTTCTGTTTCCCGCCATCTGGCTCCTGCTGATCACGCAACTGCACTCGCTGCCGCCTGTCAGTGAACAGTCCGGTAAACGAGGCGCGTCGGTCGTTTTTGCGTCCGGCGCCAGGTTGCGCGCTTATGACTTGCAGCCCGGCGACAACAGCTACAACTTCCAAATCTTTTTGTCTCACCCGTCGGCCGATTTCAACTCGCAGGGCTATTCAGTGCATATCATTGACCCGATCAGTCAAGAAGTCCTCGTCAGTGATGACAGGGAATTGAATGATCCCGGCCGCCTGTATATGGGACCGGGCTACACGCAGGTATATCTCCACACGATGAAGCTCCCCATCCCGCTGGACGCCCCGCGTAATCATGCGCTTTGGGCTGTCCTGACGCTCTGGCGCGAGGAAGGCGCCGATTTCCAGGCGCAACGAATCCAATCAAGCGATCTTCAACGACTCAGCGACACGCAAATCATCCTCGGCGAAATCGTGCTGCCGGCGGAGTATTCCCCGCCCCCGCCCCCGGCGCCGCTCGCTTACTTTGATAATGGATTTACGCTTGATCCCGTCACCCTGCCCGCTAGCGCCCAAACCGGCGATACGCTTACCCTTCACTTCACCTGGCGCGCGGACATCGCCGATGATGAAGAGTATGCCCAATTTCTGCACATCGGCGACGAAGCGAGCGAGCAATGGTGGGTCTTTGATCAGCACCCGCTGGGACTGCGCTTGCCGACTCAATTCTGGTATGCGGGCCTCGCAGACACCGAAACCTGGAATCTTGCGCTGCCCGCGGATCTTCCAGCGGGACAATACTCCGTAATCACCGGTCTCTATCGCACGCGCGATATAGTTCGACTGCCCGCATCTGACCCCGATGGAAGGCCTTTCGTCAACGCTAGTGTGCCACTGGGCCGCCTCCTTATTGAGGCGCCAGACTGAGCGTGCGACGCTTGACTGTGTATTCAGATTCGCTCCTCAACTGCTGAATTCGTCGCCCGCCTATCCCACGATCTGTATGGCCGCCCATCAGCTCGCCCATCCGCATGCCGACTTCGCCATAAATCAAAAACCCGCCTCAATCGAGACGGGTTTCGTATTTCCTTATCGTGATCGGAACTAGTCGATCAAAGAAACCGCGCTGGCTTGCTTGCCTTTGCGCCCCTCAGTGATCAGGAATTCAACGCGCGCGCCTTCATCAAGGCTGCGGTAGCCGGTTCCCTGGATCTCGCTGTAATGCACAAACAGATCATCGCCATCTTCCTGGGAGATGAAGCCATAACCTTTCTCGGCGTTGAACCACTTGACAGTACCTTGCGAACGTTCTTCGGACATCTTCTATCTACTCCTGCTAGAGAAACGATTAACCGGGTTTCGCTACAGCCAACAAAAGCGGCCAGCGGACGACAACAAACCCACTCTACCGATGTGGGCGCTTCGTCGCTGGTTTTGCGCTCTCAGGGACTGATGGGTGCATACCCACCGCACCAATGTGGAAAAGACGCTCATGTGTTCCTTGTACCACGTTGCGCCATCACTTTAACACCGATGCAAGCGCATTGCCATAGCGAGTTTTGCGCAATCCGCTGATTCATACGCTCTTCGCCAGCTCATAAAGCCGCGGCGCCTGTTCGGCGATGACGGCCGCGTCGCTGCGCCACGCAAACCTCTCGCCGACGCCGCCATATTCGAATGCCATGACCGCCGGCTTCTTCCATGCTCCGGCGCGGATCCGCTCCAACGACCACTCCGTCATCGCCCAATCGTCTTCCGTCAGCGCGAAGTGATCTTGACGCAGGCCCTGCTCATCCGGCTCCGGCAGCAGCCCCACAACATGCAACTCGCGCAGCGCATGTACTGGCAGCGCGTTGAGATATGCTTTGACATCGCTGCGCCCAGTGCCTTCGCAGGCGCGGATGGCATGCGCGATATCAAGCAGAAAGCCGCATCCGCTTCGCCGGACCACTTCCGAAATCACTTCGGGATCGGCGACCTCCTCCAGCGGATCCTCCATCCAGCCGCCAGCTGGAAACGGAATATTCTCGACGACGATGTTTTCGGTGCCGAAGCGCTCACATAGAGGCGCCAAAACCCGCGCCGCATGATCAACGACCGAGTCCGCTGATATGCGCCGCGCGGCCGCGAGATCCGACCTTGCCAGCGCAAAGTGAGTATTGATGACCGCTGTTTCGGTCGCCTCCAACCAGCGCCGCAACAGCCGATGGTCGACAGTGTCCATTCCGCCGCGCCACATAATGAGCGAAAAATGCACGTATACTTTATGGATCTTGCTGACTTCCGCCACAAGATCGGGCCAATCCGGACACTTGAAAAGATCAACCTTGATGCGTCCATCGCGCCATAGCCCCTCAGCTTGCGGCGAATAATTGATTGCGAATTGCATCCGCTCTACTCCCGATTATCCGAACTGCCCACTATACACCGGCGCGGCCATCGATACGCAGCGTGACTAGCCGCTTTACTCGAGGATATGTTATCATCTGGCGCAATCTTACCCGTCCGCGAATGCTGACCATGACAACGATTCTGCTCATCCGACATGCCGTAAACGACTACGTGAAAACGGGCAAGCTGGCCGGTCGATTAGCTGGCGTTCACCTGAATGACGAGGGTGTGGCGCAAGCGGAAGCCTTAGGGCGTCGGCTCGCGGACGCGCCGCTGAACTGCATCTATTCCAGCCCAATGGAGCGCACCATGGAGACGGCTGCCGCCATCGCCAAACATCATCCGCAGCTAAACGCGCGAGCGCGCGAGGAAATCACCGAAGTTGATTACGGCGATTGGCAGGACAAGGCGATCGGCGAGCTGCAGCGGCGCAAGATGTGGGGCGTCGTGCAGGAATACCCCTCGCGCGCTGTTTTCCCCAATGGCGAAACGATGCGCGCGGTGCAAACGCGGATCGTCAACGCCATAGAAGCGCTTGCGCGCCGCCATCCAGAACAGATGATCGCGCTGGTTTTTCACGCCGATCTGATCAAGATGGCATTGGCGCATTACCTGGGGATGCACCTTGATGTCTTCCAGCGGATTGTGATATCGCCCGCTTCGATTAGCACCCTGCATTTGGGGCACAGCCGGCCCTTCATCGTCGGCGTGAACGACATCGCCCATCTTTTGCAATTGCAAACGGCGAAACACGAAAACGAGACGGCAGCGGCGCGCAGCACATAGCAACGGCGAGATTAGGGATACTCATTCTCCAAGCCGCTCGGCGGCAGCGAACAATCCTCCCGCGCTCTTTTGATTTGGCAGTTCGCAACCCAGGCGCGTCGGTTGGTTGGCTGAACAGAAGCGGTTACAATGCTTGTAGACGGAGGACGCTATGGGAAATGTTATCGAGCTCAATCCGGTTGACTTTGTGACCATCGGCGCCATTGGACCCAAAGGCAAACGAACCTTTCACCTGCAAGCGGGCAAAGACAACCGCCTCGTCTCCTTCACGATCGAAAAAGAACAGGCGCACGCGCTCTCCGCCGCCATCGCCGAGATGTTGGATGATCTCGACGAACAGGATAATTCCACCACCGAAGCAGACTTCCGCAAACTGGACATGGCGCTGCGCGAACCAATTGAGCCGCTGTTTCGCATCGCCCAAATGGGCTTGGCTTATGAAGCGAACGACAACAGAATCATCCTCGTCGCCCAGGAATTCCTGCCGCAAGACGGGCTCGAATCAGCCGACGATGACGACATTGACCCGCTGGACCGCAGCGAAGAAGACGAAGAACGCGCAGCCTACAACCTCTTCGAAGGGGGCGATGGCGACCCGCAAACCGTTCGCATGTGGTGCACGCGCGAGCAGATGCGCGCCCTCAGCTTGCAGGCCATGGACACGGTGAAATCGGGCCGACCCGATGCAAAGCAGAATGGCCGTATCATCTTCTACTGGGCTTGATCATCTTCACCACCAATCCGCCAGATCAGGGTAAGCGAGGCAAGATAATGGCAGTAGAAGTCCGCCAGCTGACAGTCGAAGAATACCTGGCATTTGATGAGGCCAGCGAGATTCAGCATGAATTCATTGACGGAGAACTCATTCCAATGCCCGGTGGATCTGGAAGTCACAACATCATCGTCGCGTCTACATCATCTGCGCTCGTGGTCGCTCTCAGTGATCGAGACTGCTTCGTTTTCGGCAGCCAGATGCGCGTCAGCGTAGACTACACAAAGTACCTTTATCCGGATGTGAGCGTGGTCCGCGGCCAACCAACTTACGCCGATGACAACGAAGTTATTCTGCTCAATCCCACGGTAGTCGTTGAAGTGATCTCGCCCTCGTCTGTCGAGCGCGACCGCGTCAGAAAAGTCGAGCTCTACCGCGCTGTCCCCAGCATTCAAGGCTACCTCATTCTCGATCAGGAGCGCGTCTTCGCCCAGTGGCGCACCCGCACCGAAAGCGGCTGGCATTTGCAGCAATTCTCCGACCTTGCTGACGAAATCGCCTTGGAACCCCTCAACTGCGTTCTCTCGCTCGCGCAGGTATACCGCAACGTGAATCTGGAAGCCTAAGATCCAAAGCGAATTGAGCGCATTGGAGGCGCGGCAATGGCAATAGAAATCCAGCTACTCACAGTCGAACAGTATCTCGCGCTGGAAACCGAAAGCGAGATCCGACACGAATACATCGACGGAGAGATATTCCCGATGACGGGCGGCACACTGAACCATGACGAGATTACCGTGAATCTTACGCTCACTCTCGGCGCGCAATTGATGGACTCCAATTGTCGCTTGCATACCAGCCACATGCGCGTCGGCGTCAGTCCCACTCGCTACGTCTATCCGGACCTCAGCGCCGTCTGTGGCCATGCGGAAACGGACGATGGCACGACGACGCTGCTCAATCCGATTTTCGTCGCCGAGGTGACCTCCCCCTCGTCCATCGAGCGCGACCGCGTCCGCAAACTCGAACTTTACGGCGCAGTACCCAGCATTCAAGGCTACCTCATCCTCGATCAGGAGCGCGTCTTCGCCCAGTGGCACACCCGCACCGAAAGCGGCTGGCATTTGCAGCAATTCTCCGACCTTGCTGACGAAATCGCCTTGGAACCCCTCAACTGCGTTCTCTCGCTCGCGCAGGTATACCGCAACGTGAATCCGGACGCTTAAGCGGCCAAGCTCCCTTTTGCGCAGGACGCGCTCCACTGGTTACAATAAACTGGTCAAGCGACATTCCCGGCGAGCCTCCATGACCGTCAACCGCGTCCACACCGCCCGCGCCCTCGATGAACCGGTCTGCATCCCGCTGGATGAAGCCATCGCCGTAGTTGAACATGGCGAAATGGACGAAGAAGTCGGCTTGATGCGCTGGGGCTCGAATTACACCTTCCTTGTCAACATCGTCCGCGACGGCATCCGCTTGCTCGCCATCTACAAACCGCGCCGCGGCGAGCGACCGCTTTGGGATTTCCCCGATGGCACGCTCTGCAACCGCGAAACCGCCGCCTACCTCACATCCAAAGCCCTCGGCTGGAACCTCGTGCCGCCCACGCTCCTGCGCGCCGGCACCCGCGGCCTCGGCTCGGTGCAGCTTTTCATCGACCACGATCCCGAAGAACATTACTACACCTTCGATAATCCGGAGTTGCTGCCTAAGTTGGAGCGCATGGCCATCTTCGACGCCGTCGCCAACAATGCCGACCGCAAAGGCGGCCACTGCCTCGTCGACGAAGACGGACAACTCTGGGGCATCGACCACGGCTTGACCTTCAACGCCAGCGAAAAGCTGCGCACCGTGATCTGGGACTTCGCCGGCCTGCCCATCCCCGAAGCGATTCTCGCGGACTTGCGCCTGCTCTGCGCGCGCCTTGACGATGCCGACGACGCCTACACCCGCGCCATGTCCGCCCTGCTCTCGCCGATTGAAATGCGCATGCTCGAATATCGCATCGCTCGCCTGCTGGCGGAGGGCAGCTTCCCGCTCCCCGGCGTCGGTCCCAATCGTCCCTGGCCCGCGGTGTAGTTGATGCGCTTTGGTCCGCAACAATAGGCAGGATGGCTTATGTCCCAGCTCACGTTCACTAAGGATGAAGTTCAAGCAATTGTGAAGTTGGCGAAAGCCGAGAGCTATGATGATGGCTATCGAGCCGGCCATAAAGCAGGCCATGAGGCGGGTATCGCAGAGGCGGATGTAGAATACTTTCTTGGAAGCGAAGCCGGCTACAAGGCGGGCCATGAGGCTGGTTTCGAAGAGGCGAATGTAGAATACTCTATTGGACACGATGATGGCTACAATGAGGGGTATGACGACGGGGAAGTTACGGGTTTCATCGAGGGATGCGAAGAAGGCGAGTCTATGGGATACAGTGAGGGCTACGAATATGGCTACGCCGATGGAATAGAAGACCTCAGTTTCGATGGGGAATTCGACGAAGTCTATCATGAGGAATACCGCTATTCCAATTTAGCAGGTCGATACATTTTTGATTACGACGGACAAATGGATTTCTTTGATGACGGACAAGAGGATGGCTATGATGAGGGACACGCAGCTGGCTACGATGAAGGGGAAGAGGATGGTTATGATAATGGACACATAGCTGGCTACTATGAAGGAGAAGTGGATGGCTACAGTAAAGGACACAAAATCGGCTTTGATGAGGGGCATCAAGCAGGTTACGACTTAGGCAATAAAGCGGCAACCTGTGCGACATCAAAATGGCAACGGAGAAGGGCGAGAAGAGGACTGCGATGAGTGGCATCATATCTACTAAAACATTGTCGCCGAGTTGGTTACTCCGAATATTCTTGAGCAGAATCTATGTGAATTCTGGAATGAGCGTTTTAAGATTGGAATAGATTGCAGAGTGCGATTTCCCCATAGCATTTTAGCGGGGCGCTGGCAAACTTGATGCACAAATCAATTTTGAGTACGTAAGGCTGGAAACCCCACATGCCCATCACCGCCAAGGGACGCTTCTTCATCGACGAGGCAGGACGCGCCCGCATCTTCCACGGCGTCAACCTCAGCGGAACCAGCAAAGTCCCGACCGACCCGCCCGGCTACACCCACCTGCCCGATAGCCTTGCCGAAAAGCGCAATGTCTCTTTCATCGGCCGCCCCTTCCCGCTGGATGAAGCCGATGAGCACTTCGGCCGCCTCAAACACTGGGGGCTGGACTTCCTGCGCTTCCTCGTACCCTGGGAAGCCATCGAGCACGCCGGACCCGGCGCCTACGACGACGCCTACCTCGACTACCTGGAAGCCGTCCTGGAAAAAGCGCTGGAATACGACATCAACCTCTTCATCGACCCGCATCAAGATGTCTGGAGTCGCTTTTCCGGCGGCGATGGCGCTCCCGCCTGGACCCTGGAAGCGGTCGGCTTGGATCTCGACAGCTTCCATCAGACCGGCGCCGCCCTTTTGCATCAGCAGCAGCCGGACGACTTCCCCCACATGATGTGGTCGAACAATTATTACCGATTCGCCGCTTTCACCATGTTCACGCTCTTCTTCGGCGGGCGTACATTCGCGCCCCAAATGATGGTCGACGGGCTGAATATCCAGGACTACCTGCAAGAACATTATGTCAAGGCCTTCGCCCAAGTAGCCAAACGCGTCAAGCATCTGCCCAATGTGCTCGGCTTCGACACCATGAACGAGCCGCATTACGGCTTGATCGGCGTTCCTGATCTGCGCAGCCACGACCATCTCCTGCTGCAGCGCGGCGTCATGCCATCGCCGGCCCAAGCGATCTTCCTCGCCAACGGCTTCGCCCAGGATTGCCCCGATTTCGGCACGCCAATGCCCACGCTCCCGCCATTAAAGGTCGAATCCGTCCGCATCGATCCGGCCGGCGCCACCGTCTGGCGCGATGAATGCGCCGATGTCTGGCGCGCCCACGGCGTCTGGGATGTCGACAAAGACGGGGCGCCGCGCATCTTGCGCCCGGGCCATTTCGCCCGCGCTGACTTCACCCGCGATTACCTTAAACCCTTCATCGAGCGCTTCGCCGCCGGCATCCACGCGGTGATGCCCGCCGCCCATATCTTCATCGAAGCCGAGCCATTCGCGCCGCCGCCCCGTTTTGACGATGCCGACAAGCTGGTCTATGCGCCCCACTTCTACGATGGCATGACGCTCTTCACCCGCCGCTTCAATCCGCATCTCAATTTCGACCTATTCGACCGGCGTCCGCTCATCGGCGAAGCCAGCATCCGCGCCTACCTCAGCGAGCAGATCGGCCGCTTTCGCCGCTATGCCGACGCGGCCCTTGGCGATGCGCCCATCGTCGTCGGTGAATTCGGCATCCCCATGAACCTGAACGGCGCTGACGCCTTTCGCACTGACGATTTCTCGAGCCAAGCGGACGCCCTCGATTACAACCTGCGCGCCCTCGATGACTGCCTGCTCAACCATACACTCTGGAATTACTCGCCGGACAATAGCAACGAGCGCGGCGATCAATGGAATAACGAAGACCTCTCCATCTTCAGCCGCGACCAGCAGAGCGATCCGAGCGACATCGACTCCGGCGGAAGAGCCCTGAGCGCCGTCGTCCGCCCTTATGCCAAAAAAGTCGCTGGCGAGCCGCTGAATATGCGCTTCGATCGCAGGCGCGGGCTTTTCACCTTCAGCTTCCGCGGCGACAGCAGCGTGACCGAGCCCACCGAGCTCTTCGTGCCCAATGCGCAATTCCCCGCTGGCTACCGCGTCGAGGTCAGCGATGGCGAATTTGAGATCCAAAGCGAGGAGCAGCGCGTCCTCTACCGCCACAGCGACAAAGATATGCCGCATCTCATCCGCGTCATCTCGGACAGGCCGCCGCCCGCCGAGCTCTCGCCCTACGACAAGCTGGCGATTGCCGGGCTAGTCATGCTGCTGCTGCTCTACCTGCTGGGGCGGGGCGGGAAGAAGAAGGAGGAGAACTGACGCAACCGCTGGAAATTACAGTCTATAATGTTCACAAGACACCATTCAAAAAAGGAGTCATGATGTATTACGTGATGCAAATGTACACGGACTTGCGCTGGACGTTTGATTCTATTGATGATGTACATGCGTTTCTTTGGAGGGACGAAGTTCATCACAATGATGCAATCGTTGTTCAGATAAATGAAGATGGTGCGCGCGCTTGGATTGGCACTGACTTCTTCAAGAGGTATGACGAGATCTTGAGCGCTGCATGATTGCATGTCATTGTATGACAGCCCCGTCATTGAATGAGAACCCGCCCGCTTGCAACTGGATGTAGAGAATGATAGACGACTCCTTCATTATCCTCGGCGATGCCGCTATTGAGTTGGCACAGTTGCGTAGCGATTCGGTCCAGTTGATATTTACATCGCCGCCTTACGCCGATCAACGAAAAAGCACCTACGGCGGTGTTCATCCCGACGCGTACGTAGAGTGGTTTCTTCCGATTTCGCGCGAACTCCTGCGCGTTCTCAACCCTCGCGGCACATTCGTGCTCAACATAAAGGAGAAAGCTGTCAATGGCGAGCGGCACACCTACGTGCTTGATCTCATAAAGGCTCTGCGCGAGCAAGGCTGGCTTTGGACTGAAGAGTTTATATGGCACAAGAAAAACTCTTATCCGGGAAAATGGCCTAATCGCTTTAGGGATTCATGGGAGCGATTGCTGCAATTCAATAAGTCCAAGAAATTCGATATGTATCAAGAAGAGGTCATGGTGCCAGTTGGCGACTGGGCAACGGCGCGCCTCAAGAATTTGAGCGCGACAGACAAGATACGCGACGAGTCCAGAGTTGAGAGCGGCTTCGGCAAGAACATATCAAACTGGGTCGGCCGAGAAATGGTCTATCCCACCAATGTCGTGCACATGGCTACCGAGACCAACAATCAGGGGCATAGCGCTGTATTCCCGAAACAGCTTCCTCAATGGTTCATTAAGCTCTTCACCGTTCAAGGTGACACCGTGCTTGACCCGTTCGCCGGTTCAGGAACTACGCTCTTCGTCGCGCAAGAGATGAAGCGCAAGGCTGTCGGCATTGAAATCGTGCCGGAATACGTCGAAGCGATAGAGGCCAAACTACTTGACTTTCAGCGGCAGCTTTTGTGAGGCGAGTATGAGCGACGTATTACTCCGTGCGGTGCAAGAATACGTAGAAGAAAACATCGGATACTTTCATGAAAAACGCTTGGAAACCGTCAAGAACAAACGCCTTGATGATGTACTTAAGCGGAAGAATCCGTATCTGTTCAGGGCGAAGTCGCAATCCCCTATTCAGTTAGTGTATGGAATCATGGATGCGTTTCTTTCGTCACAGGAAGAAGGTCTCTTCGGCACGTTTCTGGAAGGAGTAGCAGTATTCGTAGCTGAACAAGTATTCCTAGGCTATAAACCCGCAAAAGGAGAGCTAAGAGGCATCGATTTAGTCTTAGAGAAGAATTCAAAGTTGTATATTGTCGAAATAAAGTCGGGTCCAAACTGGGGTAATTCAAGTCAGGTACAAAGAATGCTTTCCAACTTCCAAGACTCCATCGCCCTCCTTCAACCCAGATTTCCAGACAAGAACATAGTTCCAATCAATGGCTGTATGTATGGCAAAGAGCGCAGTCCGGAAAAAACTGGAACGATAAAACGGACAGGCAGACCTGACGAGTCTCTTGTCTATTGGAAGCTCTGCGGTCAAGAATTCTGGTATTTCATCTCAAATAACATAGAACTCTATACGGACATTATCGAACCCCTTGGTTATCGCGCAAAGGAAAGAAACAGCGAATTCCAAGAGGCATATGAGAATTTCGTCAACGATGTTCTATACGATTTCCTCGGACGTTACCGCAACTCGAAGGGAGGTATCGCATGGGATCGTTTGACGGAGTTTGTATCAAAGAGTGAAGCGGATGATGCCTTCGGTGACTGGACAAAATAGCTTATCGTTAGAAAAGGACTGATAAAAGGGAGTCACTACTATGAGGCCAGCCTTAGCGTTTATTGTTATCCTCCTCACCCTCACCACCGCAGCCCAAAACCAACCCGATCCCCAAACCATCACCCTCCAGCGTGACTCCGCAACCCTCACCGCCGACTTCCACCCCGCCGCCGAACCCGACGCCCCCGTCATCCTGCTTCTGCACATGCTCAACAGCAACCGCGCTGCCTACGCCCCCCTCATCCCCGACCTGCGCGAAGCCGGCTACGCCATCCTCAACATCGACCTGCGCGGCCACGGCGCATCCGGCGGACCGCGCGACTGGGACCTTGCGGTCAACGATGTCGCCCCCGGCTGGATCAGCTGGCTTGCGGAAAACGACCACCTGAGCGAAAGCGGTCTGGCGATCATCGGCGGCAGCATCGGCGCCAATGTCGCCCTGATCAGCTGCGCCCAAGCGCCTGTCTGCCGCGGCGCCATCGCCCTCTCGCCCGGCCTCGATTATCGCGGCGTCAAACCCGAATCGGCGCTGGTCGATGGCTTGGCTGACCGCGCGGCGCTGCTTGTCGCCTCGCAAAATGACGCAAGCAGCGAAACCGCCATCCGCCAGATGTTCCTAAACGCCAAGGGCGGCGTAACCGCCCGCCTCTACCGTGGACGCGCTCACGGCACGCGCCTCTTCGACTCGGAATACGATAGCGTCAGCGCCATGATCTTGAATTGGCTTGCCGAATTATTCGAGGCGGACGGGGAATGATGGGCTCAAACAATGCAAATCTTGTGGACTCCCGCGCGACATTGCCGCCGCCCACGCAAAATACCTTCCGTCCCGCTGCATTTTCTCCCCTTCCTTAGCTCGCTGGGGAAGGGGCCGGGGGATGGGGTTTGTCGCCCGCCTGCGCCACCACCTAGTACTCGTTAAACGAAGCAAATAGAAAAGGATTTCCCATGAACTTCGACCTCGCATCAGTTGATTACATCCTCGAGACGACCCGCAGCGTCCGCAAACGCCTCGACTTGTCCCGCCCCGTCGACCGCGCCACCGTCGACCGCTGCCTCGAAATCGCCATCCAGGCGCCCACCGGCAGCAATCGCCAAGGCTGGAAATGGCTGATCGTCACCGACGCCGAGGTGAAGGCGAAAATCGGCGAATATTACAGACAATCCTGGTACGCCTACGCCGGCGTCGCCTCGCGCTCGGCGCCCGGCGAAGAGCCATCAGCGCAGATGCAGCGCGTCATCAGCTCGGCGCGCTACCTGGCCGATCACATGCACGAGGCGCCGATGATGATCTTCCCAACTGTGCAGGGTAGGGCGAATGACGCCAGCCCGGCCGCCAACGCCGGCTTGTACGGCTCGATCATACCAGCCGCCTGGTCGCTGATGCTGGCGCTGCGCGCGCGCGGCATCGGCTCAGCCTGGACGACCCTGCACCTCAGCTACGAGAAAGAGTGCAACGACATCCTCGGCATACCCGACGATGTCACCACCGCCGCCCTGTTGCCGGCCGCCTATTTCAGCGGCGAAACATTCCAAAAGGCAGCCCGCGTGCCCGCCAAAGAGCTTACCTACTGGGAAACCTGGGGCGAACAATAGCAAACCGTCCGCCGCGTCGCCAACGTGTGTACGGGCGAGCGGCGCTTAGTGTCTACGCAAGCCGGTGGCTCGCCCTCGCGCCAATGCTTGCAGTTCGCTAATTCGGCTGTATAGTAAAGTTAGAGGCGAGTATACCTACGCCGAACTGCATGGATTGGCGATGTCCAGAGCCGAAGCGATCCGCCGCTATTACGCGACCGAGCGAAACCTGCGCATTCACGAAGATACGCAGGCCAAATACTCCGTGCCGAATATCGACTTCGTGCGCTGGACGCTGGATACCATCGGTTGGGCCGGCGATGAAGTCGTGCTCGATATCGGTCCCGGCCGCGGCAACCATTACGCCTGCCTCTTGCAGCAGCAGCCCGCTCTTGCCTATTTTGCCCTTGATCTGTCGCCGAATTTGCTGCTGAATCATCCCTGTGCCAGCGATCGCCTTGCGCTGGGCGATGCGATGCGCCTGCCCTACAGCGATGACAGCTTCGATATCGTGATGGCGAATCACGTACTCTACCACTTGGCCGACATCGAAGCCGGATTAGCCGAGATTAAGCGCGTGCTCAAGCCCGATGGTCGCTTGCTCGCGGCGACCGACAGCCAGCAAAACCTGATCCAATTGCAGATGCTAATCCATCGCGCCAATGTCTTCCTCAGCGATAACGGCGCCACAGTGAAACCGCCGGCGCAGCCCTGTGAAGCTTTCGCCCTGGAAAACGGCACGCGGATCCTGGCGCGGCATTTTTACGCCGTCGTCCGGCACGACCTGCCTTGCCAACTCGTCTTCGACGATATCGAGCCAGCGCTGCAATACCTCGATAGCATGCGCGATCTGCGGCAGGATAGCCTGCCAGATGATGTCAGTTGGGACGATATGATGATATATATGCGCCAATTTATGACCCAATTGATGGGGGCAAGCGGCAAGCTGGAAATCGACCTCATCACCGGCGCCCTGGTCGCCAGCGATTGCGGCGGTTTCATTCACGATTTCATCACCCGCGATCAGGCCGGCGCCGAATAGTGGCGCAATCCCTCCACCCTTGATAAGCTCCAATCCATGTCCGTTCTGTCCTTCGGCGAACTCCTGATTGATTTTGTCGCGCTGGAAATGGGCGTGACCGTCGGCGACGCCTCCGGCTTCGTCAAGGCGCCCGGCGGCGCGCCCGCCAACGTCGCCGCCGCGGTCGCTCGCCTCGGTGTTCCCAGCGCTTTCATGGGGCAGGTGGGCGACGACCCCTTCGGCCGCCATCTGGCTGCTGTGCTGGCGGCGGAGAATGTCGATATCAGCGGAGTGACCTATTCGAGCGAGGCGCGCACTGCGCTGGCTTTCGTCTCCAATACCGCAGACGGCGACCGCAGCTTCATGTTCTACCGCCACCCGTCGGCCGATATGCTGATGCGTCCCGCCGATGTCGATACCGCCGTCATTGACAAATACGATGTATTCCATCACGGCAGCATCACCTTCATCCGCGAACCGGCCGCCTCCGCCCTGCGCCTGGCGCTTGAACACGCGAGTGCCGCTGGCAAATTCATCTCCTACGATCCCAACCTGCGCCTGCCGCTCTGGGACAGCGCCGAAGCCGCCAAAGACGGCATGCTCGCCGGACTCGATTCCGCCAACCTGCTCAAAATCAGCGACGAGGAACTGACCTTTTTGACCGGCGGCCAAGATCTTGCGCCGCTCTGGCGCGATTCTCTGCAGATGATCTGCGTCACTTACGGGGCGAAGGGCGCCGTCGCGCACTTGAAGGATGGAACGACATTCGAGCGCAGCGGATATGCTGTCAAAGCAACCGACACCACCGGCGCCGGCGATGCCTTCGTCGCCGCCATGCTCATCGGCATCTTGCGGAACCGAGCCGATTGGCAAGCGCGCCTGCCACGGATTCTCGACTTCGCCAACGCCGTCGGCGCCATAACCTGCCTCGGCAAAGGCGCCATTCCTTCCCTGCCCACCATGGCCCAAGCCCGCGCCTTTCAAGGGAAAATTCTTTAGCCAACGTCCTAACCTACAGTGATGATCGACGAAATCCGTAATTGTCTAAAGCGCTGCCAATTATCTAACAGCGCGCTTCAATCTCAACTGCTTGTTCTAACTACCTGCTTCTGCCGTCTGTGCAACGAGATTTGCGCAAATTCAAATCCCATATTACTTGACAGAATCGAGCAAATTGGATATTAACGTTGTGATTTTGACACGGATTTATTGCGCATAACATAATGGCAGGTGGGTGAATGAGGCTCGGTTGGTCAGTTATATGCAGAGACTACGGAAGGCTCGATGACGGAACTGTGATTCTGCACAAAGTGTTTGCAGATACAGTTATTACGTTGTCCTTGCCAGAGCCCGGCCCGATCGTAGTGCCATTGAATCCGCCATTCGCCCTTGTCTCATATTGGTATAAGGAGTCTGATGCTGAATCAAGAGTTTACCCTGCGGTCTTGCGTATTTCGGCGCCGGGCGACAATCGAATAATTGGTACAATGTATTTCGAAATTGATCTGCGGCAATCGAACAGTAGATTTGCTACATTTCAGTTTAGAAGATTCAGGTATATTTCGGATGGATTATATGAGTTTCAGGTTGAAGTGCCCGAATTTGGAGATTGGGAGGTCACATCCCATAATAGCGTTAGAATTGTTGGAAACGCATCATGATATACTGTAAGGAAAGGGGTGCTCAACATGCGCGAAAACAACTCGGCAGTTTCCAAAACACCTATGACCGAGTATATCGTGGATGGTGACAAGATTTATCCCAAACAGGCACAGCCGCCTCGCGAACATTCATCATCCTCTGCTAAACCGGCAGATCGCCCGAAAGACCTGGGTAAATCGAAACCTCCTCGAAAAGATCACAGCTAAGACCTGTTACAGACTCCTCAATTGAGGAGTCTTTTTTGTGGACTGAAGACCTCACATCACAATTCCGCGACTTTTATCTGAGCTGCATTATATTACGCATCTAGATCGCCGCCCTCGCTGGTAAAAACCTAAGGAACTCCCATGACCAAACCAAACATCATCCTCATTCTCGCCGACGACCTCGGCTATTCCGATATCGGCTGCTTCGGCGCCGAGATCGACACGCCCAACCTGGACCGCCTCGCCGCCAAGGGCGTCCGCTTCTCCCAGATGTACAGCTTCGCCCGCTGCTGTCCCTCGCGCGCCGCCCTGCTCACCGGCTTGCATCCGCATCAAGCCGGCGTCGGCCACATGGTGTTTAACCATGGCACGCGCGCCTATCAGGGTTACCTGCGCGATGACGCCGTGACCATCGCCGAAGTGCTGAAGGGCGCCGGCTATCGCACGCTGATGTCGGGCAAATGGCATACCGGCGGTCAAATGCTGGCGCAAGAGCCGGAGACCTGGCGGCCAGGCGCGGAAGGCTACCCCACACCGCAGCAACGCGGATTCGACCGCTTCTATGGCACCCTCGTCGGCGCCGGCAGCTTCTTCTATCCCCACGCCTTGACCGAGAACGGCGAATTTGTCACCGAATATCCCGACGACTTCTATTACACCGATGCCATCAGCGACAAAGCGGTCGACATGATCAATGAGGCGCATGACGACGGCGCGCCCTTTTTCCTCCACCTCGCCTACACCGCGCCCCATTGGCCCCTGCACGCCTGGCCCCAAGATATCGCCAAATATCAAGGCAAATACCGCGGCGGCTGGGATACCCTGCGCCAGCATCGCCATGAGCAGCTCAACAGCCTCGGCCTCCTCGATCCCGTCTGGCAGATCTCCCCGCGCGATGCCGACTCCCACCCCTGGGAGAACGAAACCAACACCGATTGGGAAGACCGGCGCATGGCCACCTACGCCGCCATGATCGACCGCATGGATCAAGGCATCGGGCGCGTCTTGGCGAAACTCGACGCTCTGTCAATCACCGGCGATACCCTGATCATCTTCCTGTCCGATAACGGCGGCTGCGCCGAATACATGGCTGAGGACGGCTGGCGCGATCACCGCTCCTACGTGCCGACCCTGCCTGATGGCAGGCGCGTGCGCATCGGCAACCGCGTCGACATGAACCCCGGACCAGCCGATACCTTCATGAGCTACGATCTGCCCTGGGCCAACGCCTCCAATTCGCCTTTCCGCCTCTACAAACATTGGGTGCACGAAGGCGGCATCTCCTCGCCCTGCATCGTGCATTATCCCAACATGATCGAAGCCGACACGATCTGCCACAGCCCCATTCAGTTCATTGATGTGCTGCCCACCTTCGCCGAGTTGGCTGGCGCCGCCTATCCCAGCGAATTCAACGGCAAGGCCATTCAGCCGGTCGAGGGCGAGAGCTTCCTGCCTGCGCTGCAGGGCGCGGAATGGCGCCGCGAAAATCCGCTCTATTGGGAACACGAGGGCAATCGCGCCGTCCGCATCGGCGACTGGAAATTGGTCAGCAAACACCCGGGCGATTGGGAGCTTTATAATTTGATTGAAGACCGCACCGAGCTCAGCGACCTAAGCGAACGCGAACCCGAGCGCGTCGCTGCCATGCGCGGCCTCTACGACGCCTGGGCCACCCGCTGCGAAGCGCGCGACTGGCCCCTAAGCTAAACTCGCCCTCCAAATCGCATCCCTGCTGTACGGGCGAGCCGCTGGCTCGCCCTCCAAATCACAAACTTGGATGGGCGGTCCTTGGCTCGCCCGCCTCTGTGTTCTCGGTGTTTCCTCGTTTTCGTCTGTGGTGAAAATACCTACTCCTGCATCCGCCCGTGCCGCGCGATCGTCAACTCCCGCATCCGCGCAAATACATCCACGCCGATCTGCTCATAAACATGCAGCAGATCAATCAACACCCAATTTTCGCGTATCAGCCCATTCTCGCAGCGCCAAAAATCCAGGCTGCGCATTGTAATCTCTTGATCCGACGGCGCGATGCCCAGCAAGCCATCGCCCGTGATCGTCATGCTCATTCCGGGCCAGCCGGTGAAAGCGACATAATCGCCATCGCCGAAAAAGATACCCTTGTCCTTGAATACGCTGCGATCGGGCAGCGCCTTCAAAAAGGGAATCTGATGCCAATTGCGGAAGCCCGATATCCGTCGCATGGAACCAATGCCCGCCGGCCCGTACCACATCATCTGGCGGTGCCAGCGGCGATCAATTTCCATCGCGTCCAAGCCCTCGGGCGAGCGCTGCAGCGCGGCAAGCATCGCCGTCACCAAGTCCAGGCTCGCTTGTGCCTTCGCCTCATCGTAGGCCGCCGTAACAATCCCGTCTTCCGTCGCCGGTCCCGGCACGACCCATTCCACCGCCAGGCTCGGCGTCATCGGCCAGGCCTCCGCCTGCATCATCACCTGCGGGATGTCCCAAAGCGCTTGCATTTCAACAATCATGCCATCTTCCAGCCGGAAGAACTCGTGATAGCGCATCGCCATCAAATGCCGCGTCGGCGGGATGTCCAGCCAGGGGCGCTCAAAGACGCCCATATAATGCCCGCAGCAGCCGACCCAGTCGCCCCCGTTGGACGCGCCCGCCATCACGATGAAATCGCGTCGCTCCAAATCGGGCACTGCCGCAAGCAAGGGCGCGTAGGCTTCTTCGTACAGTCCGTCTACGCCATCCAGCGTCTCCAGCGGATTCGCCAGCTGCACCAGACAATCGGCCGCGAAAACATCGCCCAATTGCGCGCGCAGCGCCCCCGCGTCGATGTCATACAGCGCACCTCGGAAGCCCGCGATTCTTTCCTTGTTCTGGTTATGTATCGATTGCGTCACGTTCGCCTCAGCCCCCATCCCCCAGCCCCTTCCCCCACAGGGAGGGAAGGGGAGTTTTCTCTTGCGCTCTAGAGCATTTGAAGCCCCTCCCTCTTCATGGGGTCGCGTAGACACTGACCCGCCGGGGAGGGGTTTGGGGTGGGGGTTTAATCTCCCACCAACCACTCGCTCGCGCTGATCGCCCCCTGCTGCCGATACTGATGCCGCATCCGCCCGAAGACATCGACGCCCATCTGCAGCAGCAAATGCGGCACATCAATCGGGATCCAGTTCTCCACAATCGTCTCGTCATCGCAGCGGTAAAAGTCCATCACCCGCATCTTGACGCGCTTGCCCGTCGGCGGGGCGCCGAACAGCTCCCCGCCCAAATGCGTCGCTTGCAAATACCCCCAGCCGCCCGTCACCGCGTAATAGCCATCGCCGATGCGGATGAAATGTCCCTGCTCCGAACCGCCCCGATCGGGGAAAGCCACCAAAAACGGAATCTGATGATAATCTTCATATCCCCTCAGCCCGCGCGTCGTGCCGATCCCGGCCGGACCATACCACATGAAATCCTTATGCCAGTGCTTCGCCTGCTCCATCTCATCCAGCACTTCGCGCGTCGGCGGCGCCCCGCTGTATTGACCCAGCGCAGCGTGCATCTTCAATATCCGCTCAATCGTCAGGCGCGAGCGCGCTTCTTCCTGCGGCTTCAGAATCACGCCATCCAGCGTGCGCGGCGGCATCCAGCGCATCTCCGCGCCCAGGCTCGGCGCCAGCGGCCAATACCCCGCTTGCCGCATCAAATCCAGGAAGTCGAGGAAAATATAGCTGCTGACGATCTGCCCATCCCTCAGCTCATGCCCCTCGCAAAAGCGCAGGCAGACCACGCCCCGCGTCGCCGGGATGCCCAGCAGATCTTCCGCGAAACTGCCCATGTAATCGCCCATACAGGCGATCCAATTGCCATCGCGATAGCGCCCGCCAGCCACGAAATGCTCGCGCCGCTCCATATCCGGCAGCGCCCGCCGCAAGGGCAGCCACAACTGCGCCAGCCCGGCTTCAATCCCGCTCAGCTCGTTGATCGGATGCGTCGCGCGCAACGCCACATTTTCAGCGTAACCATCGCGCGCCGCTGACGATAGCTGCGCTAGCGGCGCCTCCGCCAGCGCCCCCATGATCGCCATCACCCGCCGCTTGTTGGCGATATTCTCCGCCTGATCAACCGGACTGTATTCAAACGACGCCGTGAAATACTTGTCCTTCGCAGCAGTCATGCGCGCTCTGCCATTATGCCGATACAGCGACATCTGTAGGGGCGACCCTTGGGTCGCCCGCCTCAATCTAGTGCGTAACCAATCATTGCGCTAGCGATAGCCCCCTCCCTCTTTATGGGGGAGGGGGTCTGGGGGGTAGAATCACGCAACAATCTGCTTCAGCAATACGAATTCGTCAAATACCGTCCACTCGCCGGTGATCAACCCGTCTTGAATCAAATGATGGCTGAAACCCATCAGCCTTATCGGATTGCCCGTTGGCGCCCCGTACATGCCATAGCCCGTATGCGTCCCCTGCATCTGCCAGCGCGTCGCCACGCGGTATCCCGCCCGTTCATCACCCACATGACAGAAATGATCAAGGTGGATCGACAAATCCGGGAAGGGCGAAAGCAGCGACAAGGCATAGGTCTGAAAGTCGCCGATACCCTTGAACGAACGCCCCGACGGTCCCTCAAAAACGAAGTTCTCGTGATAATAATCACGCGCTTTGTTGAGCAGCTTCCAATTCCAGATCTCGTGCATCATGCGCCCGATAAAATCTTCTGGATCAAAGCCGTCGGATTGCGCCTCGGGCCAAGGTTCCGGCGGCATTTGCCCAACCCGATGGTCGACATCGCCGGCGATGCCAAACTGCATATCGCTGTCCTTCTCCTTCGCCACCATCTCCTTCGCCGTCTTCAACGGATCCAGCCCCAGCTGCATCACCAGCAAAAGCTCATCGCGCGAAATCCATTCCTCGACCATCATATTGCGCACGCAGACACAATCTGCGATGGCGCGATAACTGACGCGCTTGCCCGTCGGCGGACCATAAGGCGTCCAGCCGCGATTGGTTCCCTCATGCCGCAAGCGATGCGATGTATAAAATCCATCGACATTGTTGCCGCGCCAAATCACTTCTTCGCCATACAGCCGCCGGTCAGGGAAAGACGCCAGCGACTCAATCGTCGCCGCGATCACCGCCTCGCGCCCGTACTTCAATCCGCTCGCCGTATGCATCAACACCGTATTGGCGTAATAATCGTATAGCTTGCCGATGCCATGCTCTTCCCAAATCTCATGCGTCACACCGAGGATATAATCGACGATATTCTTGTAACGCGGGTTATAGCCTTCCATCGGCTGCGTCAACTCGCTGTCAGCCTCATCCATAAACTGTATGTCAACCAGCTTTGGCAAGGTGATACGCGACTGCGCGTCATCGGGCTTCGGCTTGGCAACCTTCAATTCGCTGTTCTTTTGCTCGTCATTCGCCATCATTTTGCCTCTGTCAATCTCCGGTATCGCAGCCATTCTTCGTCCATCGGCGAGCCATTCGCCGTCCGCGATTTCGCAAGCCTGCACAGCCTAACACGCGCGCGCCCAATTTACAAACCGCTCGCCGGCCGTGTATCCTTTTCGGTTGAAATAGGTAAATTGCATCCACCTGACAGTCTGTAGG
>JAPOYT010000088.1 GCA_026706445.1 Chloroflexota bacterium
GTTTGACCGCGTTGTTTTCAAGGGCGGCGGCGACGCCGAATCGGCCGCGCGCGCTGTGCTGGAAACGGGTGAAGCCGATTACGCCTGGAACTTGCAGATTTCACCGGCCGTCTTGGACTCGATGGAAGCGGCTGGAAACGGGCAAGTAGTGGTGGCATACGGGCAAGCGATAGAAACCATCTGGATCAACTCCACCGATGTCAGCCCGGATAACCCCAATCGTTCTGTCTGGATGGCTGATGGCAGCAACGCCCATCCCTTCCTCAGCAACAAAGCCATCCGCCAGGCCATGTCCATGGCCATCGACACCAATATCTTGGCGGAGCAGCTGTATGGCCGCTCGGGCCAGGCGACTTGCAACTTCATCAATTCGCCTGCGTCCAACGTCTCGCCGAATACCTCTTGCGATCAGGATATTGCCGGCGCCATTGCGCTTCTGGACGAAGCCGGCGTACTGGACGGCGACGGTGATGGAATCCGCGAATACGATGGCCATCCCCTTCGTGTGCAATACCAGACCAGCACCAATGCCGTTCGCCAGAATACGCAGGCGCTGATTAAGCAATGGTGGGCGGAAATCGGCATCGAGACCGAGCTGCGCAATATCGATGCGGGTGTCTTCTTCGGCGGTGACCCAGCCAGCCCCGATACCTACCAGAAGTTCTACTCCGATGTGGAGATGTACACCACCGGTTCGTCTTCGCCCGATATGGAGAGTCTGCTTTCGAACAATCGCTGTGGGCAGGCGCCCGGACCGGACAACAACTGGACCGGCTCCAACATCATCCGCTTCTGCAACGCCGACTATGATGCCGCCCTTGACGAATTGAGCAGCACCGCGGGCCAAGACGCGCGCGCCGCTGTCATCATTCGCTTGAATGACATCCTGGTCCAGGAGTACGCGCTGATTCCGCTGGTTTACCGTTCTTCAGCCTCGTCCGCCTTTTCCAACTCACTCGGTGGCGTGGACATCAACGGCTGGGATTCGGAAATGTGGAACATTGAGGACTGGTATCGCGCCGACATGTAACGATTGTCCCGACAGTTTTGCCCTTCCCTCAATATGGGGGAGGGGTTCAATTTACCGACTCGTGTAGGGGCGTTTCGCCGAAACGCCCGAAGAAAATATATGCAAACGCGCCGGTCATTGCGATTAAGCGGTTACGATTACAGGCAAAACGGAGTTTACTTTGTTACGATCTGCGCATACCGTCACGCCCGCCTCTTCGGCTCAATAGAGGATAACCTGTTTATACCGAACGCCATCGGCAGAATTATCGCCGAGGAATGGAAAAAGACAGCGGAGTTGCGCGCCTATGTCGGACTGGATTCCTTTGTTGTGATGCCAAATCATCTGCATGGGATTATCGCGATTTTCGGTGAGGACAATCGGGGGAGTCAGCGAATAGCGCCCGCCGAATCTGTCATACAGAAGTCAGGGAAATTGCAGGCCGGATTGCTGGGCGCAATCGTCGGAAGATTCAAAGGCAGCGTAACCAGACGCGTTCATGAATTGTCACCATATCGTGACCTTCTGATCTGGCAGCGAAACTATTATGACCATATTATCCGAAACGAGAAGTCGCTGTGTGCCATCAGAGAATACATTACGTTCAATCCGGCGCGTTGGGTGGAGGATTCCCTGTACATTGAGAACAACTCGGATCCTGTGCAGTGTTGACATCGTCCGGCGGGCGTTTCAGCGAAACGCCCCTACAGCTTCCTGGCGTTTGACGAGCCAGGTGAGAGGATAGCCACATGGGCAAATATGTCGTACGAAGGCTCATGACCGCCATTCCAACTATTCTTGTTATTAGTTTCATCATTTTTGCGATAGTAGACTTATCTCCCAGCGATCCCACCAGCAACCTGCCGATGACCATCCCGCCGGAAGTGCGGGCGAAGGTCCGCGAAGCCCTCGGCGCCGACGATCCCTTCGTCGTCAAATACGTCAAGTGGCTGAATCAATTTTTCATCGCCGAACCCCTGAACTTTATCGAGACCGTCTTTGACGTCACATTCCCGGGATCGGAAGAGCGCGCACGAGTCATCTCTTGGGCGACGCGCGGACCTGTCATCGACATCATCGCCCAGCGCTTGCCGCAGACATTATGGGTCGTCGGTTCCTCGTACATTCTCGGTGTGCTAATCGCCATCCCGGTTGGCATCTACTCGGCCTATCGGCAATACTCGATTTTCGACCAAGTTGGCACATTCTTGATGATGGTGGGTTTCTCCGTGCCGACCTTTTTCACAGGCTTGATGTTCATCATCGTCTTCAGCGTCAATCTCAAGTGGTTCCCATCGGTGTACGACACCACCCATGTGGTCACCGATATCGCATCGCTGAAGAAGCAGCTGGCTCAGATGATCATGCCGGTCACCGTTTTGACGCTATATACCACCGCGCAGATGAGCCGCTATACGCGGGCGTCCACGCTGGAGAATTTGCAGCAGGATTTCATCCGCACGGCGCGCTCCAAAGGCTTGACCGAACGCGTAGTCGTGGGCCGCCATGTCGTGCGCAATAGCTTGATCCCGGTGGTCACCTTGATCGCGCTGGGCATCCCCGGCATCTTCGCCGGCGCGCTCATCACCGAGCAGATTTTCCGCATCAACGGCATCGGTCAGTACTTAATCATTGCGATTCAGGGCGGCGACCTGCCGACGGTGCAGACAGTCACCTTCATATTCGCCGTACTCGTCGTGCTGTTTAATATCGTCGCCGATGTCCTCTACGGCATTCTCGATCCGCGCGTCACCTATACATAGACGAAAAATAGGCTGAGATTATGACGGCGAAAGCGAAGACGAAACCGGCGCAACTCGAAGCGGCGGAAATGCAAAAGGCGCGCACCTTTGTCGGCGATGCCTGGAACCAGTTTCGCAAGCATAAGTTGGCGATGATCGCCATCGGCGTCCTGATGTTGATCATCCTCGGCGTCCTCTTAGGACCGCTGTTTTGGACGCTGGACCCCGAATACATCAATTTCGGCGTCGCCTATCAAGTTTCCTCGCCCCAACATCCCTGGGGCACCGACAGCCTCGGTCGGGATACGCTGGCGCGCGCGCTGCAGGGCGGCCGCGTTTCGCTGATGATCGGGATTTCCGCCATGCTGGTATCAATCACGATTGGCACGGTCATCGGCTTAGCCTCCGGTTATTTCCGCCGTCTCGATAACCCGTTGATGCGCATGACCGACATCTTCATCGCCTTGCCCCAACTGCCGCTGTTGCTGGTGCTGATGATGCTCTTCCGCGAACCGCTGAAATCCACATTCGGCGTCGAAGGCGGCGTCTTCATTTTGATGGTCTCCGTCATCGGCGGCTTGCAATGGATGCCGACGGCGCGGCTGGTGCGCGGGGAAGTGCTAACGGTGAAATCGCGCGAGTTCATCACCGCCGCGACGGCCGTGGGCTCGCAGGACGGCCGCATCCTCACCAATCATATCCTGCCGAATGTGATGAGCCCGGTCATCGTCGCCGCCACTTTCAGCATCGCCAGCGCGATCATCACCGAATCGGCGCTGTCCTTCTTGGGCTTGGGCTTCCCGCCCGATTTCCCGACTTGGGGGCGCTTGCTCTTTGATGGCAAGGATTACTTGACGATCACCTGGACGCTGGTGTTCTGGCCCGGCCTGTTGATTTCGCTGACCGTGCTTTGCGTCAACTTCATCGGCGACGGCTTGCGCGATGCGCTGGATCCGCGCTTGCGCAAATAGGCGCGCCAATGCCCTACATCAAACAGATCACCATCGACCAAGCCAGCGGGCTGGTCAAGAAAGAACTGGAAAAAGCGATCGCCCGCGCGGGCCGCGTCTGGAATATCGTGCAGATCATGTCGCTCAACGGGCGCGTGATGAAATCGGCGATGGAAATGTACGGCGCCACCATGTTCGCCCCATCGCCCCTGTCGCGGCAGCAGCGCGAAATGCTCGCCGTCGTCGTCAGCAAAGCCAACCACTGCGTCTACTGAATTCGCTCCCATGCCCATGACCTCCGGGCCGAGGTCAGCGAAACGATGAGTGAAGCGGACGCCGACGCATTTGTTGACGCCATCGCCCGCGATTGGCGCATGGCGCTCTTGAACCCGGTTGATCAAGCGCTCTGCGCCTACGCCGAAAAGCTCACGCGCGCGCCCTCCGACATGGGCGAGGGCGACGTGGAGCGGCTGCGAGCGGCGGGCTTGGATGATGTCGCCATTCACGACGCGACGCAGATCATCGGCTTCTTCAATTACATCAATCGAGTCGCCGATGCATTGGGCGTCGAGCCGGAGCGCTTCGTCCGCCCATGGGGTGAAAACTAGATCGACCCGTTCTCGCCGCTATGCTCTACAGAATATCATTGTCGTCTCATTTTCGACGCCGACGCCGCCCGACATGTCTCCGCTGGCGCAATTGTTCCCGGCGCGGGCGTCACCGGCAAGAATTGCGCGCCGTGCCTCCCCCGTTCATAGTCACGTTTGCATTCGACAAGCGCCAGTGTCATGACATCGGTTCCTCGCTTCTCTTCTGACTGTCAACTTCGCAAGATTCAGAGTGCGGTGGCACGCTCTACCGTTTATGATTTGAACACAGGATATGGAGAGCGGAATGTAGCATGGCGAGCAGCGAATTAAATGAGCGTCAGGCGGAACTCGTAGCGCAGGTATGCCGATATCTGAAGGAGATTCATCCAGACGCGGCCAGCTTGCAGGCGCTGGGCGCTCGTTTCCACATCAGCCCCTATCATTTGCAACGCACCTTTAAGCGGGCGACCGGCGTATCACCGCGGGAATACGCCGAAAATCTGCGGCTGGATGACTTCAAGACAAACCTTCGCAATGGCGCGCGCATTACCGATGCCATCTACGATGCTGGCTTCGGTTCATCGAGCCGCCTCTACGAACAAAGCAATGAAAAGATCGGCATGACGCCATCAGCTTATCGCCAAGGCGGCGCCGGCATGACGATTTTCTTCAGCGCCGTGCCCTGTCCGCTCGGTTGCCTGTTAGTCGCCGTGACCGAGCGCGGCATTTGCAAGCTGAGCCTGGGCGACGCGCCCGAAGCGCTCATCGCCGATCTGGAGGCGGAATTCGCCCGCGCCGAGCGCATACACGATGAGCAAGGCGTCGGCTTTTGGGTGGAACGCGTCATCGCCTGGCTCGAAGGCTGGCAGCCCAATCTGGACCTGCCGCTGGACATTCGCGCCACCGCCTTCCAGCTTAAAGTCTGGCGCCAGCTGCAAGCCATTCCGGTCGGCGAAACGCGCAGCTATGGCGAGCTTGCCGCCGCCATCGGCCAACCGACCGCGAGCCGCGCCGTCGCCAATGCCTGCGCCCGCAACCCGGTCGCGCTTGTCATCCCGTGTCATCGCATCATCCGCGCCGACAAAGGTCTGGGCGGCTACCGCTGGGGAATCGAGCGCAAACGCGCCATCCTCGAGCGCGAGCGCCAATACCGCCAGGGTGGGCAGGCATCACCGAATATCGAGAGCCACAGTTGATTTCACCACAAAAGTAATCGAAAGCAAAATATTGAAAAATTGCCCCGCGAAATAAAACTGCCAGAATCATCGAATGCGTGTAGGGGCGAGCCTTGGCTCGCCCGCGCAAAATACCTTGCGTCCCGCAGCGTATAGTCCCCCCTCCGCAGGTCAGTGTCTACGCGACCCTCTTTATGGGGGTGGGGGTTTGCCGCTCGCAACGTAAACAGTGTGTGAGCCGAGTCCTGACTTGCGCGGGACTGTGGTGAGATTTCAGTTTGTTATCCGCAATGCTATGCGTTTGGATTTAGGCGCGATTGCCCTGCCAGGCGAGCCGCTGCTTGCGTCCCATCCTCGATTTCCAGTAAGATGAATATTATACAGTTGGCTCCTTTGGGGGGAAACGATGTCCATTCGAAATCTGCACGTTTTGATCCTCGTCAGCGTCGCCTATGTCGCGGCGCAAATGGTCGCCGATATTACCAATCTGCGCGATATCGTACTCTTCGGCTATGCAACCGCCGCTTTTTCGATCGCCTATCCGCTCACTTTCACCCTACGAGATATGGTTCATAAGCTCGCTGGTCCCTATGTCGCGCGCACGCTCATCATCGCCGCCGCCGTCATCTACCTCATCGTGCAAGCCTTCTTCGCCATCATTTCTGGCTTGCCGCCGGAAATGACGCCGGAGGAGAGCGTGGCGCTTGGGCAATTGCTGTCGCCGGAATGGCGCTTCCTGCTGGCTGCGGTCGCAGCTTCGGTCTTGTCGCAACTGGTTGACACCGAGATCTATACGCGCTGGCAAGAACGATTTGGCAGGGAACGTCAATGGGGGCGCGTGCTGGTTAGCAATCTGATAAGCATCCCGCTTGACCGCATTCTCTTCCTGGCGATTGCCTTCCTGGGCGACTGGACTGGCGAGCAGTTTATGGCGGCTTTCGTGGGCACCACGATCGTTCGCCTTGTCTTCGGCATCATATCGATCCCGGGCATCTACCTGGTCGAGGAACATTCCGAGGACTGGATTCACATCACGGAAATCCGTCACACCGATCCGCCTTCCTTCGCGCGCGCCAAAAACGAGTAAATCAGCTGCATTCCAAACGAAGCGACGCGCATTCGATCCGCCATGTCCGCAGTGGATGTGGCGGTTTCCTTATGTTGCGCGCATCACCATCGTCTCCATATTTTCATAACTCGCTTGCATTTGCTGCTGTATTTTGGCAGTAGAAAACCTCTGCGTCCTCTGCGGTTACTTCCCACGCCACCAAGCCAAGGAATCAGCGCTGACCTCGCCCAAGTCCAGCCGGCTCAGCTCCCCCGTCGCCACATCAACCCGCATGATCCGCGAGACGCCATCGACCGAGCGCGCGAAAGTGACCGCGCGCCCATCGGGCGTCCACTTGGGCAGGCTGTCGTAGCGCGTGTCCACCACCAAGGGCGCCACCGCCAGCGTCTCCAGGTCGAGCAGATAGATGGCCGACGCGCCCTCCCGCCCCGATGCGAAGACGATCCGCGAGCCATCGGGCGACCAATCGGGCGAAGTATCAGGCGCGCGATGATCCGTCAGTTGGCGGACCTCCCCCGATGCCAGGTCGATGCTATACAGATTCCAACCACCGCCGCGATTCGAGCTGAACGCGATCGCTGCGCTATCCGGCGACCAACTCGGTTGGCGGTCGCCCGCTTGATGCGCCGTGACGCGCCGCTGCTCCGAGCCATCGGGACGGATGATATAGATATTGTTATCGCCTTCCCGATTGCTGGCGAAGGCGATCCACTCGCCATCGGGCGACCAGGCTGGCGACTCGGCGATGGCGACCGATGCCGTCAGCCGGACCAAGGCGCCGCTGCGAAGGTCGTAGACCACGATATCGCTGCCGAAATTCAGATACGAGGTCAGCGCCAAGCGCGCGCCATCGGGCGCAAACGACGGATCGGTGAAGAAATCGAAATCCAGGCGCTTTTTCAGCTTGTGGTTCAGGTCTTGCGCGATGACGACCGGCAAGCCAGTCTCCAGCGTCATATAGGCGACGATCGACGACGGCAGCATCGCCGCCAGCAGATAGCGCAGCAGCATCAGAATCAACGTAGCTATGAAGACAAGCGCGGCAAGACGGAGCAGGCTGCGGCGCATGAGACGGCTCAGGCGGCGCGCGCCAGGAATTGCCGCCGCGAAAGGTAGGCTTTGATCTGCTGCGCGGCGATCGCCGCTTCAACGCGCATATTGTAGAAAGCGCCGCGCCCCTTGTAGAAGACGCCCACCAAATACAGCCCCTCATGCCCCAGCACGCCCCGCCCATTGGGATGTTCGCTGACATCGCGCAGCGGCCAGCCGCGGATGCCGTTCGGTCCGATGTCCCATTCGCAGCTCGTTTCGGGATAAAACATTTCGTTGCTGTATTGCATGTCAATATCCATATACTGATGCAGCACCGGCAGGAAACCGGTCGCCATGATCACAACATCCAATTCGATATACTTGCCGTCAGCCAGCGTCGCGCCGCGCGCGTCAAAGCCGACCGGATGCCGCGCCGGCACGACCTGCCCCTGCCGCAGCGCGTTCAACAATTCGGGACCGCGGTAGCCGGTGCCGGCGCCCGTCCTCGGTGGCGCCTCCCAAACGCCGAAGTCCCCCGCATTATATTTCAGCGCGCCCGTCTTCCGCTGCAGCCAGACGCAGTAGCGTTCCGGCAGCCGTTCGCCCAGCATCATCCAGGCGTGGCGCGGCAAGCCATACGGGTAACGCGGGCGCAAGTCGACGCCGCTGCGTATTGAGAGCCAGGCGAAACCGCCCGCCGCTGCTTTTCCCGCCGCCACCGCGATGTCGGTGCCGCTCGGTCCATTGCCCACCACCATCGTCCGCTTGCCCCGCACTTGATCGGGATGGCGGAAATCGCGCGAGTGAAGAATCTCGCCGCCGAAACCCTCCATTCCCGCGATATTGGGAAGTTGCGGATTGTCGAATACGCCTGTCGCCGGGATGACGGCGCGATAGGTCTCGATGCCCTGGCTCGTCTCCACTTGCCAAAGCCCATCTTCGCGCCGCGCGACTCGATGCGTTTCAATGCCATGCTCAATCGGCAGCCGCTGATCGGCCACCCATTCGGTCAAATAGCGATAATATTGTTTCGCCGTCGGGTGGATGCCCCAGCGCAGCGGAAACTTGCGGCCCGGCAATTCGCTGAAGAAACGCGAAGTATTCAGCCGCAGCGAGGGATAGAGGCTGTTCCAGGTCACGGCCAAGGTATGCGAGCGGTCGATGACGCGATATTCGAGCCCGGCTTCGCGCAGGGCGTAGGCGGCATTGACGCCAGCCGGACCCGAGCCGATGACGAGCACGTCCGCTGTCGGCATCAGCTGCCCCCGGCTTTCGGCAAGGCGGTCGCCGTCTCGCGGATGTATAGATAAAGCCGCGTTGGCGCCGCCGCGTGCGTCGCCGGAAAATTGAGCGCGTCTTCGGTGGTGCGCGGCTGCACCTGTTCCAAGGTTTCGCGGATCAAGCCATTGACCCACTCCGCCTGAAAAGTGGCTTCTTCGTTGTACTCCGCCACCGGAAAAGCGATCAATCCGCGGTTTATCGTGACCAGCGCGACGGCAAAAACCAGGAGGGCGATGCCGCCGATGACGGTCAATGCGCGGCGATTCGCCCGGCGGAGCGCATCGGGCTTCATCGTCGCCTGCGCCAGACGCTCTAAAAGACGCTCGCGATCATAGCCGCCGCTGAAGTTCAACGGGCGCCAATCCATCAAGCGCGCGGGCAGTTCAATCGCTTCCGTGAGAATCGGAACGATGTGAATGCCATTCGCGCGCGCCTTTTCGACCTCAGCCTGCACATGCCGGTCGGCGAGGGACGCCCGCGATACCAAGACGATCAGAACCGGACCGGTCAATGGGACCGATTGCGCCAGATCGTCGCGGATTCGCTCGGCGAGGCGCTCCTCTTGGCCCGAGTAGGTGATGTGGATCATGCTAGGGGCTGTCCTCAGTGGCGATATAGCGCGAGATTATCGCACGTCATCAACTGCGTTTCCAGCGCGGAGAGCGTCTATAGGCGCGGGTAAATTTGTCTGGGCGCGCCAATATGGAGTATACTCAGCTACTTGTGCGGAAAGTTGTGGCGGAGCGCGGCATGACTATTAGTATTAATTCTTACGGGGGGGGGGGCAGCCCTAATTTCTTGAACCGTACGCTCTACCACGGCGACAACCTCGACTTCTTGCGCGGCATCAACAGCGAAACCATCCACCTCATCGCCACCGACCCGCCCTTCAACAAAAACCGCGATTTCCACGCCACGCCGGACAGTCTGGCGGCCGGCGCCCGCTTCAAAGACCGCTGGCGCTGGGACGAGGATGTGCACGAAGAATGGACCGACAGCATCATTGATGATTATCCCGCCGTCTGGGAAGTGATCACGGCGGCGCGGGCGGCTTATGGCGATGACATGGGCGCGTTCCTGTGCTGGCTGGGTGTGCGCCTGATGGAGATGCGGCGGGTGCTGCGGCAGGATGGGAGCATTTATTTGCACATGGACCAGACAGCGCATGCTTACGTGAAGTGCATGATGGACGCGATTTTTGGTGCGAAGAATTTTCGGAACGCGATCATCTGGCGTCGTCAGAATAGCAACAATTCGGTTACAAAAAAGTTCGGAACAATCACTGATACCATCCTATTCTATGCAAAGTCAGCTAAGGTGACTTGGAATCAACAATATCGTCCGCGTTCTGCTGCTGAGATGAAGGAATATCGTCGAGACGAGCAAGGCAGATTATATAAAGCACAGGACTTGACCGCGCCAGGTCACAATCCAAAGAGAATGTTTATGTGGCGCGGAACTACGCCGAGCCGAAATTGGGGACATTCATTGCAAAAACTTGAACAGTTATGGCGGGAGGGCAGAATCCTCTTAGGAAAGAACGGGATGCCCCGGCAAAGAGGACTAATTCAGTACTTACACGAGTTGCCGCCAGGCGGGAAGCTTCAGAATCTCTGGGACGATGTACCGCGAGTTGGAAATACAGCAAAAGAACGCACCGGCTTCCCGACGCAAAAGCCCCTCGCCCTCTACGAGCGCATCATCCGCGCTTCCTCCAACGAAGGCGACTGGGTGCTTGATCCCTTCTGCGGCTGCGCCACGACGCCTATCGCCGCCGAGCGACTCAAAAGAAAATGGGTCGGCATGGACATCTGGGACGGCGCGCGGAAGCAAGTATTCGACCGCTTGGAGCGCGACACCGTCTTGCGCTATGGCGAGCAGGGGCACGTGACGCTGCCGCAAGTGCATATCGAGACCGCCCCGCCAGTGCGTACAGATGACAGCGAAGAAGCGGTCAAGCCGCTGGAGCTGAAGTCGGCGCGCTACAGCGAGCCCTGGCATCGCGTCACCCATCGCGGCATGACGAACGTCTTGGCGGCGGCGCAGGCTTCCAGCGGCGGAGTCATCTGCGCTGGCTGCGGGCGCGTCCTCGAGCGGGAATTCATGCAGCTGGACCACATCACGCCCAAATCGGGCCGCGGCGAGAACCACATCCTCAACCGCATTCTGCTCTGCGGTCCCTGCAATCGGCGCAAGGGCGATTCGCTGACCATGCCCGGTTTGCTGAAAGAAAATCGCAAGAAAACGGTCGGCTGGATGCGGGACGAGAGCTTGGCGAAGCTGGCGCAGGAAGCGGCGCGGGAGCGGGCGGAATGGCTGCGGGACAATTTCGCCAGCGCGGAATGTCAAGCGCTTATCGCCGGGCGGCGCAGCTTGGTTTAGAGCGGCTGTATCCACCTTGCCAAATCCACCGTTTGCGCCGCCGCCAGCGCCGCCGGGTCGCCGATGGGCAGCCAAAAGGGCGAATCTACAACGGCGACGCGCCGGTCGCGCGCAGCCGCCGAAACATAATCGGTGATCTCATACTCGCCGCGCGCGGATTTCGCGGGCGCGTATTCAAAGATGTCGGATGTGAACTTGTACGCGCCGGCGTTGCAGGGGGCGGGGGAGATGTAGCGCCCCCGCGGCGGCTTCTCGTCGATGCGCAGCAGCGCGCCCCCTTCGTCCGGCGCCACCACGCCATAACGCTCGTAGTCATCACGCCGGTTCGAAAGGATGGCGAAATCATGTTGGCCGAGCGCGCGCAGCGCTGTGCTCGGATAGAGATCGTCGCCGTTGATGACCAGGAAGTTATCGCCCGCGAGCTGACCGCGACAGCAAGCCAGGGCGTGGCCCGTGCCCAGCGGCTGCGGAAGCTGCTCGACGAGCTGGTAGTCGGAGAAGATCCGCTGCGCCGCCATAAAATCGGCGATCTGTTCTTGCAGGTAATGAACCACTACCAGCACCCGCTCGACAATGCCGCGCAGGCTCATCAGCGACCAGGCGAGAATCGGTTTGTCTTGTAATTGCAAAAGGGGCTTCGGCTTTGAAAGTGTCAGCGGGCGCATGCGCGCGCCCGCGCCACCCGCGAGGATTATGCCATCCATCGCCGCCGACGATCAGCGCAGTTCATTGTAATAATCGGTATCGCCGTCTTCTTCTTCGGCGAATTCGCCTTCGCGGAACGAAGGAACAATCGTATCGTCATCGCCATAAAGGTCGCGGTAGCTGTCGATATCGTCATCGTCCAGGTCATAGCCTTCGTCATCGAGTTCGTCATCCTCCAGCTCGACGTCAATGTAATCTTCAATCAGGCTCTCCGCCTCTTCCAGCAGCCCTTCGACATCTTCCATCTCGTCTGCTGTCGCCTCGGCTTCTACGACATCATCCAGCGTCTCTAGCGACAAGACTTCCGGCTCTTCCGCCTCCGCTAACAGGGCGAGCGCTGGCGCCAACTCGACGGATTCGTCTCGCGCCGGCTCGACATCGCCCAGATCATCAATTTCATCCATCGCCGCCAAATCGGCCACCGTCGGTTCGGCAATGTCGTCCAGGCTGGCTTGGGCGTCGCGCATCATCATATCAATCAGCGCCGCGATTCCGTTGTCTTCCGCGTCTCTGCCCGCTCCCGCGGCGCCGGGCTTTGGCCGATCGCCTAGCATGCCTTTCCGCTCCCTTCGCATGGCTCAATTCAGCGTTTCTTCAACTATAGCGCAAAAAGATGCGTGTAGCCGCAAATCGTCCGTTAATTCGGGATGGAAGGCGGTCGCCAGCAGGCGCCCCTGACGGACGGCGACAATGCGCCCATCGTCCAGCCGCGCCAGTATATCCACCGCCGGCTCGACCGCGGTAACCACCGGCGCCCGGATGAAAACGGCGTGGAAGGGTGCGCCCTCCAGCCCGGCGATCTGCAGTTCAGTTTCGAAGCTGTCAATCTGCCGACCGAAGGCGTTGCGATCAACCGTGATATCCATCGCGCCCAGGATTGGCTGTTCATCAATGCCGATGTCTTTCGCCAGGAAGATCATGCCGGCGCAGGTGCCCCAGGTCGGCCTTTTCTCGGCGAAGCGCCGCAAGGGCGCGATCAAGCCGTAAGCGGTCGCCAGCTTGCCGATGGTCGTGCTTTCGCCGCCCGGGATGATCAAGCCGTCCAAGTCGTCGAGCTGATGCGGCAGGCGCGCCTCAACCGCCTCGACGCCGAGCCGCCGCAGCATCTTGATATGCTCAATGAAGGCGCCTTGCAGCGCCAATACGCCGATTTTCATTTCTAATCAAGTTCGCTTCTCCGTTCAGCCGACACATTATCCGCGCTAATACCGCGAATATGTAGGGGCGACCTACCAGGTCGCCCGCTTTCCATAGTGAAGTTTTCGGGCGACTTAATAAGTCGCCCCTACATTGCCATACTATGTTGGCGCCGAAGCTGTTTCCCTTTTTCTCATCTGGTCCAAGACTCAAGTCGACGGTCTCCCGCTTGCATTGACGCTAGGGGTACTCCGCGAGGAAGTTTCGATTAGATTGGCGCAATTCCTACCTTGCTTGAATGTCTTGGCACAGCTTCACGCTGCCTCAACAGACTACCTCCGCCCGTATCAACTGCGCCAGGCTGTGGCCAATGATGCGGAATTCCCGCCCCAACTGCAGCTGCATCGGTCCGTCAAAGGGCGCGACATGGATGACCTCGCAAGCTTGACCGGGAACCAGCCCCAGCGCTTCGATATATTGCAAACGGTCGAATTCGCGCGTGATCAAGCGGCTGACGCGGATCTTGCTGCCAGCGCCAATCTGCGACAGAAACTCGTCCCTGACCGGCGGCAGCGCCCCCTGCGCATCGGGTATCGGCTCGCCATGCGGGCAAACGCTGGGCGCGCCCGTCATCTCGAACATCCGCTGAACTATCGCCTCGCTTAGCCCGTCGCTCAGCCGTAGCGCCTCTTCGTGCACGGTCAGCCAATTCATGCCCATCACAGCCACAAGGAAAGCCTCGGCGATGCGTTGACAGCGTATATGTTTCAGCGCCTCAAGCTTGCCTCGCTCGGTGATGGTGATGCCCTGATAGGGCTGATGCACCAGCAAGCCCAGCTCGCTCAGCCGGTTGACCATGCGGTTGACCGCCGGCGGACTGACGAACAGCCAGTCAGCCAACTGCGAGCTGGTGACGTTCTCCGACGGGTTCGGCTGCCGATCCAGCAGCCGATAAATCTCCGCCATATAAGCGCGCATCTTGCTGCTGAGTTCGTTCGACATCCACTCCTCAGATTCGCAGCGCAGACTTACAAGCCGTGTTCCAGCCGCGTGATCAGGCGTTCCGGCATGTTGAAATCGAGCATGCGCTGCTGAACCGCCTGGACATCGTAGGGGATGCGCCGGTGCTCGAAGACGCCGCTGCCGGTATCGAGGATGCCATAAGCGGCGTCCGGGTTCTGGTCGCGCGGCTGCCCGATGCTGCCCGGGTTGATGATCTGGCGTTGGCCGTTCAGTGAATGCGGCTCGTCGTAATGGGGCAGCGCCGATGCGGCATCGCCGCTCTCATCAGCGAGGGTATAGATCACCGGTTGATGCGTATGCCCGACGAAGCAGTAGGGCGTCTCAAAATGGGGGAAGTTCAGCGTGGCGATACTCGGCTCCAAGATGTATTCCCAGATCGGCTCGCGCGGGCTGGCGTGCACTAGCGTATATTCGCCGATGACGAAGGTGACCGGCAGCGCTTCCAGCCAGCGCGTGTTTTCCGGCGTAAGCGTCTCCCGCGTCCATTCGACAGCGCGCCGCGCGTCAGGATTAAAGGTGCGCACATCTAATCGTTGCAGCGCCGCCCAGTCGTGGTTGCCAGCCAGGCAGAGCTGCGGCAGCGTCTTCAAGCGGTCGACGCATTCGTTGGGGGCGGGGCCATAGCCGACGACATCGCCCAAACACCAGACGAAATCCCAAGCGCCTTCGCTATGCGCAAGCACGGCTTCAAAGGCGGTGTAATTAGCGTGAATGTCGGAGATGATCAGGATGCGCATGAATGCCCTTTTCGCTCGCAATTACAACTAGCATATTATCATGCTTTGAAGGGTGACGCACCTGACGGCTCGGCGCCGCTTGGCTTTCGCTAACCCCACTGCCAAGGGGGCGGGCGACCTACGCGCAGCGCCGGCGACGCCCGCCCACAAATCCCAACACGTTGGGGCGACAGGCGGTCAGTGTCGGCGGTCAGTGTCGGCGGTCAGTGTCTACGCGACCTACGCGACCTACGCGACCTATCATGACGCCCGCCCGCCACACCAACGGACCTTAGGGGCGAGCCACCGGCTCGCCCGTACACGCATCTGCTGGAATTGCCAGGCGACTCTTGCTACGCGACCGACGGTCAGAGTCTAGCCGACCCTCTGTGCCCTCTGTGTTGCCTCGATTCCTCCGTGGTGAAGAAAAATGTGCAGTCTCCGCCAACGCGAAATCATAGGGGCAAGACGACGCTGCGCCTCGGCCTGCGCGTAATCCATGCTGGAACGTGTTATCATGGTCACATTCAACTTTAGGAAGGAAATCTACGATGTTTTTTGAATTGCGCGTTTATGCGATGCAGCCCGGGAAAGGCCCTGAATTTGTCAAGTATATGGATGACGAAATCATTCCCTATCAGCGGTCCAAGGGCATGACCATTCTGGCCTCCTTTCTGAATGATGCGGAAGACACCTACGTCTGGATCCGCCGCTTCAAGGACGAAGCGGAAAAGGAAGCGCTCTACGATGCGGTGTATAACAATGACCATTGGCGCGCTGAAGTCGCGCCCAAGCTACCCGCGTTGATGGATGTTGATAATCTGCAAGTCACCGTACTCAAAGCGACGCCGCGCTCTTATATGCAATAGCGGCGCCGGCTCATCGTTAGGGGTATGAAAGAGGAGACAGTCCATGGCTGAGCATTTTCTCGACGACAGCGTCATCCAGCCCTTTTGGGACAACTCGATCGAGCCGCGCCTCGAGATCGAAAGCGGCGATACTGTCGTCTTCGATTGCCAGGAACCCAACGGGCAGGTCCAGCCCGACTGGACTGTGGCCGAATATGATAAGGTCGACCGCAGCAGAGTCCATGCGCTGAACGGCTCGGTCTGGATCAATGGGGCGGAGCCCGGCGATGCGCTGGAGATTGACATCCTCGATCTGCAGCACAAGGGTTGGGGCTGGTCGGCGCATCGACCCGGGCTCGGCTTGCTGCCGGAAGACTTTGAATACTCCTACTTTCATCAGTGGCGCATCGATGGCGATACCATTTATTCGACCGAGCTTGATCACATCAGCCTGCCTTTTGAGCCGCATACTGGCGTCGTCGGCGTCGCTCCGCGCGAGGATGGGCGCTTCAGCACTTTTCCGCCGCGCGCCAACGGCGGCAACCTTGATGTGCGCGACATGACCATCGGCTCGACCGTTTGGCTGCCCGTGCTGGTCGAGGGCGCTCTCTTCGCCACCGGCGACTGTCACGCCGCGCAAGGGCAGGGCGAGGTCTGCATCACTGGCGTTGAAGCGCCGATGACCATCACCATGCGCTTCAAGCTGCTCAAGGGCGTGAATTTGCCGGAGGCGCAACTGCGCCGTCCCAGCCCGATGAGCAAGCTCGATTCGATGGGCTATCACATCACCACCGCGCACGGACCCGATCTCATGCGGAACGCCAAAAACGCCGTCCGCTACATGATCGACTGGCTGGAATCGAATCATCGCATGAGCCGCAGCCAAGCCTACATCCTCTGCAGCGTCGCCGGCGACCTGAAAATCAGCTCGATAGTCGCGCCTCCAAATTATGTGCTGTCCTTCCACATGCCCTTGGCGGTGTTTTCTTAGTTTGAACCGTTGCCTTCAAAGCGTCGTTGCGGCCTGCTTACGATGATGTAAGGCTTGGCCGCTACTCATTCGCTGTATTGCAAGCGGAATTGAAAGAAGTCGCTAATTTAGAGTAAGCGCCAAACTCTCACATAAGGAGCTTACTCATGGATTTAGACACCTTCTTCACGAAATTATACTGTTTCTTTGACGATTGGTGCAAAAGGGAAATGACGGACCCAATGAAGCGGCATGCTGGTCCCGCATTGCAGATGAGTGATAGCGAGGTATTGACCGTTGCGATTGCCGGTCAGTGGAGGGCGGGTGCGCCCTGGCGGTCAGAGCGCGGCGTAGTGCGTTTCATGCTGCAAAAAGGCCGGTCATGGTTTCCTAGAATGCATAAGCGCAGTCAGTTCAATCGGCGGGTGCGGCATTTGTGGGCTGCTTTCGTATGCTTACAACAGGAACTGGCGCAGCTGCTCAGTAGCAGCGCTGCGTACGAGGTGGTGGATTGCGCGCCGGCGCCACATTGTAGTCTGGGCCAAGCCATCAGCCATGATCGCCATTGGCTCTTCGGAAAGAAAGGGCGCGGCGGCAATCATGGAGGCTGGTATTACGGAGAGCAGCTGTTGCTCTGCGCCAGTGAAAACGGTGTCGTCACGGGCTGGATGCTCGGGCTGGCAAACATTGATGACAGATGGCTGATGGAAGCGTTTGTGAGCAGCCGCCGGGGATGCAAGTGTTTGACTGAACCCGAATTGCCCAAGCGCAGACAAATTGTCGAAACTGTCAGCGCCAGGCTCACCGACTACTTTGAGCTCCAGCGTGTCAATGCCCATAGTGAACTGGGTATGCTGACACGAATAGCCGCGAAAATGGCTGCCTACAACATTGCCATCCTATTCAACCGGATGGTGGACGACGAGATGGCGCGATAGAAACTCTAATCTGTTAGTAGCGGACAAGCCTTGTAAGGGCGATTTATCAAGTCGCCCGACTGGTACACGATTGAATGCGGGCGACCTGATATGCCGCGGATAACAAAGATCAGCCTGCCGTGAAACTGTTTTCCCTGGCGATTGCGCAAATGCAGCGCCGCAGTCGGAAGCTAAAGGCGCAAGTCGGCGCCCTGAGCGCGCGCCAGGCTCTCGGCTGGCTGACGGCGAACCTGCTGCGAACCCTGCGGCTGAGTCGCGATCAGATCCGTGGCGGACGCGCGATCGTCAAGCGCGAAGGCGTGTGGTATGTGCCGCTTTGGCTGCCCATCGCCATCGCGATGCTGCTGGGGTCCAGCCCCCTTTGGGATGACGCGGCGCGGATCGCCGGGCGCCTGTCAGAGTCCGCCATTCACCTCATTAGCGGAACGCGCCAAGTCGAATTGGCGCCCTTTTTCGCGCCGGCCGTGCGGCATTGGTCGGACGAGATCAACCGTTGGGCGGCGCGGCATGATGTCGATCCTCATTTATTGGCGACAGTGATGCAGATCGAATCCTGCGGGCATCCCAAAGTGATCAGCAATGCTGGCGCGCAGGGCCTCTTCCAGGTCATGCCCTTTCATTTCGCGGCGGGCGAAGACATGCTCGATCCAGATACCAACGCCAGGCGCGGCGCCAGCTTCCTCAAAACCTGCTCGGGCGCGTCCGATGGCGTGGTCGGGCTGACGCTGGCATGCTACAACGGCGGGCAGTCGATCATCAACAAGCCGCGCGAACGCTGGTCGAGCGAAACGCAGCATTATTTTCGCTGGGGGGTGGGCATATACAGCGACGCCATCGCCGGCGCCGCAAATAGCGACACCTTCGACCAGTGGATCGCGGCTGGCGGCGGAGGCCTCTGCGCCAGCGCGCTTGACGAAGTGAGTGGCTAGACGGCGGGATCGCCTCAGCGGAAGCTGCGCATCACCGAGAGCACCTTGCCCTTGATCTCGCAATTGGCGGGATGCACATAAATCGGCTGATAAGCTGTATTCGCCGGCTGCAAGCGGATGCCGTCGGCTTCGCGGTAGAAATGCTTCAAGGTAGTCTCGTTGTCGTCGGGCAGCCAAGCGGCCACCATCTCGCCGTTATCGGCTGTGTTCTGCCGGCGCAATATGACGATATCGCCATCTTGAATCATCGAGTCCACCATCGAATCGCCGCGAACGGTCAGCGCATATACCTCGCCTTCGTCGAAGCCGCCCAGCATATCTGGCGGCACCGCGATATAGTCGTCTTCGTCGATATGGTGGCCGATGTCCTCCGGCAGCGAAATGGGCTCGCCTGCGGCGATCCGCCCAACCAGCGCCACGCGATTCTGCGTCGGCATCCCCAACACGCGCGGCGCCGGCGACACTCCGGGGATCGGCGCCACGATGCGCAGCCCGCGCGACACCTTGCCCTCGCGCGCGATATAACCGGCGTCCACCAATTTGTTGAGGTTGTAATTGACCACCGAAGTCGAGCCGATTCCGCATTCCTCGCCGATTTCACGTATGCTCGGCGGGAAGCCGCGCTCCTTCATATAGTCGTGCATAAAACGCATCATGTGCTGCTGCCGTTTCGAAAGTAGTCTGAAATTCTTTATCATGGCACCCATATCCTCATCCCTGATGAGCAGTATACATGAACATTTGTTTTTATGTCAAATGTTCTAGCGGGTATTTTGCGCTTAAACGCATAAAATGTAGGGGCGACCTTAGATGGTTGGGATTGGCGGACGCGACCAGCAAAAGCGAAAACGCTTAGACGCTTGCGCGCTGCAAAATGTGCATTCTCACCTACCTATCATATTGTACTAATGCATCAATGTTATGTTCCCTATCAACGATCAGTGATAGGAGCGATGAATCATGAAGAGGTTTGCTTTGATGATCGTGGTACTGTTGGTTGGCGGGTTATTGGCTGGTTCTGCTTTTGCGTCTGAGGGCGAGCCGATGAGTGTGTCGTCGGGGCAAGTGGAATGCGAGAATTATCAGCTAGACGATGCAACGATGCAGTCTTTGCAGGCGTTTCATGGCACGCAACTGGCTGTTGCAAGTTCTGGCAGCTGCTGGTGGAAGCACTACGCGCGAGGTTGTGGTACCTGCACCAGAAATCGACGCCGCGGTGCGGATGTTATTTCGGAGTATTGGTGCTGGAGTGGAAGTCTGCCAGAACTTGTCTTTCGCGGGTATTCCTGTGTGAATTGCTAGTGTTTCGCTTGCGGGAGACGGATTGACAGGTGGAGCCGCTCGAGAAGTCGGGCGGCTTTCTATTTTTGAGCTGGTATTCCCCGATGGCGCAAGTTGCGCTCGAAATCGCGGACACGGTACTGTGCCGCTTTACCGGGGCGGACTTCGATGATGGTGACCTGCCGGCCATAAACTGAGCGGCGCGGGCTCGGCGCTCTCAATGGTAACAGGGCAAATCGCGCATGGGATCATCGCGCCGCAGGGCGATAGCCCCCTCGGCGATCAAGCGCTGATTGCCAGTCGCCGGCAAGTCGAACGTGTAGACATGACGTCCCTGCTCCCTTGCAAAGCGCGCGGCGTACATGGCGCCACCCTCGATATCCGACTCGACGACGATTAAGGCGCGGCTTAGCCCGCTGATGATGCGATTGCGCGCTACCAAGCGCTGCGCATTGGCGCCCCAGCACGGGCGCGTCTCGCTAATCAGCGCGCCGGCCGCCCCGATTCGCTGAGCCAGCCGTCGGTTCGTTTCCGGATAGATGCGGAGCAAGCCGCTGCCCAGCACCGCGAAGGTGAAGCCATTTGCCGAGAGCGCGCCCGTATGCGCCGCCGTATCAATGCCAAGCGCCAATCCGCTGACGACGGCGATGCCTGCGCGAGCAAGTTGCATCGCCAAGCCCAAGGTGATGTAGCGCGCTTCTTTCGAAGGCTGGCGCGTGCCCACAATCGCGACTGCGTTCGACAAGATTTCGGCCGGCAATACGCGGCTGGCGAAAAGCGTCATGGGAGCGTCCTCGGCCGCATGCAAGGGAGCGGGATAATCGGCGTCGCCGCGCATCAAGATGGTGATTCCTTGATCGCGCCAGCTCTCCAATTCACGCGCCAGGCGATCGAGATTGATGGCGCCGATCTCGCTCGCGATCTTCGCCCCGATCCCGGGGACGCGCATCAGCTCATCCGTCGGGGCGGCGAGCGCCGCATCCAGGTCCTGGTCAAAATACTGGATCAAGTTTGATAGCGTTGCCGAGCCGATATTCGGCGAGAGACTGAGCGCGATCAATTGCAGCTGCGCCGGGTCTTCAACCCTCTTCATAATATTCGACGATGGAGAGCTGGATCGCGTTCATGTATGTATTCACCTGGCGCAGCAGGGTCGACCATTCCGTTGAGCTTTTGGGCGGCGACAGTTCGGACCAGGTCAAGATCGAGTTGAGCACGAAATCGCTGAAAAAATAGAAGCCGCGCATCGCCTGGGGCAAGGTCAGTCCATCGGCGATCAGATAGGCGGCGTAATCTTTGCCCAGGGTGATCGCCGTCGCCAGGCTGGCATCAGGCGCGCCGGCGGCGACATAATGGCGGATCGCCTCTAGCACGCGTCTTCCCTGCTCGCGCAGATGCTGCTTGCCTTCGTCGCTCATCGCCTGATACCAAGGCGCCGATTCCAAGCGTTCACTGCCCACTTGCATGCGCGTATGACCCAGGGCGTTCTGTATGATCACTTGCAGCTCGATCGGCTGGATATCGCCCTGCGAATCAACATATTCGGTCAGGTCATCGACGTTGAAGCGGCGGTGCTTGCCCGCGGTGCGGCGATAGGGCAGTTTGCCGCTATCAGCCCAATTGCGCACGGTGGCCGGGTGCACGCCCAGAATCTCGGCGGCGCGCCGCAAACTTACCCATTCACCGGTATCGCTTCTACTCGCCATTTATCTTTGATGCTACGCGTTTGCAAAGTCCGCTTAGTATAACCGAATCAGAATCATGGTCAACTTGGGACTGCGCTGCCCGGGCATGATGAAAATCATGAATACAAATCTTGCCCCTGCCCAAGCCTCTGCGTCCTCTGTGTTTCCTCCGTTCCTCTGTGGTGAAGTTTTCCGAGATTCTAAACATAAGGGGATTCTCAACAGAATCGTCACTCCACGCGACGCCAATCGGGCGGACGCTGCGCCAGCCGCCAGCGCCAGCCGACCGGATAGCCGATCATCTTCGCCACATCGCCGGTGAAGCGAATCAGCGGAATCATAACGATGCAAATTAGCCAAACAGGCCAAGCCCGCGCGGACGCGCGCCGCATCAGAGCCGGCAAGCGGCGGCAAGGTTGGTAAAGATAAGCGGCGGCGCCTACCAAGTACATCAGCCAGAGCGCCGGATGAATCAGCGCGCCAGCGATGAAGATTCCGGGCGTCAAGGCGAAGTAAGTCAGGTAGCGAATGAGATGACGCTTGAACCATAAATTCGCTTTGCCATCGCCGCGGGCGTAAAGATAATACTGCCGGAAAAACTCACGCAGGCTCCGTCGCGGACGAAAGTAGACGACGGCTTCGGGCGTGAAGGCGAAGGGACCGCCCCGCTCGCGCAGGCGCAGGTCGAAGACCAGATCTTCGCAGAAGTCGAGCCATTCCGGGTAACCGCCGATCGCCTCCGCCGCCGCTTTGCGAAAGGCGATGCTGCGGCTGCTAGGCAAAAAGGCGGCGCCGTCAATTTCCCGCGCGAGGGGCAGTGTGGTCGCGCCCAGCGCCACTTCAAAGGCGCTCTGCGGGTCAGCCAGGAAGAAACCGCCGACCGCCGTCAATTTGGGCGCCGCCAGCAGGGGCGCCGTGATCTTCTCCAGCCAGTCTTCGCTCAGGCGAAGGCCGGCGTCGGTAACGGCGATAATTTCGCCCTGCGCCTCGGCGATGGCGCGGTTGCGCCCCTGGCTGATATTGCAGCCCGCTTGCACGAAGAGGCGCAGCGGCAGCTCCTCGGCGTAGCCCTGCACGATCGCCAGCGTGCCATCGCTGCTGCCGCCATCGACGATGACGATTTCATCCGGCGGCCGCGTCTGCGCCTTGATCGAATCGAAGAGATGGCGGATGTTGTCGCCTTCGTTCAAGACGGTGGCGATCAGGCTGATCATCTGCGCCTCTTTCAAATCACCGGACCCGCGCCAGTCCAACAATTGAGCAAGAATGACTTCCTTCCAGATGAGATCCAAATTATTCAAGTGTCTGTACGGGCGAGCCGCCGGCTCGCCCGCTTTTGCCGAAGATTTCCGTTCGGCTTATTCATGTCTAACGTGGCGCTGCTTGCGCTACAGTGTACAGCGGAAACGATCTCGGGGCTTATTCAAGCGAGGACGGCATATTATGCGCTTCCAGCATTGTCGCCCGGAAACGATGCGCGCGCTCCTCGCCGCGTTCGGTCAAGACGGCGCCCCCCGACACAATTCGGATGCAGTTCAAAGCCCGCAGCCGCGCCAGCACCCGCCCCATCTTGCGCCGCGTCCAGCGGAAGTGAAGATGCAGCGTCGCAACGCGCAGTTCGGTCGCCGCTTGCGCCGTGAACTGGTGATTATGGATATGCGCCAGCACCACCTGATCATCAAAGAGGCGGCGGCTGTTGACGCGCCGCAGCGCCGTAGAGATCAGCCCGTAGCGCGGCGAAAACACCCAGGCGAGCAAGAATAAAAGGAAAATCACCAACACCATCGAGGCGCTGATGGAAGAATCCCACTCCTCGACCAGTTCAAGCCCGAAGAGCCGATTGATGAGCGCGATAGCGTCCCCGATTGGCAAAAAGCCAAATAGCAGACCGCGCGCCAGGTCGTAGCCGAAGACGGCGCCGGCCGCGCCGATCAGCGGGCTCAGCAGCAGCATCAGCGCCAGACGATCGGTCAGCAGGCTTGCGGCCGCCGGCGGGATGATGAAAAAGGCGATCACCAAAATCGAGCCGACCGCGTCAAATGCGCCGACCGCCACCAAACTGACGAGCGCCATCAAGGCGTAGTTCAGCGCGCCCGGCCGAAAACCGAGCGCCTTCGCCAGCGCCGGGTCGAATGTCGAGAGCTTTAACTCCTTATAGAAGAGCAGCACGAAAGCCAGCGTCAGCAGCGTCATCACCAGCGCCACCGAAATCGACTTGGGAAAGAATACCAGCGCCGGTTCCCGCTCCAGCAAGCCGGCGCTCCAAGCCCGGGCCGGCGAGTAGAAGCCACAGTTTCCGCATACTTCAATGAACTCCGCCCGTTCGTCGCGTGGGCTGATGCCCAGCTCGCGGCAATTCACGCATTGGCGCGTCATTTTGGCGGCCGGATGGTCTTCGGCGACCGTCACGCTATCGCAGTTTTCGAAGCAGTGGCTGTTGGTATTTGCCCAAGCCAGGCCAATCTCGCCGACCAGCACCGCGTCTTCATCAAGGTGCGCGTCATCGACGAAGCGCGATACCAGAATCACGGCGATGGCAAAAAGCAACGGAAAAGCCAAACCCAGCGCCGCGTCTTGCCGCACCAAGCCCGAGCGATAGAGCATCTCGGTCAGCGCCACCGTGCCAAGGCCAGCCAGGGACGCGCCAACAATCAGCCAAGGCGACGAAGTATCGCCCTCGACGCGGAAGACTGCTGTCATCAACAGAAAGGCGACCACAATGCCCAGCAGCACCGTATGGCTGATGGCGTCGCTGGTCATCGACAGGCCGCGCAAGAGCAGAAAGGTTCCCAGTAGCGCGCCGCTGACGGCGATCAACCCGCCAACCAGCGTCGCTGTATTCTGCGGCGAGCGCAAAAAGGCGTTGAGCTCTTCGCGCGTCAGAAAGGTCAACAGAAACTCGATGAGGAGGCGCTCAAGCGGCATCATGAGTCGGCGCCCTCCTCCAATTTGGCTTGCAGCCGGGCGAGCGCATCGGCCGGCAGCAGCGCGGCGATTTCCTGTCCTCGTTCTTCCGCCATGGCCGGCAAGCCCAATTCGTGCGCGTAGCGCCGATACAAATCCCAAAGTCGTTGGTTGCGCAAGTCATTCCGCGCCAGCGTGATGCCGCTTTCGCTCAATTGCCAGCCGGCCGCGCCAAGCGTTACATGCCCTTCGCTTCTCAGTTGGCGCAAGCCCAATGCGGCGCTGCGATCGCCGACGCCCCGTATAAAGCTGTCCGGCGCCGGCTTATTGGCGGCCCCATGCGCCAGCGCGTAGCGATACAGATCGCGCAGCGTGTTGCGCGCCGCGAACGCTCTTTGATTTTGGCGTTGCCGCAGCCGGCGCCAGATCAAGCCGCGTCCGGGCGCCAGCGTCAGCGAAATCAGCACCAGGACAAATGCCACCACGATGATCATAGGACCGGTGGGGATATCGCGGTCCAGCGCGCTGATGACCGCCCCCAATCCACCGGCGAATGCGCCGAATACCGCCGCCAGAATCACCATCTGATCCAGCTTATGCGTCCATTGACGGGCGGCGATGCCCGGCGCGATCACCATGCCGACCATCAGAATCACGCCCGCCAGCTGCAAGCCCAGCACGATCGTCACCACGATCAGAGTCGAAAGCAGCGTGTTGATCAGCCCGACGCGGAAGCCATTGGCGCCGGCGAATTCCGAATCAAAGGTGACCAGCTTGAACTCTTTCCAGAACAAAAACAAGACGAGCAGCGCAATCGCGCCAACCGCGCTAACCAACATAACATCGCTTTCGATGATGGCGGCCGCCTGCCCAAATATGAAGTGATCGAGACCCGCCTGGCTGGCATCGGGGATCGACTGGATGTATGCCAGCAGCGCGATGCCAAAGGCGAACCAGCTCGCCAGCACAATGCCCAGCGCCGCGTCCCGCTTGATGCGCGTGGTCGCCAGCAGCGCGGAGACAAAGCGCAATCCCAGCCAACTGGCGATGCCGGCGCCGATGAGCAGCGCGCTCAGCTCGCGCCCGGCGAGCAGAAAGGCGATCGCCACACCCGGCAGCGCCGCGTGCGACAGCGCGTCGCCCAATAAACTCTCGCCCCGCAGCACGGCGAAACAGCCGAGCGCGCCACTGAGCACGCCCAGTATCGAGCCGCCAAGCGCCACCACCCGCACCGTGTACGTGAATCGCAGGCCTAATAGCGCTTGACTCAGCGGAATGAAGAGCAAAGCCACGACCGCCATCGCCGCGATGATCAGCCAGACGCGCCGGTCATCGCCCCCGAGCGCCCGCTGGGGCTTCATGGCGCGCCCGCCGCCAGCAATTGCCCGCCATGCAAATATGAAACGCGCCCGCCGTAGGTCTTCTGCAGATTTTCCAAGGTGAAGCTCTCGGCCGTTGGTCCAGAGGCGATGACCTCAACATTGAGCAGCGTCACCCAATCGAAGTATTCGGCGACCGTCTGCAAGTCGTGATGCACCACAAGGACGGTCTTGCCTCGCTGGTTGAGTTCGCGCAGGATATTGACGATGGCGTTCTCGGTGACGGCATCGACGGCGGCGAAGGGCTCATCCATGAAATAAATCTGCGCGTCTTGCGCCAGCGCGCGCGCCAAAAAAGCCCGCTGCTGCTGCCCGCCGGAGAGCTGGCTGATCTGCCGATCGGCGAAATCAACCAGGCCGACCTGCTCCAGCGCCGCCAGCGCCAGTTCCCGTTCGGCCGCGCCCGGGCGGCGAAACCAGCCCAATTTGCCATACAAGCCCATGGTGACGACATCCAGCGCCGAAGTGGGGAAGTCCCAATCGACGCTGCCTCGCTGCGGCACATAACCGACCAGCGAACGCGCCCGCTCGTATGGCGCGCCGTAGAAAGATACTGTGCCAGCCGCCCGCGGTATCAGATTGAGGATCGCTTTGATGAGCGTGCTCTTGCCAGCGCCGTTGGGTCCGACGATCGCCATCAGCGCGCCCTCGGGCACATCGAGATCGATATCCCAAATGGCCGGCTTTTCGTCGTAGGCGACGGTCAGGTCATCAATGGAGAGCGCCAGGTCGCTGCGGGTTTCCATTGTTCAGTTCAGCCCCCATCCCCCGAAATGAGAAATCTGTAGGGGCGACCCTTGGGTCGCCCTAAGTTTCTAGGTTTTGACGGGAGGGCGAGACAAGTCTCGCCCCTACGGTTCTGCGGTCAAGCCTCACAATCGGCATTCCACAGATCTGCGGGCGGCTGCGGCATTAGCGCTTCCGGCCAATCAGGAATTTCCACCGCCGCGCCCATGCACTGGTAGGACTGCATGATCGTCAGCGCGTTCTGCGCCAACATGCCAATGTACGTGCCGCCGAAACTGTCAGGCTCGCCCATCGCATCGCCGAAGAGTTCGCGCAAGCCGATCCTGGCGTCGGCGCCTTGGGCGCGAACCGCCTCGATCACAGCCTCAATCGTATCGGGCGGGATGCTGCTCTCGACGAAGAGCACCGGTATCTCGTTGTTGATGACGAAGTCGACCGTCTCCTGAATGTCGCCGACGCCGGCTTCATCCTCCGTGCTCAAGCCCTGAATCGCCTGCATGCGCCAGCCGAAAGCGGCGCCGAAATACTGAAAGGCGTCATGCGAGGTCACCAAATAGCGCTGCCCCTCGTCAACCGAGCGCAAGCCGGCATCAGCCCATTCGTAAAGCAGCTGCGCCTGATCTTCGTAATCCCTGGCATTGGCGCGATAGACTTCGGCATTGGCGCGGTCGAGTTCAGCCAGCGTCTCGGCCAGGTCGGCCGCCGTCAACTGCCAATTGCGCGGATCGAACCAGAAATGAGGATCATCAACATCCAGCAGCGTCTCCGACAGATCGAAACCGCCGATGACGAAACCGGCGTCTTTGACCGGAGCGCTGAGCGGATAGATGGCGATGCCTTGCTCCGACAGCGCGGCGAAGACAGTTTCAAACTGCCCCTCCAGATGCAAGCCGCTGTAAATCACCAGTTCGGCTTCATTCATGGCGGCAATGTCGGATTCGGTCGGCTGATAGAGATGCGGATCGACGCCCGCGCCCATCAAAGCAGTGATCTCGACGCCGGCGACATCTTCGCTGAGGATGCCGATGAGATCGGCTGCCTGGGTGGTGGTGGCAACGATTTTGAGCGGGTCTTCGCCTGCGCGCGCGAATGGAGCGAAGGCAAGCGCGAAGACCAGCAGAAGCGGAATGCAATATCGGCGAGTCAATTTGCAACCCTCCGAAACAACTATTTTAGCGGAACTAAGACTATTTTTAGCCTAACTTAAAACTCTTGTCAAGTGGTTTGAGCAAATTGGCCCGCGCTGGTGTCAATTCCGGGCTTCTTGAGCAACTTTTCTTCGCACTGAGTACACGAGGAAACACAGAGAGGGCGAGCCAAGCCGAGCGTAAGTCGCACAGACACTGACCGCCAACACTACGGCTCAGTTGCGCCTACGGATTTCGACTGGGGGCGGGCAATGTAAAGATAGCGGCTAGAGATGAGGTCTACGGATGAAATGGGATATTAGCTGACGTCGGCTTCGCGCTCGGCTTCCAGGCGCTCTTCTCGCCCCTCGAAGCGCCCCTCGAGCCGCGCCAGGCGCTGGAGTCCATCGTCGACTTTGGTCTCGACGCGCTGCAGATCGTCGGCCAAGCGCTGGATTTGCGTCTCTACCCGCCGGATCTCGCCCTTGAATTCGGTCCGCGTATCGGCGATTTCAGCCTTCAATTCATTGCGCGTATCGGCGATTTCAGCTTTCAATTCAGTGCGTGTTTCGGCGATGTCGCCTTTCAATTCGTTGCGGAAGCGCCTGAGCTTGCCGTCAAGTTCGCCACGCAAATCATTGATCTTGCTATCGAGGCGCCAAACAGCGCCAAATATCGCCACGAGCGCGATGATGATGTCAAACGAAATGGTGGAATCGAAAGTCATTCGCTCCGTCCTTAACTCGCGCTTCTCAGTCTAACACATTTGCCGCCTTGGTCAAAACCGCGCCCCCGGCGGTAGTGTATCGAACTCGGTTGAAATTCAAATGAGCCATCCTTGAGATTATATCCCCAACCCCAAGTACGTATGATTTTGTAGGGGCGACTCTTGAG
>JAPOYT010000137.1 GCA_026706445.1 Chloroflexota bacterium
TCCCCCGGCCCCTTCCCCAGCAAGCTAGGGAAGGGGAGCTTAGCGCAGCGGGACACAAGGTATTTTGCGTGGGCGGCGGCATGGTCGCGCGTGTGTCTACAATTGCAGAACGACGCATTGTGCTTTACGCTATTGTTGTGGAGAGACGCTGACCGGCTATCTTCGGCGGAGCATATCGACGCGAAGGAGCGTGCGCATGTCTCATAGAGCTATCGGCGGCAGGCGCCACCGCAGCGCGGCGTGGCAATGGATGCTGATCGGCTTCTTGCCTGGTTTGTTTTGCGGCGTCAGTGTCATGATTGGCATCGCGCTTGAGGGTACGCTCGCCTCCTATTTTCTGCCGACGCCAGTTCCTCAGGTCACCGAGATTCTAATCCACGTGGTGATGACCGCAACCGAAGATACGCGGCCGCCCACAAGCACCCCGCTCCCTCAATTCATTGTCGTCACAGCAACACCTGATCCGCAGGCATCCGGCGCCTCAGGAGCGGCGCCAGTACCGGTTGCGCCGGCTCAGCCCGCCACCAGCGAAGTCGTCTCAGTGCAAGTGCAGCCTACGCCGCTAGCCACCGAGGCGCCGACGAATGTTCCGGCGCCGACGATCGCGCCAACGAGTGAGATACCGGAAGTGCTACGGGTGATCCGCAGCTTGACGGTTACGATTCCCGGCGGCGCCTTCATAATGGGCACGACGCCGGGTGAAGCGACCGAGGCGGTACGACAGTGCATCACGCGCGACGCTGGCAGCTGTGAGGCGAGCTACGCGCAAGACTCATTCCCCGCTCACCAAGTCACGGTCGATTCTTTCCTGATGGAAACCACCGAAGTCTCATTTGACCAATATGTTGCTTTTCTGAACATCCTCGGTCCGGACGCGCACATCAACCGCTGCTCCGGCTTCCCGTGCATCCAAACACAAAACGAGAGCCGCAACGCGCCGATTGTCTTTGATGGCACGACCTATACGATTGGGACCGGATTGTCCCAGCATCCGGTCTACGGCGTGACCTGGTTCGGCGCGCGCGAGTATTGTGAAGCGGTCGGCCGGCGCCTGCCGACAGAAGCGGAGTGGGAGCGCGCTGCCCGCGCCGATGACGGACGCATCTATCCATGGGGCAATACCTGGGATAACTCGCTGGCGAAGACTCGCCTCCCGCGTGATGCGCCGCCGGGCTCGCTGCAAGTTGGCAGCCTGCCGCTTGGCGCCAGCCTTTACGGCGTATACGACATGGCGGGAAACGTCGCCGAGTGGATGAGTGATTATTACAGCGAACGCCATTATGAAGAGCAAGCGCGGCAAGGCAATGCAATAAACCCGACCGGGCCAATAAATGGGCAGCAGAAGGTGCTGCGCGGGGGCTCTTGGAATGGCTTGCCCTTCTTCAGCCGTACGGTGCACCGGCAATCGGCGCGCCTCGACGAATTCAAGCGCTGGATTGGCTTTCGCTGCGTAGAAGACCCGGCAAATGAAGAGGTGATTGGAGCGTCGGATCTGAATCCGGCGAATCTGGGTGTCAACGTGCCGTCCGCCCCGCCCGAGAGCACGCCAATACCAAATGCCCAGCCCACGCTGCCTCCGCCGCCGGAAGCCAATCGCACTGACGATTCCACTTCGTCGGCGTCTGCTGGCTAAGCATTCGCTAGGAGCGCAAATATGGACGGCGATTTTGTCCTGGTCGTAGGATCGGCTGTGCTGGAAATCAGCGGTAAAACCGTTGACGTGCTGCAGCACGGCATGCGTCAGCACGGCCATATTCACGCTTCCGTCAGCGGCGTCGCGCGCAATATCGCCGAGAACCTGGCGCGGCTCGATATTGAAACCGTGCTGCTCTCAGCCATCGCCGACGATGATATGGGGCAGCATCTCATCACGCATTCAACCTTGGCCGGCATCGATTGCCGTCACGTTCTGCGCGTTAGCGGGGCGCGCTCCGCCACATCCATATTGCTCTACCAAACGGAAGAAAACCTTACGCGACTTGATGACCTCAGCATCGCCGATTCGCTGGATTCAGATTATCTCATGGAGCACGAATGGCTTTTCGAGAAAGCCGCGCTGGTCGTCATCGACGCGACGCTTTCGGATGACGCGCTCGATACGATATTCGAGCTGGCGGCGCGCTATGAAGCGCGCGTCTGCGCTGACCCAACCTCGCCGCTGAACGCCAGCCGGCTGACACGCTTCATCGCCAATCTATATCTGCTAGTGCCAAACGCGAGTGAAACGGCGGCGCTTTGTTCGCTCGAAAAACCGGCCACCGAGCGCGAATCCGCCATTGGTACCGCACAGCAACTGGTCAACATGGGCGCAAACATAGCGGTGGTGACGCTGGGCGAACGTGGTCTCGCCTACGCGGATAGCAGCGGTGGCGGCTATATTCGAGCGATTCACACCGAGGTTGTCGACACATCCGGCGCTGGCGACGCCTTTTCCGGCGCCGTAATTTTCGGCATCCTCAATGATGTGCCAATTGATGAGGCGATGCGGCTTGGCGTGACCGCCGCCTCGCTTACGCTGGAAAGCGAAGACACCGTGCTGCAATCGCTCAGCCAGGAGCTGCTCTACGATGAGCTCTCAGCCTAGGCGGCGCTAAGGAGAAATCGGTGGATAGCGATCCAGCACCCAGCGCAGCAGCGCAAAATGCCCGGCGAGGCCGGCGTATTCCCCGTAGGCGCCCAATGTCTCCGTCACCATGTTTGCGCTCTTATCGCCTTCGCCGCCGTGAAAATAGCAGCGCGCAGCAGCCTGCAGCGCGACATCATTCTGGCTGACAAAGGGGTATTCACCCATAGCCCGTCCAATTGCATTGTTCGCCGTCCAATGTCCCACGCCCTTTATTGTGATCAACCTGTTATAGGCCGCCCGCGGTTCCATTTGACTTATCGCCTCGAGATCTAGCCCGCCGCCCGCGACCGCCTTCGCTACGTCGATGAGCGTATCGATTCGGCGATTCGTAATCTTCAGCGGTTTCATATCGGCTGGGGCGACCGCAGCCAATTGAAGCGGCGAGGGAAAGTCATAGACCTTCGCCCTGCCAACAGATACGCCTTCGTTGAACATACGCATCAGCGTCCGCTGGTAGCGCAGGGCGTTTTTCCAGCTGATATGCTGCTCAATGACCAGCGTGATCAGCGCCTCGAAAACCGTCTCGGTACAGAAAATCGGCAAGCCATGCAATGGCGCCACCACGGTCCACAGCGATTGGTCACTCTCCGCAAATTCGTAGAAAGCGGTCAGGTCACAGCACAAGCCCAGGCATTGGCGAGAGATTCGCTCGATACTGTCCGGGTCCCCGTTCGCCCGGCTGTCGCCCCGAACGATTATCTCGTCGCCTGACTGACAGTATGAGAGCAGATGTCCGTCCGTGAAACGCCAGAGAGCGTCGCCCTCGACGACAAGACGCGCCGGATGGGCAATGCGCTTGACGAATTCAAGGAGCAAGTTGAAGTTGTAGGCGTAAGGCGGCAGCGGAAGTCGAATCTCCCTCATTCCGCTTCGCCCGAATCGGGCTGGTCGTCGGCAGGAGGTTGCGGCTCCGGTTCGCGCCCCATCTGCGCCAGCAGGTCAACCTGAGTCCGGTATCGGCGCCGCGCCAACTCGCGCAAATCGGCAACACGATCCGATTCATCCAGAATTTCGATGCCGAGCAAGGTCTCGACTGTGTCTTCAAGTGTAATCAGACCGGCTGTTCCGCCATATTCGTCGATGACGAGAAAGATATGATCTTGCTGGGCGATGAATTCATTGAGCACCTGCGCCACCGAGTTCGTCTCCGGCACGACATCGAGCTGCCGCGCTATGTTACGCATCGTGACGCCATGCTCATCGGCCGCCGCCCGCCGGTAAATCTCATGGCGCAGCACATAGCCTTTGACATCGTCGGCCGATTCACCAAAAATCGGGATGCGCGAAAATGGCAGAAATGTATAGGACCGCATTACGTCGCCGACTGTCTGCTCTTCCTGAAACATCATCACGACCGTTCGCGGCGTCATAATTGTTTCCACCTGCACCTCTGCAAGCTGCAGCAAGTTGGCGACGATTCGATTTTCGCGATCTTGTATGCCACCCTCTTCAGCGCTGATCCGCGCCATCACTTGCAGCTCGGAACGTGTCACGGTTGGCGGCTCTTCACTGGGCCGCATCGCTCGCGTGAAAAAGTCAAATGCGAAGACGGCCGGCTTGAACGCGATTAGAAGGAATCGCAACGAGTAGGCGGTGAAGGGCGTCAGCGGTTTAGCATAGACCGCGCCAAGCGTCTTGGGGATGATCTCCGAAAATACCAATATGAGCAGCGTAAGCACGACGAAGATGATGCCTTGAAACTGGCTGCCCAATATCGCTGTCGCTTCAGCGCCAGCGCCGGCTGCGCCAACCGTATGCGCAATCGTGTTCAATGTCAAAATCGCCGATATCGGGTGCTCAACATTTTGACGCAGCCCCTGCATAATCAAACCTGCCCGGCTGCCCTGCTGCACCAGCAATTCGATGTGCGAGACCGGCGTAGAAAGCATCGCCGCTTCCCAAATGGAACAGAGAAAGGATATGCCCAAAGCCATGACGACATAGGCGATAAGCGCGCCCCACTCGCCAGCGCCGCCTGATGCCGTGCCAACTGCCAATATGGGAATATCAGTAAGGATGGTATCCATGCAAACTGGCTTACGGGCGATCGAAGCGCATTCGAAAATCACACTCGATTTCAGTTGCTTTTAGCATATCAATCTTGACCTATGTCTACAAGTTGCGCGGCAATCCGCGCGGGAGCAGCGGATTCAGCCAGCGTTTCGGCAGACAAGAATCAGTCGCTTCCGCCTTAAAGACTATTCCTGCAACGCAGCTTGCGGCAAGACCTGCCGCAATCGCCCTTCCAACTCGCTTAGCAGCATGGCTGTCGCGCCCCAGACTTTGTGACCAGCGAAATAATAATAGGGCACGCGCACATCGACGCCGCGCATCCGGCGCCGCTCTACGCGCTTGAATCGCGGCTGCAGCAAATCTTCCAGCCGGACGCTGAAGACCTCCGCCACTTCATCGGGGTTTGGCGCGAATTCGGGCGCGCCCTCATAACGCGCGATGATCGGACTTACATTATGATGCGACGCCGGAATGTAGAAACGGGGAAACTGGCCCAGAACTGATAACTTTCCCCCGCAAACACCGATCTCTTCGCATGTTTCGCGCAGAGCCGTCGCCGTCAGATTCTCATCTTGCGGGTCTCGACGGCCGCCCGGAAAGCTGACTTGCCCGCTGTGCCCGCGCAATCCGGCTGTCCGCAAGGTCAAAATCGTGTGGAGCGCGCCGTCGTCCGCGCTAAGGATCAGTATCATGACCGCGGCTTCGTTTGGCGGAAATTCACGCCTTTGCCAGCCCCGTGGAACTGGCGCCATTAGCCGGAGCGCCGCCACCGAGTCAAAGTCTTTCAGCGCCAAAGCCTGGACAACATGTTCGAGCGAGATCATGCGAGCCATGCGTGGCGGCAATTGCCAGTCAAACGCGGAATATGGCGGGCCGCTGGCAGCTGAACTGTGATTCGAGCATCCGATTGAGGCAAGGATAAATGACTTGGAACAGCGGAAAACGCGGCTTCAACGCCCGCATCTAACAGTAATTGTCTTTGACGAAGCCCAGTTACGAGGTCAAGGCGCAACTTTGCGGGGTCAGGCTCTCCCATACCAAGCCCGACGCTTGCGCAACGATACACCCGCTTCCGCGCCACTGCGCCGCGCGGTCCGAACGCGCCCGCGAGAATCTATATGGACTTGGCCCGCCTTCTGCAGCCGCTCGAACTCTTCCGGTGTGATCGCTGGCGCCGGCTCGCCGCCCAGCCGCTCCAGACGATCCCCCATGTCATCTGCCGGCGGATCGTTAAAATTCTCGTCCAGATTGTCGTTGGGATTTCTACTCTCGTCGCTCATTTCAACCCTCTGTGTTGACGCAGTTCAGGTTTTTTCGCCGCTTGATCATGTTTTGCCCTGCGCTTCCCACCACGTGAATATAGTTTAGACGATAGATGCCCGCTTTGCCAAGTTCTTTTCTTTCGCTATCGACACATTTGTCGTAATCGTATGCATGAGTGAGCGCAAGTCCTCGTTTATGCGCCTAATTCATCTGTTGCTACGGAAAAAGGAACGCATCGTCGCTGATCGCTCTCCTGCGCCGCATTTACGCCATGGCTTAAGATCGCAGCTTCGCAGACGCTCTGTGATGATAATTCAACAGCATCTTCTCCAGCACGGCACCATGCTGAGCCTCGTCGCGCAGCTCGTCGTATCCGGCGTACAAGCCGATGTAGCCTTCCCTTATCGCCTGCGCCGGCGCGTCCAGCGGAAAATCGAGATACCCGGAAGCTTTCGACCAGGCGTAGGCGTAGAAATACGGTCTTTCCAAGCCCGGGCTGCAGGGCGCGAAACCGTAGGCAATTTGCGGGTCGCTTTGTTCGTCGGTTTTGTCCGTCGGAAACCAAATGAAAGCCAGATCAAAGTGATGCGGCCAGAGCGCGAGGGGCGTCATATATCCGCGCAGCTTCGCGCGGAATCTTGCAAGGTCCGTGTATGCGGCGTTCAGCGCTAGAGCGTATGATTCCGCGGCTGCGCCATCAATCGCGAATTCGGTCTCGCTTGTAATATGTTTCATCGACGGCCCGATTCCATAGCCGCAATCCCGGAAGCAAGCCAGCAATCGACGCAAAAGCGTAATCTGCGAGAGCCCGGCTACATCCAGCCTGAAAACGACGCAGTCGCCGCGGACGAAATTCAGTTGCAGCAGCTTTAAGTCAAAATGGAGCTCGCCACCACATCTCATTCCGGTGGTCGAAATGCCGTCGGCGGTTACGTCAAGGCTGAAGTGAAGATCGTTTGGCAAAGGATCGGAGCAGGCGACGCGTATCGCGCCAAGCGCCAGCGCGATCTCGTGCAGCGCGTCGCGCGTCGCGTCCCAATTTGCCAGCGGCGGTAAAGCCATATTATGATCCCTCCGTTTCCCGCGACCAACTCGCTATTATCGATTGTTACATAATTGAATTAAAGCCTTATGAGTCCGCAACTGGTTATCCTACATACTGGGTTAATGTTCCGCTGACGCAAGCGAATTTCGCTCGATTCATCCTACACGCTGTAGGAATTCTGCCGCCTGAATTGAACTAGGCTGTGTGATGATTTGTCCGCAATCCTGTGATACAAAGATAATAGAAGCCAATTCACAGGGACAGCTTTGATGACTCGACACCTTTCCAAAAGCGTACAGATCCTGCGCCCTTCGGGCATCCGTCGTTATTTCGATATTGCCGCTACCGTTGACGATGTCGTAACCCTCGGCATAGGCGAGCCTGACTTCGTAACGCCGGCGCATATTGTTGACGCTGGCGCCCAGAGTCTGCATAACGGACTCACAGGTTATACCTCAAACGCGGGGATTCCCGAACTTCGCGCGGCGATCTCGGCTCAAGTTGAGCAGCGTTACGGTCTGCGGTATTCGCCTGAGAAAGAGGTGTTGGTGACCGTCGGCGTCAGCGAAGCGCTTTTCTTGGCGCTAAAGATATTGCTTGACCCAGGCGATGAGGCGCTGGTGGTTGAGCCATGCTTTGTCGCCAACCCGGCCCTGGTGCAGACGGCTGGCGGCGTCCCGGTCATGGTGCCGACATCAGTACACAACGACTTTCAGGTGACCCGAGCTGAACTCGAAGCGCGCGTCACGCCGCGTACGAAGGCGATCCTGCTCAGCTATCCCAGCAACCCGACCGGCGCCGCGCTCACGCGCGAGCACATGCTTGAGGTCGCCCAGGTGGCCGAAGAATACGACCTGGTCGTCATATCCGATGAAATCTACGAGCGACTCGTTTACGGCACCGAGCATATCAACTTCGCATCCTTGCCGAATATGTACGAGCGCGCCATAGTCTTGAGCGGCATGAGCAAATCTTACGCGATGACCGGCTGGCGCGTGGGTTATGTCACCGCGCCCGCCGCGTTCACCGAAGCGATGTACAAGATCCACCAATACTTGATCATGTCGGCGCCGACTACGGGCCAAGTTGCGTCTCTGCAGGCGATCTGTCATGGTGAAGATGACGTTGAGTCAATGCGACGAGAGTATGACAGGCGGCGCAAGCTCATCGTCAAAGGGTTCAATGAGCTTGGATTGACCTGCTTCGAGCCGCGCGGCGCATTCTATGCTTTCCCCAGCATCACAGCCACCGGCATGGATGATGAGGCCTTTTGCGAGGCATTGCTGCAGGAAGAGCGGCTTGCGCTCATCCCGGGCAGCGCATTCGGCGAGAGCGGCCGCGGTTTCGTCCGCGCCAGCTACGCCACCAGCGAGGCGAACATCTTGGAGGCGCTTGACCGATTGGAGCGATTCCTTATGAAGCGCGGACTTTCCCAGCGCGCAGCAGCGCCAGTGTTCGCGGCGTAGTAGAAACAATTGCGGAAGCGAGAATTCCAGGCGCCAGCCAAAGCGCCAGGGCTTCTGCTTTGGCGAGCAATCCTCATCCAATCTACTTTGTATAGCGCCAGCGCGGCCAGCGCCGCCGATGTTTGCGTATTCCCGACGCGTTGCTACACTGTAGTTCCTGAGCCTTTTCAAATCGGCGCTTTTGTGTCAGATTATGCTGAATACCCTTGCCCTGCGCAGGTAGCATTATGAGAGAATGGAAAACGGTGATCGGCTTGGAAGTCCACGCCGAGATGGAAACCGAGAGCAAGATGTTCAGCGCCTGCCCGGTCGTCGACAGCGTCGAAGCCGAGCCGAACTCCGCCGTCGATGCGCTCTCGCTTGGCCTGCCTGGCGCCCTGCCCGTCATCAACATGCAGGCGATGGAAAACGGCATCATGGTCGGCTTGGCGCTCAATTGCGAGATTCCGCCGATCAATCAATTTGCGCGCAAGAATTACTTCTATCCTGATCTGCCCAAAGGCTACCAAATAAGCCAATATGACCGACCGCTTGCCGTCAATGGATACGTCAGCATCGAGTTGGACGACGGCGGTAGCAAGCGGATCCGCGTGCGCCGCGCCCACATGGAAGAGGACACCGGCAAGCTCTCGCACATCATGGACGGCAGCCTGGTCGATTACAATCGCGCCGGCGTTCCGCTGCTGGAGATCGTCTCCGAACCGGATATCAGCAGCGCGGAAGAAGCCGAAGCCTATGCGCGCAAACTGCGCTCCATCCTGCGCTACCTCGGCGTCAACAGCGGCGATATGTCCAAGGGCGTACTTCGATTTGAAGCCAACGTTAGCGTGATGCATGAAAGCGATACCCAACTGCGGGAGCGTACCGAAATCAAAAACCTGAATAGCATCCGCAATATGGGCAAAGCCATCAATTATGAAGTAAGGCGGCAGATCAATATCTATCGGGACGGCGGCTCGGTAAAGCCGGCGACGCTCGGCTGGGATGAAGCGGCTCAGAAAATCACGGTTCAGCGCTACAAGGAGCGGGCTGACGAATATCGTTATTTCCCCGAGCCGGACCTGCCCATTATGGAAGTCAGCCGTGAAATGGTTGCCCAAATCGCCGCGAAGCTGCCCGCCCTTCCCGATGAGCTAAAGCGACGCTTCGTGGACGAATTGGGCTTGAGCAGCTATGACGCGGGCCTTATCACGGCTGAGAAAGCAGTCGCTGAGTATTTTCAGCGCATCGTGGCGTCTGGAGTCGACCCCAAGCTGGCGGTAAACTGGCTGACGACCGACCTCTTCGGCATGATGAACGCGCGCGAAGTCGAGCGAGAAGCGATCGAAAGCATACCGGTATCGGCTGACAACTTCGCCGGCTTGCTGAGCCTGGTTCAAGAAGGCAAAATCAATGCGAGTACTGCCCGCAAGAAAGTATTGCCGGAAATGTGGAAGACCGGCAAAGATGCCCGCGCCATTGTCGACGAGGGCGGTCTGGCGCAAATATCCGACGCGTCCGTTATTGAGGCTTCGGCTGACAAGGTCCTGGCAGCCAATGTCGATATGGTAGAGCGTTATCTGGGCGGCAACGAAAAAGTGCTGAATGCCCTCTTTGGCAAGATCATGGGCGAGATGCGTGGCAAAGGCGACCCGGCCGTCGTGCGCCGCGTACTATTGGATAAACTTGGGGACATGAAATAAGATTATCTGACCATCAGGAGTAGACCATAATGACTTGGCATCAAACAATTGTCGTCGGCAATCTTGGCGGCGATCCCGAACTCCGATACTTGCAGAGCGGGCAGGCAGTCTGCAACTTTAGCGTAGCCGTGTCGGAACGTTGGCGCGACCGGCAATCTAATGAGCAGCGAGAGCGGACTACCTGGTATCGCGTCGCGGCCTGGGGCGCCTTGGGCGAGACCTGCAATACCTATCTTTCGCGCGGGCGGCAGGTTATGGTCATTGGCAATGTAGCGGCGCGCGGCTACATCAACAATAATGGCGAGGCGGCGGCATCGTTGGATTTGACGGCGCGAGAGGTGCGCTTTCTCGGCGGACGCGGCGATGGCGATCAAGGAGGCGGCTGGAGTGGCGGTGGTCAACAAAGTGGTGGCGGCGGCCAGCGCGGCGGAGGACAGCAAAGCCAGCGGCGAGATGATCGCGCATCGAATTATCCCGACTCGCCCGGCTCGGTTGATGATATCCCTTTCTAGTCCGGCTAATTCTCGTTCCACGTCTTCGCTGGTAAATGGCGCCGAATTTCGACGTTGATCTCGCTGGCAAGACAGCGCTGGTCACTGGCGCCGGCGCGGGCAGCGGACGAGCAATTGCGCTTGCCTTAGCCGCCAATGACGCGTCTGTCGCCGTCATCGACCTCAATATCGAGCGCGCAGATCATGTTGCGGAGTTAATCGGCGCGCGTGGCGGTTCGGCGCTGCCATTGCAAGCGGACGTTTCCAATCGATTTCAAGTCGCAAACGCGATTGAGCGCGCGCGCGACGCCTTTGGCAATATTGACATCCTGGTAAACGCCTCAAGCATTTTTCATGCCGAGCCCATGCTGAATATCGACGAGTGGAATTGGCGCCGGCAGATCGAAGTCAATATCACCGGCGTTTTCTTCTGCATGCAGTTGGTCGGGCGCGTCATGGCTGATGAAGGCGGCGGAATGATTATCAATCTGGCCGCGGTCGAGGCTTATGAATCGTCTCTGCCCGCCGGCATCGGATATGTCACTGGAGGCGCGGGACTTATCGGCATGACAAGGCAGGCGGCGCGCGAGCTGGCGCCTCATGGAATCCGCGTCAACTGCATCGCCGCCAAGACGCAAGACGAAACCAGCGCTGAAATCGTCGACGCAGCGCTATTCCTCAGCTCTAATCATGCAGAATCCGTGACGGGTCAAGTGATTGGTATCGACGCTGTACGTTCTTGGCGGGCGCAGCTATGCGACAGCGCGCAGTGAATCGGGCGCAGCGAGCCTCACTCGCCAGTCGATCCGAAGCCGCCGGATCCGCGTTCCGTTTTTGACAAGTCTTCAAGCGAATCCACAAATTCGACCGGCGCGGTGCAAACCGGAATCACGAGAAGCTGCGCGATCTTTTGCCCGGCGTGAATCTGGATGTCTTCGTCAGCAAGATTGACCATCAGTATCTTCAATTCGCCGCGGTAAGCGCTGTCGATGACGCCCGCCAGCGTATGCAAGCCGGCTGCCGCAACGCTGGATCGGTCTTTCACCAGTCCGACGTATCCGCTGGGAATCTCGATGTGCAAACCAGATTCGACCAATACGCGCTTCCTCGCCTCTACGTCGTAATTCTCGATCGAAAACAGGTCATAGCCGGCGTCGCCGGGGCGGGGCGCGCAAAACTTGATACCCAATTGTCGCAGCTTGACGTTACGGTAAACACGCATATCGCGCTCTCAGGTCGCTGCCAAACATCGGAAATACTCATCCGCCAGCGCCTGCCAGGGCTTGAGATCCCAATAACCGCGCGCTGCGCCCGAGGGCGATGGCAGCACGAAGAATCTGGTCTGATTCAAGGTCTCGTCCTGCCAGCCGTAGGAGACGCCGTCACGACTTGAGAGTCCTTGCCAGCCGCGCCAAGCCGCCTTGCTCGTGAAGACCACGATTCGCGGTTGATATCGGTTTATGCAATTGAGCAGGCGCTTCCGCTGGAAGTCACCTTGCTTCAAATTATGGTCAGATCCTGAGACAAGCTTGACCAGATCGGTTAAGCCTATTTTCAGTTCGAGCAAGTCTCGGAATTCCCCCGGATTCATTTTGCGTGACGTTATGCCGACAGCATGCAGCGTCGACCAAAAGGCGTTGCTAGATTTGGCATAATATGCGCCGGCGCGCGCCGAAGTTTCGCTGGCGGCCGTTCCACAGAAGACCAGGATTAGATCCTGCGCTAGCACATCGGGCAAGACATCATTCATTCAGATCGAGTCCGCCGTCCACTACAATCAGGTTTTTCTGGTGCGTCTCGCGGTAAAAGTTATCAAGCTTGCGGGGTAGATTGAACTGCCGGTCGCCGGATAGCGCGCGGAGATAAGCCAGCGTTTGATCGAGGCTCTCGCGCCCGACCAGGCTGCCGTGCGACGGGATCGAATGCGACAGCGTCTCTACCCGCTGCCAGGATTCCAATGCTTGCAGCCAGGCTTCAACAAGCTTGGCGTGGTTGACGACGGGCAGCGGCGTTTCGATTGCGTCGCCGCCGAGCAGCACTCCCCAAGCCGGAATCCAAGCAACGATGCTATCCGAAGTATGTCCAGGAGTGTGATGCAGCTCCAGCCTGATACCGCCCAGATCAAGCGAGAGAGCCGATGTAAAGGTGAGGTTCGGCGGGACTAGACGGACACTTTCCCACTTTCCCAACTCCGCCAGTTGCATCCGCTGCAGGGCGCGCGGAACATCATCGCCAAAGCGGCGATGGCACTCCGCATGGCCGATGAGGCCTAGCCGGCCGTCAGCGAACCCGGCGGCGCCCCAGACGTGATCCCAGTCGGCGTGGCTATAGATCAGATAGTATGGCTTGTTTTCGATTGCTTCAGCGAGCGGCGCTACATCCTCAGGCTGCGTCAGCGTGTCCCAAACGACCGCGCGCTTCTCGCCAACCACCAGCACCGAGCGCACTTGAATCTCGGACGACGAGCTCTCGCAAATCCACAAATTGGGGCGAATTTCTCGCAGTTGAGACATCACATTAGTCCGGAGTACTTTCCAGTCATTTGCTGTCTCGCCCACTGCAAGCGCAGGGCATTTGCGAACTTAATTGACGCTCACGTCCAATTGGGGCAAGAGGCGGAAGCTTTCCAGCACAGCCAGCCAGGGATATTCGGCGGAGTCCACCGCCAGCAGGTCCACATCCAGCTCCTCCATGCGAATATTGGCGACATGGAGTCGATTGTCGGTTCCGTGCAGCAAGATCATCGCGCCACTTGCCACGGCCCCGTCGAGCGTTTTTCGCTGGTAGGAAACACGGTAACCGGAGGCGCCAGCCACGTCGACCGCTTGGGCGCCAAGCGCTTCAACGCCAGATCGCCATTTCTCAACCCAATCCTTCGCGTCATCTTCACTCGAAAGCGCAACATCGACTGTACTGACAACAAGAACCAGAGAATCGCCTTCGATAGTCGCCGGCAGCCCCGCGGCCGCGTCTGTGACTTCCCAATTGGATGGATAGCGCACCATGTGCTTGTCCAAATTGTCGAAGTAGGCGTCCCAGTTATAGGGCGCGTCGGCGTAGACATCAAGTCGCTCGACGCTATCCGCTAGGCCGCGCAATAAGAACTTGAGCTGCTGCGCTGCGTTTTCAGCTGTGACTACGCGCGCGCTGTATATGTCGCCGTCTTGAAGCCAGGATTCTTGACGAGCGATGAGATGAGAACGTCCCCGCCGCACGTTAAAGTCGATCAGCACCTTTTCGTCGCCAATGATGTTCCGGCTTGTCTCGTCCCAACCGGTATAGCCGCTCCAGGTATGACCGAGCCAGGAATTGTCCAGGAAGGCGCTCAAAGCCTCCATATCCGAAATGCCGGTGTGGTTTTTGCTAATGCGAAACTCCACTACGCTCTGCGCATCGCTATTGTTCAAACCGGCGCGCAGCTCATCGGCCGTGCTGCTATCGGTAGAAGGGCGCCAGCCGGTGGGCGCGCCCAAGGTGAACAAACCGGACCGGTGCAAATAACGGCTGTCAAAGTCGATCAGCGAAGTATCGGGTGGTGGCGGCATCGTCGGCTCGGGAAAAGGAGTCGGCTGCGGCGTCTCCAGATAGCTTTCGCCAACACCAATCTGGCTCGATATCATCGGCAAGATCAAGCTGCCCACCATGGCGACTGTCATGACAATTCCGATGATATAGGTAAAAGTCTTCGTCGTCTTGCCCATCAAAGATATGCTCCCGGCGCCCGGTCAAAACGCCGTCATCATACCGCAATATAGAAAGACTGTTAAGCAACACTTTTTCTAACTATAATCCTCGGCTGGCAAATGACTGTCGCACTTGAATCGCCGCCCGCCAGCGCAGTCAAGGCCTCATGCATCGCTGGCTAACTAGCGCGAAGAAGGAACTTAGAGAATGCCCGACTGCGGTTACACCTGTCGCCCGCTGAAAATGGGCGACGCCGAACGCAGCGCGGAAATCAGCACGGCCGTCTCAGCCTGCGCCGGCGCGGACGAACAGATCCAGGCGCGCGACCTTCGTACCGACTGGACCGAACCAGGATTCGAGTTGGGTGAATCTTCGCTCGGCATTGTCAACGGCCGCGGCCGCTTGATGGGCTACGCCGTTTTCTTCGCGACTGAGGAACCGCCGGTGCGGCCCTGGTTCGACTGGGGAATAGATCCGGACGAACGATGCGGCAGCATAAGCGGGGACCTGCTCGCCTGGGCGAAAGACCGCGGCAACCAAGTGATTCCGAAATGCCCGCCGGAAGCGCGCGTCAGCTTATGGAGCGGCGCACACCGCGGCTATCGCGCTGGCGAGAATGCGCTGCGAGCGGCCGGCTTCAAGGTGAAACGCGTCTGGCATGAGATGCGGATCGACATGACTAAACGCCCGGCGCCGATCGGCTTGCCGCCTGGATTCGTCGTCCGCCCGTACCGTCATGATGAAGATCTGCCCATCTTGGTCGATCTCGTGCGCGACGCCTTCTCCGATCACTTCGGGCACATTGAGCAGAGTTTTGACCGAGATCTGGAACGGTTCCGACATTGGCTCGAGGGCAGTCCCTATTTCGAGACCGATCGCGTGATGCTGGCAATGGATGAAGCGACCGACCTTGTTGCAGGCAGCGTGCTGCCAATGACCGAACACTACCGCCGGCCCGGCCTTGGTTATATTGACACGGTCGGTGTTCGCCCGGCATATCGCCGGCGAGGCTTGGCTTCGGCGATGCTACGACGCAGCTTCATCGATTACTGGGATCGCGGAATCAAGTCGGTTTGCCTGGAGGTGGATGGCGACAGCTTGACCAATGCCATGGCGCTCTACGAGCGGGTGGGGATGCATGTGCATAGCAGCTTCCATTCGTATGAGCTGCTGCTGCGCGACGGCGTCGAGCTGGCGAAAGTGGCGATGGAATGAGGCAATCGCTTAAGAAACCAGCGACAAATCGAATCCTCGTCCGGTATCTAGTCTTACTATTCATAGATAGAGTCGGGTTGCGCCAATGAAAGTCAAATCTGATTTTGCCGAAGTCAATGGCGCCCGCCTTTATTACGAGCGCTCGGGCCACGGTAAGCCTTTAGTCATGATTCATGCCGGTATCGCCGATTGCCGCATGTGGGACGAGGAGTTCGAAGCCTTCTCCCAGAGTCATCAGGCGCTGCGTTTCGACATGCGGGGATATGGCAGGAGCATGCCGGTGGAAGGCGAGTTCAATTTGCTAGACGACTTGGAAACGCTGCTGGACAAGCTTGATATCCCTAAGCCAATCATCCTGATGGGATGTTCAATGGGAGGCGGCTTGTCAATTGATTACGCTTTGACGCATCCCGCCCATGTAGACGCGCTGATACTCGTCGGCAGCGATCCGGCCGGCTTGGAGCTGGACGCCCCCTGGCCCGACGAGCTCTTCGCGCAATCTGAATCCGCCTTTGAAGCCGGAGATGTTGATTTGGTTGCCGAACTCGATATGCGGATATGGTTCGACGGCGACGGGCGGACGAGCGATGAAGTAGATTCCCACGCTCGTCGCAAGGCCTACGCGATGGCCAAGTTGGTCACTGAACATGAGTTAAAGGGCATCGGCACGCATGTGCGCAAGTCCGAGGCGCGACCGGCTGCGGAACGCCTGCCTGAACTGACGATGCCGGCGCTAATCGTCATCGGTCAAAATGACTTGCCCTACCTCAAGCTGGCCGCCGACTATATGCGCGACAAGCTGCCGGCAGCCACCAAGCTGCTGATTCCGGACGCCGGTCACCTGCCGAACCTGGAACATCCCGAGCTGTTTCGGACAGCGGTTCTTGACTTCCTCGGCGACTGCTAGCTGTCTCGCAGTCGGACATTTGGCTACACCCGTTATGCGCGCCGAAGACAAGAAGCAGCGCTACGAAAACATTCTAAATAATATCAACAGACGCCGACCCTTCGGCCGCGCCAAACCAGACGAGAAACGGCTTTCGCCTCATGACCGCATACTCGACCTGATCAATGCCTTTGACGCATTCGCCGAGCTGCCGCAAGCCGAGTACAAACACATCCTCTGTTATGGACCCAAAGCGGTTCGCGGACAAGCCTGGTCAGGCGTCGTCATCTGGTATCACAGCAAGGGCTATCACGGCTATCAGAACTTGCATCTACTGGGCGTATGGGCGCATTATCGCGAAGGCGAGCTCTTGCTCAGCATCGGCATTCGTCAGCTCTCGTATCGCGCGCCGGTTTATGACCCGGGCGTCTACCGCGTTGCCATCCAGAACAACTTCAGAATCTACTACGACGATGATGGTCATGCGCCTGGCGAAGAAGACCGCTTGCTTTTCCGAGCGCGCTTTGTCTTGAAAAATCGCCTGTCTCACCGGCAGACGCTCGTCAAGATTCTACAAAAATGGCGACAAGAGATTGACGCAAGCTAGTCCTCTTCGTCCTCGAATACGATATCGGTCGTCAAGCCGGACGCAGCCAAGTCTTCCAGCGAGACGCCGTCGCTGTCGTCCTTCGACAGCAAGCTAAGGCTCTGTTTCAGACCTTCGCCGCAAACCAGACAATCAGGGTCGCGCTCAATCTCGATCCACAAGCCCGTGTGAGGCTCGTTTTCCCGCCCTTCAATGATGTCCATATAGGTGTTGGCGACCAAAAGTGTATTGCCCGGCATCTCAACGTGCGCGCTCGTGCCAAGCAACAATTCGTTAATGATCAAATCGGCCTGTATTCCGGCCACTTTGGTCACATTGACCCACAAGCCCGGTTCAGCGTCTAAGGTCCCCATTTCGCCGATCATGCCGTAATCCAGATCCCCGCCTGGATCTAAGGAGACCTTTACGCCCTCGCGCGTCGCCTCCGACCAACAGGCGTAGCAAGGTCCGTCAAATGGCTTGATGATCACATGGTCGCCCCCCTCGCCGCGCTCATAGACGCCGGCGTATGAAGCGCTCAAGCGCCGTTTGAGACACTGTTCGTTAATGGCGTACTTCACTTGCTCGTTATCGACCGCCGCTACCAGCAGGTCGACATCGTCCAGACAATCCCAGTGGTCCTCGATCAATCCCTCTCGCACATCAATCCGCGCATCGGGATTCCGCTGCCTGATCAAGTCCGCCACCGCCGCCGCCTTGTTCACTCCGACGTAGCGCAGATCGGCGACATGACGCGTGATGTTGCCGCCTTCCAGCTCGTCGCTGTCAATTAGCGCGAATTGGCTCAGGCCGCTCATTGCCAGGCTCTGCGCCACGAAGCCGCCACCCGAGCCTAAACCGACCACGCATACTTTTTTTTCCGTAAGCCGATCCAGATTGCCCGAGCCGATGAGCCTTTCGACCCGTTCCCACAGATTGCTCATCTATGGCGCCCCATCTTCAGTTTTCCCATCCGTCGCTCCCCGCTCTTCGGCTACCGCCTGACCGGCGCCCATATCGGATACGCTATCCGGGGCCGCCGCGTCGCTTCCGTCTTCCGTGAACTCGCCATAATCGACGAACGATACCGGAATGGAGACTGAAGGCGGCTGGCGCAAGCCCATCTCGACTTCGATTGCAATCATGTATTGAAACAGGTACTTGTCGGCGGACCACTCCCAACCTGGCGGATCCTCAATGGGCTTAGCCACCTGCCAAAGTCTGTTAAAGGTTTCGACAGGATCCATCAAGTCCAGGTCGCTAACAAATGGCGCTTGATAAGCTTTCGGCGGGCTTTGTGGATAATCGTACCGCGTCTCGAATAGCAAGAAAAATGATGCGCCTTGGCGGATGGTGAAAAAGCAGAATTCGAGCGGAACTTCACCATCGCACTCGTGCAACAGCCGGTTCACCAGGAGACCTTCTCGCTCCAATGCCAGCGTTTCCATGTTGAGGCGATCAGGATCGACCACGTGCCAGCCATATTTCATCATCTGCGGCAGCTGATCGTCCGGCACAACTTTCGGGTGAACGGGTTGGAAGACGCGCACATCCCGATGCACATACCACCAGTCGACGCGCATTACCCGGCCGTTCTCCATCGGTACGTTAATGTAATTGACCGTTAAATCCGATTCCCCGATATTGGGCAAATGCCCTACTGTCACTATTGGCACCAGCAGGAAATCCAGGTCCGCTTCCTCATCGTCCAGCCAGGTCAACGCAGTCATGTGGTCGCCATGGCTGGGCTGAATCATGGAGCCGGGCTGCTTGTGCCAATCGCCAAGATATCGCAGCGGCACATCAAAACTGTCGGACAATGCGTCTGTTCCTCGATGACGCTCGCGGTGGAAATGCCAGTTCTCTTGCAGCCACCAGATGATTTCGTCCTGCAAGGCATCGCCCTGCTGAAAGGTATGTGAACGGCGGACTGCAGTCTCGTCGGGCGAAATCGTGTCAAGCACATATATCGTCGGCAGGCCTTCCGGCGTATCGTCCTCGACAACGAAGCCAACCATTGCCTCGCCGGTTTCATCAGCGGTGAACTGATTCGCCGCCGTGAGCATTCTATCCACTGCTCTTCGCGACAGAACTACGCTGGGCACAATTCCTCGTGAAATCATCGCCATCCCTCGCAAGCGCTTCCGGATGTGATCGAACTCCATGTGCATAAGCTGGAGGAATTCCGGCTCATCCCCTGTTCGCATATTTAGCGTCTCCGTCGGCGTGGAAGCGGCGTGCTCGCTTTGATGCGCTCCTCAATGCCGGGCCATTTGCCGGTGGACCGCCAGGTGTAATAGGCGTACAGCCATTGGATTGCCCAGCCGCCAACGGTCACGGCTGTTGACTTGGACGGATTCCAACCATACTGCTCGCCATCCTTGGGGTTAAAAAGGCAAAGCTGCCCGTCTTCATATTGATGCTTTTCGCTGTAAATCCGCGGCTTAATGCAATAAGCCTCCGCCGGTCGATTAGGGTATTCCTTCGGATACACTAGCTTGAGACTGTGAAAGGGAGAGTCCAAGATACTCATATTGATCTCAATCGTGCCCTGCCAATAGAGCAAGCCGCCGAAGGGAGGCACGACCAGCTCAAATGTGTTGCCAAAGGTGGCTCTCATCGCCTCTACCTCCCAGACGAGGCGCGAGGAGACGTTCTTGCGCGACCCCCACCAATTGGACATAAACACAACTCCGAATGAAGAACATGCCAGTAGCGCCAATCTAACTTTATTGTCTGAAGCGCGCAATGTCTAGGTTCAGCCCTGGCGCCTGACTGCAGGCCAAACTCAGTCCCCGTTTTCCGCAGAAATTAACCAGATGCAATTGATTCAAAGCCAGCGATTAAAGCCAGCGCATACGTCGACAGAATATGCCGTTGCCCGAGCGCGAAAAGTGAAATTTACCACAGGCGTGGACAGGCGCTTTAGTGTTCTGCTAAAACGAAAGGGTCAATCGGGCGGGAAGCGAATCGACCGCAAATCTCATGCCCAATTGACCCTCGTATCCAAGCGAATCCTAAATGAGATTCGCGACAAAAGCAAGGAGTCCGCAGTATGTCCGTATTACGCTTGTCCCTGTTATTGCTCGTCGCCGGTTTGTCCTGCTTCATTGCAGCGCCGGTTCTGGGCGATGATGTCCTTACCGTATATTCGGGCCGGAATGAAAGCCTGATAGGTCCAATTCTGACGCAATTTACCGAAGATACCGGCATAGAAACCGAAATCCTCTATGGCGGGACCAGCGCTGTAGCCAATCAGATTCTCACCGAAGGCGAAAACAGCCCCGCCGACGTCTTCATCGCCCAGGATGGCGGCGCCCTCGGCGCGCTGGCTGCCGCCAATATGCTCCATAAGCTGCCCGACGCGACGCTCGAGCGCGTCGCCGATGCCGCTTTTGTATCGCCCGATGGCCGCTGGACTGGCTTAAGCGGACGCGCTCGCGCCTTCGTCTACAGTCCGGAATCGCTGGAAGAACATGGTCTGGAACTGCCGAATTCGATTTTCGATCTCACGGGCGAGGAATGGAGCGGCTTGGTAGGCTGGGCGCCAACCAACGCGTCCTTCGTCGCCAATGTCACCGCGATGCGTGTGCTGCTGGGCGAAGAGGAGACCGCGGCTTGGCTGGCCGATATGATCGCGAATGGCGTGCAAGCCTATCCGAAGAATACGCCGATCGTGCAAGCTACGATTGACGGCGAAGTCGTTGGCGGCTTGGTCAATCACTACTATCTGTTCCGTTTCCTGGCGGAAGATCCGGGCATCACGGCGACGCTTCACTTCTTCCCCGGTGGCGACCTTGGCTCGCTGGTCAACATCGCGGGCGCGGGGATCTTAAAGACGACTGACCAGCCCTACGACGCCTTGGCGCTGGTCGACTACCTGCTTAGCGATACGGCGCAAGCATACTTCGCCCAGAGCGCCTACGAATACCCGCTGGCGGCGACGGTCGATCCGTCGGTCGATTTACCGCCGCTTGCCGATATCGAGATGCCTGAAATTGATCTGTCCGATCTGGCGAATCTGCAAGGCACGCTGGACATGATTGAAGAAAGTGGCGCGCTGGACTAGCGTAACAACACGACACAAGTCGGGGCGAGATTCAACTTGCCCCGATGTGATGACTGGGTAAATTGATGCATCTCAGCGATGTCATTCCAACGCGATTTAGAATAAACGGGCATCATCAACATGTGCTGACGCGTTGGCATGTCGGCAACCGCCAGTTGGCGCAAGCCGTGAGTTTGGCGGTCGTTGCAGTTGTCATGATTCCAATTGTTTACCTGGTGAACGGCGCCGTCAACGCGGGGGGTGAAGGCGTCGACTATCTGTTTCGAGCGCGTACCTTGCGCATCGTCGGCAATAGCATCAGCCTGATGGCGGCTGCAACCTTCGCTGCCACGCTGATTGCCGTCCCTTTCGCCTGGTTGACCAGCCGCAGCGACCTGCCCTGGCGGCGCGCTTGGCTGGTTCTTGGTCTGGCGGCGATGGTTATCCCGTCTTATCTGACAGCGGTGACCTATACCGAAGCCTTCGGACCCAAGGGGCTGCTGCAGTCATTGCTGGAACCGCTCGGCGTCGACCGGTTACCGGGAATCAAGGGCTTCGCTGGCGCGACGCTTACGCTGACGGTCGTGACCTTTCCCTATATCGTACTGCCGGTTCGGGCGGCGCTGCTCCATTGCGACCGCAGCCTGGAAGAAGCGGGACAAAGCCTGGGATTGAATCGCTGGGGCGTCTTTTGGCAGATCATCCTGCCGCAGTTGCGCCCGGCGCTTTCCACCGGCATGCTAATGACCGCTCTCTACTGCCTCAGTGATTTCGGCGCCGTCGCGGTAATGCGCTTTAACGCCTTCACGCGGGCGATCTTCATTCAGACCGAGTCCTATCGCATGGACAAGGCGTCGGTGTTGGCGCTGCTCCTCGTCGGAATGACAGTGATATTGTTGCTTCTGCATTCACGGATGCAGTTGCGCGGACGACATTATCGGGTCGGTACAGGCGCGTCGCGGCAGCTGGAAGCGGCGCCTTTGGGGAAGTGGAAAATCCCCGCGCTAGTCTTCTGCGGCGCCGTTATTTTTGTCGGCGTTGTTGTTCCCTTGCTTGTGCTTTTCAAATGGCTGGCGGGCCACACGCTTACCAATCCCATTCAGGTGCCGCTGACGCTGCTCATTCAAAATACGGTTGGGGTCAGCGCGGTCGCGGCCCTAGTCGTGACGCTGGCCGCCTTTCCGCTTGCGCTACTCGCGACCCGCCGCGCGACCGGCTTTAACCGCTGGCTGGTCAATATCGCCTATGCCGGCAATGTCCTGCCCGGCATCGTCATCGCGCTGGCGCTAGTCATGTTCGCCACGCAAAATTTGCTGAGCATTTATCAGACTTTGCCCCTCCTCATAATCGGATACGCCATCCGCTACTTGCCTTTCAGCATCGGCGCCACCGAAAGCGCCTTCGCCCAAATCAATCCGCGATTTGAAGAAGCCGCGCGCAGCCTCGGCTTGTCCTCCTGGGCGACCTTGGCGCGAATCACAGTGCCATTGTCGCGCGGCGGCATCCTGGCCGGTCTGGCGCTGGTTTTCCTGAACGTGATGAAGGAACTGCCAACGACGCTCATCCTGCGCCCGATCGGCTTCCGCACTTTTGCCACGCGGATCTGGAGCGCATACGATGAGGCCTTCCTGTCGTCAGTTGCGCTCCCGGGCTTGGCGCTGATCCTCGTTTCAGCATTCGCGCTGGCGATCATTCTTCGGCGGGAAGGGACAGTTAGCTAGCGCGGCGCATATAGATTTCGCCGCGAACTGGCTTTTCCAGCGCCATGCCGCCACAGCGATTTCCCCTTTTTGCATTTCAGTTTTGCGTTATGCTTGCCGCGATTAATGATCAAGACACATCTTAACTGTCATGGAATACATGCTTGAAACGGAAAATCTAACCAAGATTTTCGATGATGGCGTCGTCGCCGTCCAGGACATCTCCCTCCAAGTGCGGCGCGATGAGTTTCTGACGCTGCTCGGACCAAGCGGCGGTGGAAAGACGACGGCGCTGCGCCTGCTAGCCGGCTTCGAAACGCCGACGCGGGGCCGCATCCAAATCGGCGACCATATCGTCGCCGACGATTCACATTTCATTCCACCCGAGAAACGCCGAGTAGGCATGGTCTTTCAGGATTACGCGCTCTTCCCCCATGTCGATGTCGCTGGCAATATCGCGTTTGGATTGCAAGGATCGAAAAAGGATCAAGCTAAGCGAGTCGAAGGCTTGCTCTCCCTGGTCGGCTTGAGCCCATTTGCCCAGCGCATGCCCTACGAGCTCTCCGGCGGGCAGCAGCAGCGCGTTGCCCTGGCGCGCGCTTTGGCGCCAAATCCGGATATCTTGCTGCTCGACGAGCCATTCTCGAATCTAGACACCCATTTGCGGGAACAAGTTCGCACCGACGTACGGCGAATCCTGCTCGAGACCGATACCACCGCCATCTTTGTCACCCATGACCAGCAAGAAGCCCTGAGCCTGTCCGACGAAATCGCCATTATGTTTGACGGCAAACTCATCCAAGTGGCGACGCCGCATGTGCTATACAATCGTCCAGCCAATACGCAGGTGGCGAGGTTCGTCGGCGACGCGAACTTCTTGCAAGCCGAAGCCCATGGAATGACGGCTGACAGTTTATTAGGCGAAGTCAAGCTCTTTCATCCCAAGACTGGACGCGTCGACCTTATGATTCGACCGGAAGCGCTCGCGGTCAACTTTGAAGGACATGGGAAAACGGCGACTGTGCTGTGGCGGGAGTTTTATGGTCATTATCAGCGGCTTGGTCTGGCATTGGCTGACGGGACAGAACTAATCGCCCGTGCTGGCGTCGACCGCTTCTTCAAGCGAGAAGACAATGTGTCGGTGTCGCTGGCGCTGCCGGCGCTGGCTTATGACGCGGTTAGTCACGAGGTGCTGTCGTGAGCGGAAGACCTGCCCTTCCGTAACGCGAGGCGAGAATCCTAATGCTTGCAATTATGCCCCCGGCAGCCAAACGCGGAACTCGGCGCCTTTGCCTCGACCGCGGCTCTCCACCGTAATGCGCCCGCCGTGCGCTTCCACAATCTCTCGCGCGATCGCCAGCCCGAGACCAGTCCCCCGCTGCGGACCGCGCGCCTTGTCGACTTGATAAAAGCGCTCGAACACACGAGACAATTCCTTGCGCGTGATGCCGATGCCGCTGTCGCGTATCGAAACCAGGGCGCCGGCGCCAGCTCGCTCTACAGTGACCCGCACTGTGCCGCCAGCCGGCGTATACTTGAGCGCATTGCTGATCAAGTTCATCATGACCTGCGCCAATCGGTCGCCATCGCCAACGATCGAGGGCGTCGGCGCCGTTCGCGATTTAAGCCGAATGCCCCGCTTCTCCGCGACCACCGCCAATCTTTGGACTACCCCTTCGGTCAGCTGCGCGATATCAATGCGATCGCGCGCCATCGATAGTTTGCCCGCGCTCAAGCGTTCCAGATCGGTCAATTCCACCACCATACGGTTGAGACGCCCGGCCTCCTCATAAATGATCTGAGCCGCTTCGGTGTTGTCCTCGGCCGCGCCATCCATAATCGCCTGCGCATATCCTTGTATCGAGGTCAGCGGCGTTTTTAAGTCGTGAGACACATTGCTCAGAAAATCGCGCTGAGCGGTATTGGAAGCCAGCACTTCCGCTGTCATGCGATTGAACGATTCGGCAAGAGACCGCGCCTCGGGCGGCCCGCTTACTGGCGCTTGCGCCGAATAATCGCCACGCGCCACTGCGATCGCCGCTTCCGCCACTCGCTGCAGGGGCCGCGCGAAGTTGCGGCTGATCAGCGCCGCCAGAATTATTGCAAATGCGAACCCGGCGATGCCCGCTTGAATTAGCGGAGGCGCCAATGCGCTGCTGAACACCGCCAAGGTCTCTTGTAAACTGACCGTCGGGCGCGGCTCCGCGAGCAGCCACAAATCGTTGTGGCCAATGCGCTCGGCAAAGAATCGCTGCTGACCAAAGACGACGCCGCCATAGAGCCATTCGCCGCCAGCGGGATCGTGAAAGGCGCCGAAGAATTGCTTGCTTCCGCGCGACAAGACTTTTGCCAACTGCTGACTGCGATAGCCATCTCCACGCAGGACAATTGACTCGCCAGCTTCAAACTGTCGCGCGCTGTCGTGCAGAACGGTTGTGCCATCTGGCGCCAAGTGGATGTGGAGCGTCCGAACCTTGCGCGTGCCGGCGAAGACATCCAGCAACTCGTAAACTTGATCCTGCAAGAATCGCCGATTGGGGTCGGCGGCGATGTCGGCAATGACATCAATATAATTCAAGCCTTGCGTTAGGGCGGCCAGACGCTCGTAGGTGGGCTGCGGCGGCGCGGCGCGGTCGCCGATCAAGACGAAGAGCGCCAGCGCGATCACGCCCAATGTTACTAGAATCAGCACCATGTATGAGGTCAACAGGCGCAGGCGTAGATTGAAGACCAGTCTAGGCTTTCTCGCTAACATCGAGTCGGTAGCCAACCCCCCAAACGGTGTCTATCGTAGGCTCCATCCCACGAAGCTTGTGGCGTAAATGCGCGATATGAACGTCAACTGTGCGCGTTTCACCGGCGAAATCATAACCCCAGACGACCTCCAGCAGCCGCTCGCGGCTGAAGACCACAGCTTTATTCTCCGCCAATGTCTTCAGCAGATCAAACTCTTTCATGCGCAAGTCGACGGCGCGGCCACCGACCTCAACGCGGCGGCTTTGGGCGTCAATGTGGAGATTGCGGAGTTGGATCGGGGGCGGCGCTTCTTCACGCGATGGGCCGCGATCGGCTCGGCGCAGGATCGCGCGAATCCGCGCCACCAGCTCGCGCGGATTGAAAGGTTTCGTCAGGTAGTCATCGGCGCCTAATTCCAAGCCCACGATTTTGTCGATATCATCGTTGCGCGCCGTCAGCATTATGATCGGAACATCGGATTCCTCGCGGACGCGCCGACAGACTTCGAGACCGTCCATGCCCGGAAGCATAAGGTCCAAGACCACCAGGTTCGGCCTGTCTCTCAGAATCATCCGCTTTGCGGCGGTCCCATTTGTCGTGCTGGCGACGCGGAATCCGTCCTGCTCCAGGTACATCCGCGCGAGGTCGACAATCCGCTGTTCGTCGTCAACAACCAAAATGGTATCGCTCAAGCGGCTTGAAGCGGCAACCATGCTCATTCCCGACTGTCCTTCGGTGGAATTTTACCGTAAGGCGAATATCCGTCGAGAAGATCCTTCAATTCCTCCAGACAACGGAGCAGTTCATTGATGGCTTCACGGCGGCGGCGAGCATGCTCGGCCGCCAGCTCATCCAGAACATCCATGTTCAGCTCGTTATCAACGAATTCTCTAAATGGATTCCGCTCAATCATTTCCGCTCTCCGCGCATTGGGCAGTCGCACTCTGCGACGAGCCACCGAATTGCGCCATCAGACTACTGTTCGCCTCTACGCAAAGTCTCGATCACATTCATAAAATCTTTGTAAATGAGATGTAAACTCCGTGTAAACATTTGCGCCGCAAATCTTCTTTTTTTACTTCTCTTGCTTGCTGCTGACTCGGGTATAATTTCCCGCTGGATTGATACATACTTATGTCGCCATTTCTGTTATACACTATCGGCTTGACCTAAGAAGAATACGAGTTTCAGACGATGTCGGCGCTGCCAATCATCCAACCGGACAATCCGATATTGCGCCGTCCGGCTGCGCGCGTCAACAACTTTGGTCCCGAATTGCAAAATCTGATAGATGACATGCGTGACACCTTGGCGAAGGCCGGCGGCGCGGGCCTGGCTGGACCACAGGTCGCCCAGAGCTTGCGCATCATACTGGCGCGCTTGCCGGACGATGCCGATAGCCAGGGAAAATATGCCGAAGACGCGGGCTCGCTTCAGATCGTGGTCAATCCTAGAATCATCAGACGCAGCGACGAGATGGTAGCCGGCGTCGAAGGCTGCTTGTCCTTGCCGGGTTTGCTCGGCGATGTCGAGCGCCACCAAAGCATCGAAATCGCCGGTCAAGATCGTGACGGCAGGCCAATCCGACTGGCGGCGTCTGGTTGGCTGGCGCGCGTCTTTCAGCACGAAATCGACCACCTGGATGGCATCTTGTACATTGACGTCGCAAGCCGAGTCTGGCGCCCGGACGCCGAAAATGAAGCCATCGCCTCCGAGGCTACCGTGGGCTGATGAAGGCCGTCATCCGCCTGGCAGCCTCAGCCGACGCCGCCGACATCCATCAGATATACCTGCCCATCGTGCGCGACAGCCATATTTCCTTCGAGCAGATCGTACCAACGCCGCGCGAAATCGCCGCCCGAATTGAAAAGACACTAAGGCAATATCCCTGGCTTGTCTGCGAAGTCGATGGCAAGCTGGCGGGCTATGCCTATGCGAGCGCCTTTCGCGTCCGCGCCGCTTACCAATGGACAGCGGAAACCACGGTGTATATCCACGGCGATTTCCAGAGGCGCGGTGTTTCACGAGCCCTTTACGCTTCCCTTCTCGCGCTCCTGCGTGAACAGGGATACTGCCAGGCAGTCGGCGTCATCGCGCTGCCGAATGACGCCAGCACACGCGCGCACGAAGCCTTGGGATTTCGTAAGGTCGGAGTTTTCGACAATGTCGGCTTTAAGGCGGGCGCCTGGCGTGATACCGGTTGGTGGCAGTTGGAATTGCGGCAGCCGCCCGCGAGGCCGCGAGCGCCGCTCTCAATCACTCAACTGGCCGCGAAAGACAATTTTGAAGCCCTGCTGCAAACTGGCTTGGGGAGCGTCAAGCGCTAAACGCGGACGCTCCAAGATCCGCCGCTTGCGTTTCAAGTAATAGTTGTCTACAATGTTGGCAAATCGGATACGCTGCTAATGGCAAGTTAACATGGCGCAAAACGATCCAGTTTTAGAACAGCGCGTCGAAGCATTGGAACAATTCTCGCAGGCTCGGGTAGTTGAGCAAGTCGGCGAGTTGACGCAGCGCGTCTCCCACTTAGAAAGCGCGCGCGAGACGGAAAGCCCCTTCTTGGCGACCAAGGAAGATATTGCTCGCCTGGAGGGGCTGCATAGCGCCACACAAGCGCAAATCGCCGCCCAGTCCGAGCAGTTTAATGCACGGCTGGACGCCCAATCCGAACAGTTTAACAAAGACCTTCAAGCCCAAAGCGAACAGTTTAACGCGCGGCTGGACGCCCAAAGCGAAGTGTTCAACGCGCGGCTGGACGCCCAATCCGAGCAGTTCAA
>JAPOYT010000008.1 GCA_026706445.1 Chloroflexota bacterium
GGGCGTCAACCCGGATGAGGTGGTCGCCTTGGGCGCGGCGATCCAGGCGGGCGTCTTGGGCGGCGATGTGAAGGACATCCTGCTGCTGGACGTGACGCCGCTGACTTTGAGCGTCGAGACCTTGGGTGGCGTGGCGACCGGCATGATCGACCGCAATACGACCATCCCGAGCAAGAAATCCCAGGTGTATTCGACGGCGGCTGACAACCAGGTACAGGTGGAGATCCATATCGTGCAGGGCGAGCGGCCGATGGCGACGGACAATAAGTCGCTGGGCAAGTTTGTTCTGGATGGCATTCCGCCAGCGCCGCGCGGTCTGCCGCAGATTGAAGTGACCTTCGACATTGACGCCAACGGCATCCTCAATGTCAGCGCCAAGGACAAAGCCAGCGGGCGCGAGCAGGCGATCACGATAACGGCGAGCAGCGGTCTATCCGACGAGGAAGTTGAACAGATGGTGGCCGACGCGGAGAAATTCGCCAGCCAGGACGCCGAGCGCAAAGAGCAGGCGGAGGTCGTCAACCAGGCGGAGGGCGCGATATTCCAGGCGGAGAAGTTGATCCGCGAGCACAAGGACCAGCTGCCGGAAGAGGCGGTACAGCAGACGGAAGAGAAGATCGAGGCGGTGCGCGCGGCGCAGGCGAACGGCGACATCGCCGAAATCAAGGCGGCGACCGAGGCGCTGATGGCGCAGCTGCAGACGATTGGCGCGCAGATGCATCAGGCGGCTGAAGCAGCGCCCGATGGGCAGCCGGCGCCGGAGACCGAAGACGAAGATGTCATCGATGCCGAGTTCACTGAGACCTAGCCCCCACCCCTAAATCCCCTCCCCCTAAGTCGGTGTCTACGCGACCAAAAATGAGGGAGGGGGAATCGTCGGCTAAAGAGCGCTAAAAGGATATTTTCTATGCCAAGAGATTATTATGAAGTGCTCGGCGTCGAGCGGGGCGCCGATGAGGGCGAAATCAAAAGCGCGTTTCGCCGTTTGGCGCGGCGGTATCACCCGGACGTCAGCCAAGAAAGCGACGCGGAAGCGAAATTCAAAGAAATCAACGAAGCTTACGAAGTGCTCGCCGATGAGGAAAAGCGCGCGCGCTATGACCGTTTTGGTCACGCGGGCGTCAATGGTAGCGGCAGCGGATTCGCGGGCGGCATGGGCGGTTTCGGCGGATTTGAAGACATCTTTGACATTTTTAATAGCGCCTTTGGCGAGCAGCCGCGCGGGCGCCGCCGCGGACCGGCTATCGGGCGCGACCGCCGCGTGGATGTGACAATTGACTTCATAGAAGCTGTTTTTGGCGTCGAGAAGGAGATTGAGTTTCAGCGGCTGGAAAGCTGCGACAACTGCGATGGGTCAGGCGCGGCCGCCAGTTCGGGACCGACGACTTGCCCGCGATGCCAGGGCAGCGGCGAAGAGCGGAAAGTGCGGCAGACCTTCCTCGGCTCGATGGTGCAGGCGACTGCATGCGCCTATTGTGGCGGCCGCGGGCAGGTCATTGAGAATCCCTGCCGCGATTGCGATGGCTCGGGCCGCAGGCGCAAGCGCGCTGTGCTCAATGTGAAGATTCCGGCCGGCGTCAGCGAAGGCATTCAGATACAGGTGCGTGGCGATGGCGATGCCGGTGAACGGGGCGCGCCGCCAGGCAATCTGTTTGTCGTGGTGCATGTCCGGGACCACGAATACTTCAAGCGAAATGAGAATAACATCATCCTCGATATCGGCGTCAATGTCGCTCAGGCGACCCTGGGCGACCGAGTCAGCGTCGATACGGTCGACGGTCCGGTCGAGCTAAACGTGCCAGCGGGCACGCAAACGGGCAAGGTCTTCCGCATGCGCGGCAAAGGATTCCCCGATTTGCGATCCGACGGCACCAGCCGAGGCCGGGGCGATCAATTGGTGCGTGTTCGGGTTAAGACCCCCACCCGATTGAGCGAGCGGCAGCGGGAATTGTTCGAGGAATTATCGGAGTCCTTTGGCAGCGAGGTCACGACACAGCAAAGCGGCGCGGGCGGGCGCGGCATTTGGTCCAAGATGACCGATTTCCTCGCTGGCGACGATGACTAAAGCGACGCGATGAGTCGATGGATCGAAGTCAGCTTGCGCGCCGATGGCGAGAGCGCCGAAGCTATCGCCGATGTGTTGGCGCGTTACGGTCATCAGGGCGTCTCGATTGAGCAAGTGGGCATCCCGCCCGATGCTTGGGACGAGACGGAAGTTCCCCCGCCGCAACAACTGATGCTGCGCGCCTACTTCCCCCATGACGATCAACTGGAGACGACCAAGCAAGAACTGGAAGCGGCTTTGGGCTATATGCGGCTGATGTACCCGATGCCGTCGCCGGATTACCGGGCGCTGGACGCGCAAGACTGGGCCGAGGCTTGGAAGGCGCATTATCAGCCGATACGGATCGGTAAGCGTTTGTTGATTCGACCGCTGTGGATTGATTTGACGCTGGCGGCGGGCGATATTGAAATCGCGCTCGATCCGGGCATGGCTTTTGGCACCGGCACCCACCCAACAACGCAACTCTGCCTGGAAGCGCTGGAGAGGTTGCTGGATCCGGCGCAGGATGTACTCGACTTGGGCTCGGGCAGCGGCATCCTGGCAATCGCGGCGGCGAAGCTGGGAGCGCGTAAAGCGCTGGCGCTTGATATCGACCCGATCGCGGTTGAGGCGACCGCCGCAAACGCAAAAGCGAATGGCGTCAGTGGCAAGGTCATCGCTGAGCAAGGCAGCCTAGACATCGTTCTGGGATCAGCGCGCCGCTTTGACTTGGCGGTCGTCAATATTCTGGCGCGGATTATCTTGCAACTGGCGGAGCAGCGGCTGGGCGAAATCGTCAGACCCGGCGGCACGGTGATTTGCAGCGGCATCATCGATACGCAACTGGTCGAGGTGGAAGAGGCGCTGCGGCGAAGCGGTCTGCAGCCTTACGCGCGCCGACAGCAAGGCGATTGGGTATTGGTCGAAGCGAAGCGGCCCGAGGACTAGCGACGCGAATGGCGCATCTCGGCGGCAAGGAACGTGCGGATTATGTGCGCGGCATGTTTGATCGCATCGCCGGGCGTTACGATCTGCTCAATCGGCTGATCAGCGGCGGCCAGGATACGAAATGGCGGCGTTTCGTCGCGGAAGCGGCGGAGTTGCCCGCTAGCGGACGGTTGCTGGATATCGCCACCGGGACGGGAGACATCGCCTTCGAAGCGCTAAAGCTGTCGCCGGGCGCACAGGTCGTTGGCGCTGATTTTGCGCTGGAGATGATGCGCGTCGGCAAAGGCAGAGAACCATTTGGTCGGCGCGTGGCTTGGACGGGCGCTGACGCGCTTGCGCTGCCCTATGCCGATGGAAGTTTCGATGCGGTTGCTTCCGGGTACTTGATGCGCAACGTGGTCGACATCCCGCAGGCGCTGGCCGAGCAGAGACGCGTGCTTAAGCCGGGCGGGCGCATTGTGATGCTGGATACATCGCCCCCGCCGAATAACATATTGAAGCCCATCATTCTGCTGCATTTGAGGATTGGCGTGCCGCTGCTCGGTCGGCTGATTGGCGGGGCGGCGGCCGGTGATGCCTATCGCTATCTGCCGGAATCGACTAAAGCCTTCAAAACGCCCGAGGAGTTGAAGCGTCTGGTCGAGCTTGCCGGATTCTCCGATGTGCGGTACCGGTCTTTTATGTTTGGCGCGATGGCTGTGCATCGTGGCATCAAGGGAGCGGAATCCGGCGCCAGTTGATCGCTGTCGAGCGGCAATCCGCGAAGAAGATTCAAAACGAAGCGAATAAACAGAAAACGAGTCACCTTGCGATGACTCGTCCGTCAGTGCTTGCGCGGAAACATAGAAGCGCTCCACAGGCGGTGGTTCGATCAGGCGCGCACATTGTCCTTATGGCGATAAATGATGCGCCCGCGATTCATATCGTAGGGGCTCATTTCTATTTTTACGCGATCTCCCAACAAGATGCGAATATAGTATTTGCGCATCTTGCCCGACAAGTACGAGAGAACACGGTGGCCATTGTCGAGCTCGACCGTAAACTGGGTATTGGGTAAAGCCTCAATAACGGTGCCTTCCACTTCGATCTTTTCTTCTTTCTTAGCCATATTCCTCCTCAAGAGTTTTCGTAGGGGTGCGATTGTACCGTAAAAAGCCGCTGTATACTACTTGACAACGGCTCTCCTGTTCATGATTATCAATGGGCAGACGCTGGTGACGGTAAAGACCGCCGCAGGCGAAACGCGCAAGACAGGGACACAGACCCGCAAGCAAATGCTGCGCTTCTGCGCATCAAGCGGGTTTGATCACATCTTGCGCTGGCGCCGGCGCGAACGGCGGATCGCCTTTTTCTTTTCGATGCGCCGCAATTCACTCTTGGAGATATGCCAGCGTTTGCGCCGAACAGTGCTCAAGATGCCCGCATTGGTCACGCGCTTGCGAAAGCGCCGCAGCAACTGTTCCTGGCTCTCGCCCGGTTTTAATCTGACCGAAGCCATTGCCGATTCACCACCTTTGGTATGTCAATTTCGCGATTTTCCCGCGCTAGCAGGACCTCAAGAGTACAACAGTTTATTCTCGCGATACAGGCTCAGTCTCCGCCAGTTCTTTTGGCTGGGGCTGCTCATCCAGCGTGGACTGCTCCGCGTCTCGCTCGGCGGCGGCGGCCGCAGCGGCGACGAGCTCTAGCTGTCGTTCTTCCCAGTGCGCTTTTTCGGCGGCGGTCACTTCGCTTAGGCTCAAGCCGAGGCGCTGTCTATCGGCTTCGATGCTGATGATGCGCATCAGCAGCTTTTGCCCTTCGTAGAGATGCCGCAGCGGATTCTCCTCAGGATTCGCTGACACCTGACTGACATGCAGCAGCGCTTCGATGCCGGGGTCCATGCTGATGAAGGCGCCGAAAGACTCGAGGCGGCTGATTTGGCCTTCGACCAACTGGCCGATGTGGTACATGTCGTCCACCAGGCTCCATGGGTTGGGCTGCATGCGTTTGAGGCTCAAGCCGATTCGCTTTCCCTGATCATCGAGATTCAAGACGTAAACCTCAACTTCGTCGCCCACAGCGACCACCTGGCTGGGATGGCGCACGCGCCGCCAAGCCAACTCGGAAATATGGATTAAGCCGTCGGCGCCGCCAAGATCGACAAAGGCGCCAAAATCGCACAAGCCGCTGACGACGCCTTTGCGCGAGGCGCCTTCCGTCAATTCCCGCAGCAGCGCTTCCTTACGAGCGGCGCGGTTCTCCTGCTCCGCCTCCAATTGACTGAAAACCAGCCGGCGACGCTTGCGATTCACTTCAATGACCTTGACGGAAATCGTATTGCCTATCATTTGCTGCAAGCGTTCCAGGCGTTCCTCTTCTTTGAGTCCGCGGGGCAGATCAATCACATGACTTGCCGGAACAAAGCCGCGCAGATGGCCGAAGCCGACAATGACGCCGCCCTTATTGGTATCGGCGATTTCGCCGGCCCAGATGGTTTCGCTGTTCATGAGTTCTTCGGCGCGCTTCCAATCTTCGTTTTGACGCGCTTGAGCCGCCGACAAGATCAGATTGCCATCGCTGTCGTTCAGATTGACGACGGCGACATCAATTTCCGTATTCACTTGGAAATCAGCGGTATGCATGCCCATACGCTCGATGTCGCCTCGGGTGACGATGCCATCCTGTTTCCAACCGATGTCGACGATCAGGCCCTGGTTGTCAATCGAGAGCACGGTCCCGCTCACGATATCGCCGCGCTCAATCCGACTCTCAGCCAGTGATTCTTCGAGCAAGGCCGCGAAGTCCAATTCTTCGACAGCGTCTCTCATTGCAGATTCGGTTTGCATATCTTACCTATCCCCCCTTACGATTGACTTTGAGATTTGGCGAGCTTCCCTGTGTTGCAGTTGACCTTGTCCCGCGATTCGCAGCGAGCGCCGCAAGGTGAAGGCAGTGGCGCAGGGCAAAATAAAACCCGGTTTCAGTCTGGGCTGAACAACCAGGCTCGGATACGCCAGTTCGTCTTGTGAATTGGAAACTATACGATCGATCTAAGCTCACCAAGAAATCGAACGGCATTATACAGAGTGGGCTGCCGACTGTCAACAATGGCGATGGAAATAGCAAAATGCCCGCCACCAGGCAGGCATTAGGTCTCATCATTGGTTTAGCCCGCTATGAAGAGGCTTTTTCGTCGGCAGTGGCTTCATCCGGGGCGTCTGCGGCTGCCGATTCACTGTCGCCGCCGGCGGCGCCGTCGTCGCTATCGAGTTCCGTACCCCAGCGCTGGGTGAAGCCGACGCGGCGCTTTTCCGGCTCGAGATGGCTGATGCGCAACGAAAGGTGATCGCCCTTCTGTACATAAGAATAGGGCTCCTTTAGCGCGCCATCACCCATTTCGCTGAGATGAAGCAAGCCTTCGAGGCCATCGTCAAGGGCGACGAATGCGCCGAAATCGACTACGTTCGTCACATAGCCTTCGACAAGCTGACCCTCGTGATAGCGGAATTGCGCATCGTCCCAAGGATCACTGAGTAGGCGTTTGCGGCTGAGAGCGATTCGATTGGTCTCGCGGTCCAGGTTGAGCACGTAGACTTCAATCTCTTCGCCAATGTGCAGGATATCGCGCGGGTGATCAACGCGATGCCATGCTAATTCGCTGACATGGATCAAGCCGTCGGCGCCGCCGATGTTGACGAATGCGCCAAAGTCACGCAAGCCGGTGACGACGCCATTGACCACATCGCCAACGTTCAGCTCAGCCAGCAGCTTCGCTTTACGACGGGCGCGCCACTCCTTCTGCGCCTCGCGCTCGCTGAAGATGAGGCGGCGGCGATCCTGGTCCACTTCTATCACTTTGACGCCCAGCGTGTTGCCGATCAGTTCTTGCATCGCGTCTTTGCGATCCAGCGACAAGTTGAGCGAGACCAGGTGCGAACTGGGGATGAAGCCTTCCAGACGATTCCAGCGCACCAGGGCGCCCCCCTTGTTATAACCGCTGACCCTGACATCGACGGCGTCTTGCGATTTCAGCAATTCGCGCGCCTTTTCCCAATCGTAGCGCTGCAAGCCCATGTTGATCGAAACGATAAGGTTATCGTTTTGATCGCGCGGGTTGACGACATAAACGGGAACACTCGCCCCGGTGGACAAGCTGGCGCGGAAGTCGTCATCCATGCGCTCGAGGTCCTGCGAGGGCACGATGCCATCTTGTTTCGCGCCGAGGTCAACGATGATCTCGCGCTCGTCAATTTGCAGAATAGTCGCTTCGCGGATTTCGCCGCGGCGTGGCGGGGTGTAGGAATAATCGAACGATGAGGCGAGCATCTGCTCGAAATTCTCTTCGACGGTGGGGTTTTGTTCTTGATCTTCACTCATGTGTTTTGGAATGCCTCCTGCTGAAGCAGGTTATCATCGCGCCGTGTGGCTTGGCTGCCCGGCGCTATCATCAGCGATGTTAACCAGCGGTACGGATAAACAATGAATAACTAGCCAATACTATACGCTGCCCTTTCAATAGGTGTTGATGAACCATAACAATACCCTAAATGCGATCGCATGGCGCTTACAGTTGCGAGTCACATTACTTCAATACGGAGAACCGTCCGAGGGAGTTTCACCGCACAAGCAAAACGCATTATAACTCAAAGTTGTCGGATTGGCACAAATTGGAAATTGGGACCGGAGTGAAATCGTCAGATTTCGGGCTGCCCCTCCGCGAAGGCTCGCCCGAGCAGTCCGCGGTCAATCTCCCAGGGATAAACGACATAGGCATCGGTGACATCGCCGTAGAGATCGGGCTTCATATTGGAAAACATCGTGCGATAAGGGTTGTAGTGGAGGACGCAGTTGACGGGACTGCCGCCAGCGGCATCGACGCGTTCGCGTACGGAAATGCTGGTGCGCCCGCTGCCCCAGACATCATCGACGATCAAGGCGCGGCGCCCGCGCAATAGATCGGAATCGGGGAATTGCAGGAAGGTGGGCCAAGCCATCATGCCCGATTGCTCGGTGGACACAAAGTCGACGGAGGCAGTCAGCAGATGCTGCATGTTGAGCGCCTCGGCCAGCAGACCGCCCGGGATCACGCCGCCGCGCGTAATCATCACCATCGCGCCAAACGGTCCCATACGCTGAATACGCGGGATTAATCCATCTATCAATTGATCGACTTCGTCCCAAGTTATCAAGCGCGGCTGGCGCGGTTCTTCCGGGCGCATCAGCATCAAGGGAGCCTTTCAGCGCGTCGCTTCGCTAACTAGCTGCGTCAATTATACGAGATTCGTTCGTTTTGCCCAAATGGCCTAGGGCAGCAGATGATCGCGATCGGCTTGCCACGATGCCGGGTCATCACCAAGACGCGTTCCTCCTCACCCTTCTGCAGACGCAGCTTGGCGATCAATTCTTCCGGCGACAGGGGGAAACCACGTTTTTTCACCGTGACTTTGCTTACATTTCGCTCCGCAAGATAGCGGCGCAGCCTTTTGAGCTGAAAGGGCATCCAATCCAGGATCTGCCAGCAGCGTCCCCAGGGAGAGTCCGACTCGCGGTCGCTTGTCATATAAGCGATGGTTTCATCGAGCAGCGCCGCATCCAGGATGACAGCCAGGTTTTGCACCAGCCCCGCCCGAATGATGGCTGGATCCGGTTCAAGTAGCCAGCCGCTCGGTGGCGCAATATTCGCCCGCGCTTCGCGCTCGTGACCGAAGTGCAGCGCGCCGCCTTCTGTGATCTGGGTCGCCTTTGGCGGCGCGGAAGGGTGATTCAGCCAAAGCAGCGCTTCCGTAAGATTGCCCGCCAGCGATATGAACTCGACGCAGCCGCCATATCGTTCCAGTTGGCGCAAATCGACCGCCGGCGACAGCTTCACCAGGATCTCGCGCGCATTCCATTCTCTCGCCAGCGAAAGCGGCGGCCGATAGCGCTCGACATTATGTATGCGCCTTCCCTGCGCGTCACGGCGACCGGGATCAAAGAATATACAGTCGTGGCTCGCGGGAATCGATTGGCGGATATCGGCCGCTTCAAACTGCGCGACAAGGTCCAGCTCATCAGCATTGTGGCGAGCGATGGCGATACGAACGGGATCGATATCCAAGCCGCGCGCCTCATGCCCGGCCGCGGCGAAAGCCAGCGTATCGGCGCCGATGCCGCAGCAGAGATCCAGCACTGACTGGGACGCTAGCTTGCGGGCGCGATATTTGCTGATCGCCGGCTGGCTCGTCTGCTGCAAGCCAGCATCGGTGAAGAGCATCTTTTGGGCTTGTCCCAGGAATTTGGTCTCCGCTTTAGCGCGCAGCTTCAATGTTTGCAATACGGCGGAAGCTTGCCGCGGCCTCAGCGATTCGCGCAAACGGGATAGGAGCGCGAGTTCATTCGGCCCCGCATGATCGCATTCTTTGCATTTGGCGAGGAATTCGCGAGCGCGATCACTGCGCAAAAACTCGATATCGGCGAGGGTTAGCGACATCTGCCGGCGGTTATTCGTCAGGCGCTTCCGCCAGCGCCGGATCGATGTCGATGTAGCTTAGCGTTTCGCCGTGGATCAAATCGGAGCTTGGGTTCAAGATGATGTCCCATTCCCACTTCTGGACCGTCGACAAGCTGAATTTGCCGACCTTGTTGATGTCGTGGATTATTTCGGCGAGGATGGACGGCTGCATGAAGCCGACGGCTTTGGGCAAGCTGCTGAAAGCCAAGAGCGCCCGTGACGAATCCCGCTTTATGGCGGCGGCGCGCCAGCTGATTCGCTCGCCAGGATCCAGCTTCCAGACCGGCTTATTGGGTCGCTGCTGGATCAGAAAATGAACGTAGCGTCCGCGAAAACGAGATATTTCAAGCGAGTCGTCATCGCCGCTGGCCACGGATTGAATCCGTTCAAGCGTGTCAGCGGTGGCGTGCCGCTTCTCGCCGCGGATTAGTAGGCCAAGTCCATCGAGCGCCGGCTCAATCAGGATGCGAACATAGCCATGCTCCCGCAAGCGGCGCAAGTGAGATTGGCTGACCGTCCCGTTCGATTGAATGGCGATGAACCGCCCACCGTCCCGTAATGATTGCAGCGCCGTTGCCAAGACGGTATCGCTGAGCGCTATATCGAGCGCGACGATTGCATCGAAGGCGCCGGGCAATGGCGCATGATGACCGAATTCAGTTGCCGGGATGTGGCGGCTGTCCAGATCGGATCGCAGCGTCGCGAGCAAGTCGCCCGAGCGCCCGTCAAGGTCGAGCAAACGCAGCGTTGAACTGCTGGGCGGCAGGTGCTTCGCCATGACGGCGGCAAGATGCCGGCGGATACTGAAAGCATCCATCAGGTATTGCTCGCCGCCTCCTTGGTCAGCTGCAAAAATTCGCGCCATTCTTCGCGAAAGAAATGCAGCGTCAAGGCGCCCAATTCGAGGTGGTAGGTGATTTCGCCGTCTGGTTCGCGGACTTCCCAAACCATGTAATTTTCGGTCTCGGCGAGGGCGCGGTTGGGCGAGTCGCTATTGTCGGACATGGGAAATCTCCGCAGGATACCAGACAGGAAAACTAAAAAACGCGCTGCAAGGGCGGGGCAGCGCGTTTTGAAAAACTCATTGACGGCGTCCTAATTGCGCCGGTCGCCACCGCGGCGATCGCCCCCGCGGCCGCCATCGCGGCGGTTGCCATCACGCCGGCCTCCACGTCGGTCGCCCCCGCCCCCGCGGCGCGGTCCACCACGGCTGCCGGCGGCATCGCGCCGTTTCGCTTCTTCGACATCCCAGCCTTCGAGGACCGCCTGTCGGCTCAGGCGCACACGGCCCGTGCCATCGATATTGATGACCATAACCATGATTTCGTCGCCGACGCTGACCTCTTCTTCGACGCTCTTAACATGGTAATCAGCCAGCTGCGAAACATGAACCATGCCTTCGGCGCCGGGCAGGAATTCGACGAAGGCGCCGTAGTTTTCGACCCGCTTGACGGTGCCGGTGTAGATGCTACCGACTTCGGGTTCTTCGACCATGGCTTTGATCTTCTCGAGCGCGCGATCGACTTCGGCGCCCGATTCGCCGGCGACATAAACGAGGCCATCTTCTTGTATATCGACCTTGACCTGATGCTCGTCCTGCAGGGCGCGCACATTCTTGCCGCCGGGTCCGATGACGGCGCCGATCTTGTCGACAGCGATCTTGACCGATTCCATTCTTGGCGCATAATCGCTCATCGCGCCGCGCGGTTCGGCGATGGTGGCGTTCATTACGTCGAGGATCTGGAGGCGCGCGTCTTTGGCTTGCGCGAGGGCTTGCCGCATGATGTCGCGCGTAACGCCGGATATTTTGATGTCCATTTGCAAGGCGGTGATGCCATCGACCGTGCCGGCGACTTTGAAATCCATGTCGCCGAGATGGTCTTCCAAGCCCTGGATATCGGTCAAGACGGCGACCTGATCGCCCTCTTTGATCAAGCCCATGGCGATGCCGCCGACCGGATTTTTGATTGGGACGCCGGCGTCCATCAGCGCGAGGCTGCTGCCGCAGACGCTCGCCATTGATGTGCTGCCGTTCGAGCTCATCACTTCGCTGACGAGGCGAAGCACGTAGGGAAATTCCTCTTCCGACGGGATCATCGATAGCAGCGCTTTTTCCGCCAGGGCGCCATGGCCGATTTCGCGCCGGCGCGGACCGCGCATGGGATAGGTCTCGCCGGTGCTATAGGGCGGAAAATTGTAATGGTGCATATAGCGCTTGTCATCTTCCGGGCTCAAGCCGTCCATGAACTGCGCCTCGCGCGGCGTGCCCAAGGTAGCGATCGTAAGCACCTGCGTTTCGCCACGGATGAACATGCCAGAGCCATGCACGCGCGGCACCAAACCTACGTCCGCAGCCAAATCGCGAATCGAACTGTAATCTCGGCCATCTGGTCGGACGCCATCATTGACGATACGCCCGCGTACGACGTCCTTCATTACCTGATCGTAGGCGCGGTCAACATATTTGAGATCGACCTTGGCGTCTTCGTCAGCGGTCGATTCATTCTGCCGCTCGTAGGCTTCGGTGAGAGCGGCTTGGATCTGCTGAAGCGGTTCGCGCCTTTCGCCGCGGTCGGCATAGGAGACCATTACATCACGGATTTGACCTCCCACCTTGGCGCGTACATCGGCGAGCAGCGCGTCATCGAGATCGTCGGTTGAAGGTTCGTTTTTCTCTTTGCCGATCTCGGCGCGAATCTGGTTTTGCAGCGCGATGATATCCTGAACGCTGTCATGCGCCAGGAAAAGCGCCTCGAGCATGGTTTCTTCGTCGACCTGTTCGGCATTGCATTCAACCATGTTGATCGCGTCCGCCGTACCGGATACGCGCAGGTCCAGCGTGCTGGACGCCATATCGCTATATGTAGGGTTGATGGTCAATTCACCACCGACCAGCCCGATGCGCGCGCCGGCGACAGGTCCATTCCAGGGGATGTCCGAGATCGCCAAGGCGGTGCTGGCGGCGATGATGCCAAGCATGTCGACGTGGTGCTCCTTATCGTGCGACAGTGACATCAAGACCACCTGAACTTCATTGCGCATGTTCTTGGGGAAGAGCGGGCGGAGCGTGCGGTCGATGACCCTTGAAGTCAGGATTGCGCCCTCAGAGGGCCGCCCTTCCCGGCGGAAGAATCCCCCCGGAACGCGGCCGCCAGCGTACATCTTTTCTTCGTAGTCGACGCTCAGCGGGAAGAAATCCAGATGCGCGCGCGGCGAGCCCATGGTGGTCGAACAGAAAAGCATGGTGTCGCCCATGCGGACGGTCACAGCGCCGCCGGCCTGTTGGGCGAAGCGGCCTGTCTCGATGATGATCTCTTTGCCGCCGACCATGCCCTGATATTCACGTATGTCCAATGTCATTGCGTTCTCCATATTGTCGAAGCGCGTACTGTTGGCCGGCGCCAACCGACTGCCAGCGGGACGTCCGCAGAAGCCAATTGGAAACCGTCATCACTGACGCGCTTGCATTCGTTCAAGATTTGCCAAAGGGCAGATAACTGGGCGCCAGGCTGGCCACTCTCTACCATGCGCAACGGCGCCCGATGGCCGCTTGAGAACCGCGACTAGCGGCGCAAGCCAAGGCGCTGCAGCAAGTCATGGTAAACATCCGGCTTTTTTCGCGCGATGTACTTCAGGTGGCGCCGCCGCTGCCCGACCAGTTTGAGCAGCCCCCGGCGCGAATGCTCATCGTGGCTGTGCGCCTTAAGGTGTTCTGTCAGTTGCGTAATCCTGGCTGATAGCAGCGCGATTTGCACTTCGGGCGAGCCAGTGTCGCCATCTTCGCGGGCGTAATCTTTGATGATTTGGCTTTTCGTCGCTTTATCCAATGGCATGGTTTCCGTCCTTTCGCAAGCCACCGGACAGGCAGGATCGGTTGCCTGTCGGTCAATAGAGCGGGCTGATTCTATCAGCAAAATTCCGCTTGAACAATGCCGAGCTACCCGCCAGCTGTGGCCACTTCATCGACATCGTCGTTGGCGGCCAGCTTGACGGTATGGTGCGTGCGGAAGAGACTGAACTGATCGGCGCGCCCGGGCAAGGCGTTCAGCACATTCTCGACCTTCATGATGGATATCCACAAAGCAAGATCCCATTCGCCTTTGAGGCGCTGCTCAATGCTGGCTTGTGAAATCGTGACATTCGCCCGGTACATTTCCAGCAAGACACGAATGAATTCGTCGCGCTCCGCCAGAATGACGGCTACAAAGGGGCCCTTCTCGTCCAGTTCTATGCCCTTGGTGTTGTAGTCGCTGCGCGGGTTGGGATACTCGTTCACCGTGACCATGCCGTTGACCAGCAGGTACTCGACCGCGTGCTGGAAGATGACGCCGCTGTCGAATTCGCGCAGGCGCCGATGCAGGCTGCCAAGCGGGCACCAGGCGAAATTGCGGAAACTGGTAAATTGCTGGACGCTGACCACGATGCGCGTCACCATGCGCGCCACTTCGGCGTCAGTTTTGTATAGCGTGTGCGGCGGCACGCCCTGTAACTCCTGTGAATTGTAGACTTCAGCGACGGGCTGCTCGTCGACACGCTGCATCAGCTGCTGGTCATTTGCCTCGGGAAGACGAATCACCGGCACCAAATCGTCGGGATTGTGGCGGTGAGGGACCAGATCGCGCTGCAAAACCTGTTCGCGCACGAGGCAGTCTATCCAGTGGGAGCGCCACTGATCGCTCTCATTCATGCCCGGTCGGTCCAAGTCGCGTTCCATCGCCAAACCTTTGAGCAAGAATCCGTAGTTGACGTACTCCCAATTGCGCGAGAGCAGCGTGTTGGCAACGCGCCGCACCATTCGATTGACGATGAGCAAGGTCTTGTCCACAACCGGATGATGCAGGCTCAATTCGACCACGCCCAGGGCGCTCTGCTGCTTCAATATGCCGAGGGAAATCGCCTGCGAAACAAGATCATGGCCCCGGTCGCTTGAGATCACATCGCCGACATCAATCATTTGCTCGATCAGATTCTGCACAGTTATCGACTTGCCGGGACTTTCCGCGCTAAGGCGGAAGAATTGAATGATAACGCTCGACCATTGCGACGGAATGAAGCTCGAGCTATCAGCCTCAGTTTCCACCGTGCTCAAGGATTGATGCGTCTGCAGATCGGTGAAGTCGTCAATGTATTCCAGTTGGAGCGACGGATGACTCTGCAGGAGGCGGCCCGTGCTGCCGCGCACACCCCAGACGACAACCGTCTTATTGCGCTGCAGGAGCGGGTTGATGACATCGTTGAAGTCGCGATCGCCGGTCGCCAAGATGATGACATCGCCGGCTTCCGGATGCCCGGCGTCGGTCAGCACATCGCGGGCGATGCGAATATCCGCGCTCTGTTTGCCGGGCAGATGGAATACAGGATCGATATTCGCCATCATCAGGCGGGCTGGGGCGTCATCGGCCACCTCTCGGCCCGAAGAATCGACCAAGGGCGGTAAAGCGCCACGCTGACCCCAAGGCGCGTAGGCTGCCATTTTCACGAGCTTCCCATGCGCCTGCGCCTGGGAGACGAGCCGTTCGATCAGATGATCGAGATTGACGACGAATCCCTGCTCGTTCAGGCTTATCGAGATATTCTCAAAGTCAATATAGACCCAGACGTTCTTGCCTTTGATCCCGTGCAAGCCGACGAGCGGCTGGAAGATGATATCGCGTGACAAGCCGGCGGCGCGGACAGTCGCCTCATCGTCGCCCCAGACGCGGATGCGCGCATTGTCCGTAACCTCAACTCGGTCGATCACAGGCAGCAGATCGACGCCGGTGGTGGCCAAGATCAATTCCTCTATCGGATTGGGATCGGCGCGAAACACGTCTTGGAGCAAGCAGTCGGGCAGGCAAGTTCGGTCTTGCACGTCAACAACGAGGTAGCCAACGCTGCGGAATATCGCCTCGGGTTCTAAAGGCGTGCTTTCTTCACGATGTTGCGCGCGCCAATCGGCGACTGCAACCGCCTGGAGCGAGGTGGTATCGTACAAGCCGGCGACGAAACCGGCGCTGCCGCGAAGGGCGACTGCCAGCTCGTGCAGGTCTATGCCTTCATTTGCGGTGAATCGCAATAAGTCGTCAACGTCAACGATCAAGTAAGCGGCCATGATTTAGTCCAAAAAACGAGGCTACCGGCAAGGGCGTACCGTTTGCCGGCGCCTAAGGTGAAATATCCATGTATTGGCATGGGTATTCAAAAGACGATAAATGCTACGGCGTGCAGTCATAACATCACCTAAGAATCAATAAGTAAGGCAGATGTTCGCGGCGAGCTAGGTCGCCAACTCATCCGATCTTCCAGAAACTATGGGGCGTTTCATCTTGTCGGATCACCATATCACAGTTTAGAACAAGAATTTGTCACCAACAATCAATTCTACGTTAGATTTTTGATTGTGTCAATTTTCACAATGGCTGAATCCCTTAGAATTACATAAGTGTTTGCATCAGACGGCTGGGCATGGCGCCCCTGAGCAGCCCGCATTGCGCCATGCGTCGCCTGGCTCGAGATAGTTTACACGCCGCCGACTCAATATGCTTTGGCGAAAAGCGCAACTTTCTCCGCGCTCTTGCCGGATTTTACGCATTCGCCCTGGGCCTCCGGTTGATCGAAGGGGAAACAGCGGATAGTGGCGCCGGTTTCGTCCTTGATCGCCAGTTCGTCGTCGTCCGATCCAGCCCAAAAGGCGCGCGCCCAATCGCCCTCGTCGACGATCGCGCGCAGCTCGTCATACGATGACGCGTCTTGGATATGGGCATCGCGGAAGCCGCGGGCATCTTCCAGCAGGCTGCGCTGAATATCAGCCAGCAGCGCCTTCGCCACCTCGACTGCGCCATCCTGCGAGACAAACTGCTTGCCAGCGCGTCCCAGCACATCACGCCGAGCCAACACGGCATTGTTATTCTCGACATCTTTTGGTCCGATTTCGACGCGTACGGGCACGCCGCGCATTTCCCAGTCGTTGAACTTGAAGCCGGGCGACTGCCCTTCCCGGCGATCGACATGAACACGCAGACCGGCGGCCTCGAATGCTTGCCGCAGGCCTTCGACGGTTTCCAGAACGGCGCCGCGCTGCGCATCGCGCCGATAGATGGGGACGATCACGACTTGATGCGGCGCCAGCTTGGGCGGCAGGCGCAAGCCTTTGTCATCGCCATGCGTCATAACCACAGCGCCGACCATACGCGTGCTTAGTCCCCAAGATGTCGTCCAGCAGAACTCTTGCGTATTGGCTTCGGTCAGGTAGCGGATGTCGAATGCCTTGGCGAAGTTCTGTCCCAGATTGTGGCTGGTGCCCGATTGCAAGGCGCGCTTATCGCGCATCATCGCCTCGATAGTGTAGGTGCGCCGGGCGCCGGCAAAACGCTCCATGCGGCTCTTCTCGCCCTTGATCACGGGTATGGCGGCGTCTTCAATCGCGAAGTCGGCGTAGATATCAAGCATCTGCAGCGTTTCTTCTTCAGCTTCTTCATGAGTGGCGTGAGCGGTATGCCCTTCTTGCCACAGGAATTCGGCGGTGCGCAGAAAGGGGCGCGTACGCAGTTCCCAGCGCACGACGTTTGACCACTGATTGATCAAGAGCGGCAGATCGCGATAAGACTGTATCCAGTCGCTGAAAGCTTCTCCTATGACGGTCTCCGATGTGGGCCGCACAACAAGCGGTTCCTCCAATTCCTTGCCGCCGGCATGGGTGACGACCGCCAATTCGGGGCTGAACCCTTCGACGTGCTGAGCTTCACGCCGAATGTAGCTCTCGGGAATAAAGAGCGGAAAATAGGCGTTTTGATGACCGGTGGCTTTGAAGCGCCGGTCCAGCCCCGACTTGATGCCCTCCCAGATTTCGTAGCCATAGGGCTTGATAATCACGCAGCCACGCACGGGTGACGGCGCCGCGAGATCGGCACGGTAGACGATTTCGTTGTACCAGCGTGAAAAGTCTTCGCTTTGAGCCGTGACTGCTTGTTCTGACATATTGACGATATCCTTTGGTCGGATAGCGGCTGTTTGGCGCGAGTCCCCGCCCAGCCTCGAGCGCGCGAAAAGCCCCAGGCGACCGGCCTCGGGCTGACCGCGCCAATCGATTGTGGCGGAGCGCAAAGTATTATAATGCCGCCGATTCAAAATGAAAGACCTGAGGGCGCGCCAATCAGCGACGTGTTTGGCTATATGCGATGGTCATGCCGCCACAAGTTGAATTAGGGCGAAATATCAGAGAGAATCTACGGTCCAGTCGCGCGCGTAATTCTTTTGCAGTTTGTCCATAACGGCTTTGCCCAGATCAATTTCGCTGAGCGCCGCCAGTTGAAGCAGAAAGAGCATCACATCCGCCAATTCATCCGCCAGTTCGTCTGGACGCTCGGCCTCTTCGCCCCATTGAAAATGCTCCAGCACCTCGGTCGCTTCGAGGACGAGCGAGATCGCCAAATTGCGCCGGGTCTGCTGTTTCGGCGTATTTTCTTCCAGCCAGCCCTTGCTTTTCACGAACTCGTACATGGCTTGGGTCAAAGAATCCAGATCCACAGCGAGGCTCCTGTTAGTAGGCCTGTGGGTTGGAACGGGTGATGGATTGCCAGATCGTGCGGATGATGATGACGATGTCCAGCCAGAGCGACCAGTTTTCCACATAGAAGCGATCGGCCTCGGTGCGCTGCGCGATTGATGTGTCGCCGCGAAAGCCATTGATTTGCGCCCAGCCGGTCATACCGGATTTCTCACGATGCCGCACCATGTAATCCGGAATTTGGCGTCGGAATTGCTGCACATACATCGGGCGTTCCGGTCGCGGGCCGACCAAGCTCATGTGACCAACAAGGACATTAATCAGCTGGGGGATTTCATCCCAATTGCTGCGCCGCATGTGACGACCGAGCCAGGTGACTCGCTCATCGTTTTCCACCGTCCAAGTTCGCCCGCCGGATTCGGCGTCGTGACGCATGGAGCGGAACTTGATCATGGGGAAGGGCCGGCCGTCAAGACCCATCCTGACCTGCCAATAAAAGACGGAGCCGCGTGATTCCAGCCGGATCAAAAGAGCGGTAATCAACATGAATGGCGAAAGCAGGACCAAGCCGACGGTGGCGCCGATCAGATCCAGGACGCGTTTGAGGCTGAGCTTCCAGCCGCGCAGGGCGATATCGCGCACCGTCAGCAGCGGAGTGCCGCCGAGGTCGTCCACATTCAGATCGCCCGCCATGTAGGAGAACAAATCCGGGTAGACTTTGATATCGACTTTGCCGCGCTGGCAAAGGTTTATCAGTTCGACCAATTCGCCGCGCCGATAATCGGACAGCGCGACAATCACCTGCTCGACCTGTCGGTCATCAATGAGGCGCGGAATATCACTGTAGTCTCCGATGTAGGGATACCCAAGCATTTCGCCCGGTTTTTCATCCGCGGTGACGATTCCGACAATGGTGTATCCGAGTTCCGGGCTGTTGCGAATATGTTCGGTGATTTTGTGCGCGATGTCCCCCTCACCCACGATCAGCAAATTATCGCGGACGACCCCGCGCCGGCGCATGACATTCCAACCACGCCGATGCAATTCGCGTCCTACAACTGTCAGCACGACGCTAAAGAACCAGACGTAGAAAAGCAGGCTGCGCGGATACACAGCTTCCATCGGGGTGTTTTGCAGCAGAAACTCCTGTGTGCCGCTCGCCAGCAGCGTGCCAAGCGTGACGACGCCGACCACGTTACGCAATTGCTCAATGCGGCTGAAGGCGCGTTTCAAATGATAGAGTTGCGAAAAGTAAAACATAACGACGATGGTGGCCGCGTGAACGAGGATTGTCGGCAGATATCTGGACAGCGCCGGCTGCTCTTCCGGTCGGGTGAAGAATGGCAATGCCTCGCGCGCTTCATAGCCGCCTATGAAAGCCACGATCAGCATCACGGTATCCGCGAGAAAGAGCGTCAGCGTGGAGAGCGCCTTCAGGTGGTCGTTGCTTAGGCGTATCGATCGCGGCGCTACACTGTGTGACTCGGGTTGCGGATTTCCCGCCATAAGTCAGGACCCCCTTTGAACAATAGCGCCATCAAGATCATAAGATGAACGGGATAAAACGTGCGCTGGCGAAAGTGCTTGCGATAAAAGATTAACATCGCGCGCCAGAACTCAAATTGCGCCTTCGGGCTTTTGCCGCTGGCGGCGCGCTTGACATGGTGAACGGTTACCGCCGGATGGTACCATACTTTGTAGCCGGCCTGTTTCACGCGGTAAGCCCAATCCAGGTCTTCGCCGTACATGAAGAAGGCTTCATCCAGCAAACCGGCGCGCTCGATCGCGGTTCTGCGCACCTGCATATAAGCGCCGACCACGGAATCGACTTCGAGGTCTTGGTCTTCGTCGGCGAAAGTCATGTTGTAACGGCCGAATCGTCGACTGCGGGGAAACAATTTCGCCAATCCGGAGTAATGATAAAAGCTGACCAATGGCGTGGGGAAGCCCCGGCGGCAGGCAAGATCCAAGCTGCCGTCTTTCAAGATTAACTTTGGGCCGGCCACCCCAATATCCGGTCGGGAATCCATAAACCGGATCATTAGATAGAGCGCGTCAGATGGGACTTCGGTATCGGGATTCAGCAGAAGAGCGTAACGCGGCGCCGCTTCATCAGCATCGCGCGCGCCTCGATAACCCAAGTGACGCAGCCCGATATTGTTTCCCCGCGGGTATCCGACATTTTCGCGATTCTCGATCAAGTCGACGCTGGGAAAATCGCGCCTGACCATGGCGGCGCTTTCGTCGTCCGAGGCGTTGTCCACCACGACGACTCGGTAACTGAATTCGCCCTCGCTCGCGATGACCGTCTGCAAACAGCGCTTCAAGAGCTCGCGCGTATTCCAGTTTACGACAACGATTCCCAGATCGCGCACGGATTCCCTCGCTGCTTTTCTCGGAAACATTTTATCACAGTCACGCAGGTCTCACCGTTTTGAGGAGATCAATAGCCTAAGAGTGCTTGTCACAGCTTGTCGCGTTAATGCAGTAAAGAATCAGCGTCGGATTATGCCAGTATGAGGCGGAATACATGATCGATTCTGAACCGATCCACTTCGGGCGGTGAATTTCAGCTACCTTACTGTATCTATCATTAAGCATGGCGAGATATTCTCGCTGCCGCGCCATGACATCGGACGACACGATCGTTTCAGACCTTAATATGTCAAAGGCAAGCGCGTCCGAGTAAATCATGTAGTCGTAATCGTCGCCATTAGGGAGGGCAGGCGCATAGGTGACGAATTGAGGCGTGTTGGGATAGATTGCCTCATCTAATGGGACGTTGTAGGGTCCATTCAAGAAGAATCGAGAACCGGCGTCGATATTATCGTGTATCCACTGAAGCATAATCTGCCTCGTATCGGTCCCGGATAACATCTTTACAAATTGGACAGATAAAACGAGCGGTTGAATTACAAGCAGCAGAGCAAAGGCAGGCGCTACGAGGCGTTTCGGCAGCTTGATTTTCTTGAACAACCAGTCGGCGCCAACGGCGGACAACAAAATGACAAAGGGCAGAATCAGCATGACGTGATGATCGCTGTGACCGGGCCGGATGGTGCGTAGCGCAACCAGCGCATAGAGAACAATCGTAAACCATACAAATCCGATACATAGTCGAAGGGAGTCGTCCATGAAAATGTAGCGGATGCGAGAGTTAGAGTATTGCCCCGGACGCCAAATGGCGGCGATTGAGGCGATTGCGCAGAGAACAGCTGCGACACCGACACCAAAGATCGGAATGAAAAGCAGCAGATGGATCAGACCGGTCCAGTGATCGACCAGAAAATAATGCGGCACATCCGCGCCAGTGGAAACGTACTGTCCGACAATCCATGAGAAGTCATTCAGGAAATGTTCAAAGTCCAGAAGAATGTAGGGACTTCCAGCGAAAAACACGATTGGCATGGCGATCCATGCCGCAATCACCACGCGTAACATTTCCCGCGACCGGTGACGATAAAGCAGCGTGAAGCCAACTGCGAAGACGAAGGGGGCCACGGCCAAGGCGTTATACCGTGTTGTGGCAGCCAATCCCGTTATGGCGCCTGCAAGGAGGTAGAAGCGAAGTCGATTCGTTCGCCGCCGCGCAAAAAGCGCGACTACCGCCGCCCAAGCCGCCAACATCATCCAGCCAGTAGCCAATGAGCCCGGTTTGATATAATGCGAATGCTGAACCAGCGTAAAACATGAGGCGACCAGCAATCCAGCAAAAAAAGCGGCATATCGACCGGCAAGGATCCGGCTTATGGCATAGCTGCTCGCCAGCGCAATCATGCCGCCAATCACTGAATACAACCGTGAAAAGACGTAAAGATGATGGCCTGCGTAGGCGCGCAAGTTATGTTTTTCCCGGTTTTCGAGTGACAAGCCGTCAATAGAGCCAGTAAGATGAAACAAGACATAGTTAACGTTGATGATGAATGAAGGGTAATTGAAAAACTCGGGATTCAATTTGTTGCGAAGCGCCATGTTCACTGGAATCGACACGTTGAAAAACTCATCCGGTTGAATAGGCGCCTGCTCGTGCGCCATGCCGTAAGGGGCATAAGAAGGAAAGTAATCCGGATTCAAATGACCATAACTCATGCCGGTGATCCGCAGTCCCGCGGCAAAGAGCAACAAGATCGTAACCGCCAGCCAGTCAATCGCGCGCATCGTGATTTTCCCTGGCTGTCGGCAATGTATTCAGCGGCGCGCCGCGCAGCGCCGACCGCATCGCCTCACGGTCATCCCAGGGATGCTCGACCGTGCCGAAGCACATACTTTGCTCGTGGCCCTTTCCACAGGCCATGACCAAATCGCCCGCTTGCGCCAATTGGCAGGCGGCGTGGATCGCCTCGCCGCGGTCTGGCACGCGGGTGAAGGTCTCGCCTTCGACGCCGCCCTGCGCGATGCAGCCCCGCGCCATCGTGGCGAGGATATCATATAGCGATTCCGTGCGCGGATCTTCGGCTGTCAACACCGTCATGTCAGCCAGTTGCGCCGAAATCTCAGCCATTAGGCGGCGCTTTTCTACATCGCGCAGTCCAGCGCTGCCGAAGACGGCGATCAAGCGCTTGCCGGGCGCTAACATGCCGCGGGCCGCTTGCAGCGCCCGTTTCAGCGCGTTGGGAGTATGGGCGAAATCAACGATGGCGATGAAGTCTTGCCCTTCGTCAATGCGCTCCATGCGCCCGGGGATGAGCTCGACGGCTGCGATGCCAGCCCTGATGGCGCCCCAGCGTATGCCTAGCGCTTGCGCGGCGCAGAGTGCAGCCAGCGCGTTTGAGATGTTGAAGTCGCCAAATAGCCGCATGTCAAGCTGCTGAGCTTCCACCATAAATCGCGTGCCGAAGGGATGGTTATCAATGTCGATAGCGCGAACGTCGGACCGAGCAGCGATGCCGTAAGTCAGCGCCAGATCAGCGGGAATCGCGCTGAAGTAATCCGCTGAAGGATCATCGGCATTGATCACAGCCCGCTTGCGCACATCAGGTTTTCGGAAACTTTGATTCAACATTTGAAACATTATGGCTTTTGCCGCGCGGTAGCTTTCCCAACTGCCGTGATAATCAAGGTGTTCGTGCATCACATTGGTCAACACGGCGACATCGATATCGACGCCGTTCAAGCGTCCTTGCGCCAAGCCGTGGCTGGTCATTTCCAGTATGCAGTGCGTCAGGCCGGCTTCGACCATCTTAGCCAGATAAGCCTGAATCGCAGGGGCGCCGGGCGTAGTGACATGCAGGCCGGTTGCCAGGGATTCCTCGCCGAAGTCGGCTGATATGGTGCTGATGTAACCGGCTTTGATATCCGCGACATGTTGCAAAATGCTGTGAAGCAGCAGGCAAGTAGTGGTCTTGCCGTCGGTGCCGGTGACGCCAATGATTATTAGCTTGCGCGAGGGAAAGTCGTGGTAAACAGCGGAAAGCAGACCCAGGACTTGCTGGGCGCTTTTGACGCGGACGTACGGGACTGCCAGATTGGATTGCTCGGTTTCGCCGACGATGGCGGCAGCGCCGGCTGCGATGGCATCTGGGATAAAGCGATGCCCGTCCACCGAACCTCCGGCGCGCGCGACGAATACGCCGCCCGGCTGAATTTCGCGGCTCGATTCGACGACCGGGGCAGTGACCGGCCGCGTCAGGTCGCCGTTGGTCGAGAGAATCTGATCAGCCCGAATCGTGGTGATTAACTCGTTGAGGGACTTGGGCATGAGGCCTAGTCGGAAATGTGCGAAGCCATTGGACGATTCTCTTATTGAAACATGGGCGCGGAACTTTGACAAACGCAAACGCGCCGGAGGCAATCCAGCGCGTTCGAGATCTGCGATATGTGGCGGGTTTAGTTCAAGCTGCGCGTCAACTCATTCAGCTGCGAGCGGACGCTGCCGTCGACCATGCCGCCGGCCCAGCGTACAATCAAGCCGCCGAGAATCGAGGGATCGACCGAAAACTCGGCTTCATCGGCGCCCACTTCGGATGTGATCCTTTTCTGCTCAACCGCGGTCAGGGGCATGGCGCTGACGACTTCGACCCCCCCGCCGATGCCTTTGGCGCCTTCCGGCAGGTCGGTTATGAAGCTGTTGACAAGCGCCTTCTGCTTGGTCTTGCTGATGTTTTCTTCCAGAATGCGGCTGGCAACGGCGACCGAGATATTCAGCACCTGATCGCGCAAATTGCCGAGTTCGGTGTTGCGAATGGCGACCGCTTCGTTCTGGGCATCGTATTGAATGCGCGCCGCTTCTTGACGCGCTTCGCCCTCGATCGTGCCGGCGACATCTTCGCCGCGGCCGCGGGCTTCATCGATAACCTTTTGCGCTTCGCCGCGCGCCTGCGCCAGGATGTTCTCGGCTTCGGCTTCGGCGTTTTCACGAGCGCGCGCCGCCGCCGCCGCATCCTCCAGCCCCTTGGCAATGCGGTTGCGCCGCTCGTTGAGCACATTGGTCAAGGGATCGTAGATGAAGCGCGTCAGCACCGTGTAAAGCACGATGAAGGCGATCCCCCAGATCAGCATCAGACCGGGATTGATCCCAAGAGTATCGAGTACACCGTCCATTTTATCTCCTACCCTTCTCTCGCCCCGCCTAGCTGAGTACGAAGAGGATAATCAGCGACACAACCAGGGCGTAGATGGCGACCGCTTCCGCAAAAGCGACGCCGAGGATCATGTTCGTCTGAATCGTTGGCGTGTGATCGGGATTGCGCCCCATTGCTTGCACGGCGCCACCCACTGCGAGACCGATGCCGATGCCGCCGCCGGCGGCGCCGATCATGGCCAAGCCCGCGCCAATCGCTTTACCCAGGATAATCGTTGATTGTGGATCCATTTATGTTTCCTCCAGTTATGCGCTACCAATCTGCGGGTTATGTGACTAATGCGCTTCGTCATGATCGTGATCGTCATCATGGTGGTGACTGATGGTCGCCAGATTCATGAAGATCGCGGTCAAGAGCGCAAATACCAGCGCCTGAATGACGCCGACGAAGAACTCCAGGATGAAGAAGGGCCAGGGCAAAATCGGAATCAGGAAGCTCATGACGAAGAGCAAAATCGAGCCGGCGAAGATATTGCCCAGAAGACGGAAGCTGAACGAAAGAATCTTGGCGAAATCGCCGATCAATTCCAGCAAGCCGACAGCCACGTCAATACCGCCAAGCGGCGATTTGAATAGCGTTCCGAAGTTAAAGAACTTCGTGAGATAGCCGATGCCAAGCGCTTTGAAGCCGATGTATTGAATCATGACGAAAGAAATCAAGGCGATCGTCAGGGTCATGTTCAGATCGGTTGACGGGACGCGGACAAAAGGCAGGACGACCCAGGGCACCAGCTTGGCTTCTTCGCTGCTGGGGTCGGGATGAAGCGAGATACCCTTTGCTTTGCTCTTGTCGTAGGGCTCATAGCCGTCCTGCCAGGGCGCGGTCGCCACACCGGTGTGACAGCCGCGATCCAGCCGCGCCTGCTTCTCGGCAACGCGGGCAGCCAGCACTTCTGCTGACGCCAGGGAGACCGTATTAGACTCAAGGGGCTCTTCGCCGTGCGCATCATCGCCGTGTCCGCCACCGCCTTCCCCAGTCGCATCGTCGCCGTGCCCCTTGTGTTCCGCCTGATAGCGCGCGTAAGCCGCGTCTTGCGTCAAGGTCCGCTCAGCCGCCGCGGCCGCCGCCGATGCCGCTACGATAGCAGCTTCGTCCGCCGCCGCTTCAGCAGCCGGGCTTATCCAATCGCATTGCCCGTTGACGTAGGAGATGCCGAGGAAGCCCTGGTAGATTTCATAGCCGTCGGTGGTGACCAGCTTGTACTCGTCCTTTTGCGCATCGTACTTTTCTTTGACGTGGGGATGAATGAAGCCGATCGTATCGACGCCAGGCACGAGTTCCATCCAGTTGGCCATCAAGACGACAAGAAAGATCGTCATGAACATGTTGAAGATGACGCGGAAGTGGCGGCCGCCGGCGATGCCGCCGACAAATCCCATCAAGCCTTCGAAGAGGACTTCAAACAGGTAATAGAAGCCGCCGGGCGGCACTTCGTTTCCGTCTTTGGGGCGCCGCCGCGCTACATAGACAACGAATAGCAGCAGCACAACCCATACGATAACCGAACCGACCATGGTGTTCGTCCAGCGGATACCGGTGAGTGGGATATCGAAGCCTTCGGGAAACTTCTCGCCGGGCAGTTGGATGAAGGGTATGACCGGCGGAACCTCAAGCGCGACGAAGACTCCAGCCAGGAACATGAGTAAAGCGACGAAACGGCGTTTTCCGTTCCAAAAGCTATTCACTTATATCTTCCTCCTTCTTGCTAGTCGTGCCTTGTAGCTGTTTGGCTTTGTACCGCGTGTACAGAAAAATCGCGGCGGTGCTTAGTGGCACGCTGACCAACAACATGATGAAAACAAATGTCGGGCGCGTGCCAAATGCTTCATCCAAAGCCAAGCCAAGCAGCAATGTCCCCAGAATGATCAGCAGAATTAAACAACCCACCTGCCCGACCACCCCTGCCACCAAACCGTATGTCGACAGGGGATTGTTATCCGGTTTCATTCAGTGCATGTCTTGTCATCAGAAACTACGGAAATCGTTTCTCCTCCGGCAAACTTCGAGAATTTTATCACAATCGGTTTTGCATAGCCACAGCGACTATAAGCCCGCTGCGCCCAAGGCGGCCCAATTGTAAATCGGCGTGACGGCGACCGTTCCCAAAAGAATAACGATAAAGGCAGTGATGCCAAGCGACCAGCCATAGACGCGCGGAATCCCGATTGGAAGGTCATCGTCCGGTCCCACATCGACGTACATCACCTTGATGACCACCAAATAATAGTAGAGGGCGATGATTGCGTTGGTCACCGCGATCAGCGCCAAGCCGACAAGATTGGCGTTCACGGCCGCCTGGAACAAGAAAAACTTGCCGAAAAAACCGGCAGCCGGCGGAATCCCGCCCAGCGACAGCAGACCAATCGTGATGAATAGCGCCAGCCAGGGGCTGCGACGGTTCAAACCCGCCATGTCGCTGATTTCTTCGGTGTCGGTCTTGGCAATGAAGAGGATGACAGCGCCGAAAACCAGCAGATTGGTGAAGATGTACATAAACATGTAGTACGAGACCGATGCCACCGCCAGGCTGTCATTTGCGCCACCCAGCGCGGCGACGCCAATGAGCGTGTAGCCAGCCTGCGCGATCGACGAATAAGCCAACAGGCGCTTGATGTTGCTTTGGCGCAGCGCGACGACATTGCCCAGCGTCATCGATACGATGGAGACGACCACCAGCAGGTTCACCCAGAAGTCCTGGATGACGACGCCGGCCACTGCCAAATCAGCCGGGAAGACAGCGGTGAGGAAGCGCAGAAGCAGGGCGAAACTGGCGGCTTTGCTCGAAACGCTGACGAAGGCGGTCACCGGAGTCGGCGCGCCTTCATAGACATCTGGCGTCCAGAAATGGAAAGGAACAGCGCTGATCTTAAAGCCGAAGCCGACCACAACCATCACCAGCGCGGTCATGACGGCGACGACGCCATCCCCCAGCCCGCCGCTCATGGCGTCGGCGATGCCGGCGAGGTTGGTCGTCCCGGCGAATCCGTAGAGCAAGCTGAAGCCGAAGAGCATGATGGCCGAGGCGAACGCGCCGTAAAGGAAATACTTCATGCCGCTCTCGGCGGATCGCTGATCGCCGCGGCGGAAGCTCGCCAGCATGTAGAGCGGAATCGACAGCGTTTCCAGCGCGACAAATACCAAGATGAGATCGGCGGCGCTTGACATCATCAAGCCGCCCAGCGTGGCGACGATTACGATGAGATAAAACTCGCCCTTATCGCCGACGCCTTTGTCGCCGGCCGCCATCAGGCAGGTTACGGCACCGGCCAGCAGCAACATCACCTTGAAGATCTGCGAGAGCGGGTCGTAATTGACCATGCCGCCCCAGAGCAGCGCCCCGCTTTCGTAGAGTGCGGGATCCGGCTGCCAGATCAAGGGCGCAAGCGCCAGCAGCGCCATGCCGACCGCGGAAACGTAGACCACGTTGCGGCGCGTCGCTATTGATCCGTAGATATCGGCAAAAAGCACAACGACAGCTAGGACGGTCAGTCCGATTTCCGGCAAGACGGATGGCAGCTGCGCCCAGAGGTCAAATTCCATCTAGCCACCTCCCAACAAGGCGATTAGGGGTCGGATGCCGGATTCAATCATCGGCGCCATGATCGGCGGATAGAGGCCC
>JAPOYT010000015.1 GCA_026706445.1 Chloroflexota bacterium
TCGAGATGCTCCATCTCGCCGATGCTGTTGCTCATGGCGCTGGAGCCGATCGCCAGCTGCAAGCCGGTCACGCTGCCGGCATGACAGAGCCGCGCGCAATGATCGACATTGTTTGTCTTCATCACCGCGCGCACCCATTTTTGGAAGACGTAATTGTCTTCGTTGGTGGCTTTGGCGCAGGCGTAAGTCGCGATGCTGTCGCCGCCATGCTCGCGCACAATGGCGGAAAGCCGCTTGCTGACATATTCCAGCGCTTCGTCCCAGCTGGCTTCGCGGAAATTCCCGCGCGCGCCATCGCGGATCAGTGGTTTCTTCAAGCGGCGCGGATGAGTGGCGAAGTCGAGCCCGAAGCGCCCTTTGACGCAGAGATTGCCGTAATTCGGCGCGCTATCGAATGGCGCATCAACGCGGTAAATCCGCTCGTCTTTGATTTGCAAGTCCATCTGACAGCCGACCCCGCAGTAGGGGCAGGTCGTCCGCACGACTGAATCGGGTCGCAGTGTGTTCATAAGCCGCCTCCTCACGCCAATTATAATCGCAGCGGTCGCTTTCACCAAACATGACAAGCGGCGCAAGGCTTGCATTTTCGCATCCGCTTGTTTAGACTTTGTTCAAGCATCGTTTATGAGAGAAACATCGTGGCGGAAGCGGACCCCAGTCTGTCGCAGCGGGTAGAATCACTGGAGCGAATCTCGCATGAGCGGGTCGTCGAGCAGGTTGTGGACTTGGGCGAGCGCGTCGCAGGCTTGGAAAGCGCGCGGGCAACGGAAGAGCCCCACTTGGCAACTAAGGCTGACGTCGCGCGCTTGGAAACTCGAATTGAGCACATGCAAGAGCAAGTCGGTCAATTGGACGAGAAGATTGACGCGCGCTACGATCAATTGGACGAGAAGATTGAACAGCAATCCCATCAGTTTCAATCCAAGTTCGACGCCCAATTCCATCAGTTTCAATCCGAGCTCGACGCCCAATCCCATCAGTTTCAATCCAAGCTCGATGCCCAATCCCATCAGTTTCAATCTAAGCTCGATGCCCAATCCCATCAGTTTCAATCCAAGCTCGACGCCCAATCCGAGCTGTTGCAAAAGATCATCGAACAGCGCATAAATCGCATGACTGCCTGGCTAATCGGTACCGGTCTCGCCATCGCCGCTCTCATCCTCAGCCGACTGCCCGGATAACGCCGGTCTGCAAAAGCCTCGATCCTGTCGTCGCCCGGCTTTTTGATAGTTCCCCTTGACGCGGCGATTCCTTAATTTGCCGCGGCAATTCCGCTTGTAACGCTGCGTTCGCGCAGGGCGCTGGATTATTCCTTGTCATTTTGATTGCGCAACTGGCTGTACTCAATACAATGCAGCCATAGAAGCACATGGAGTTTCCCGAAATCACGGGGGAAGATTATGCGCGCATTCAAGAAGTCCATCTGTTGTTTGCTGACATCCCGCCCGGGCTGGCTCATCGTCATTCTCCCCATACTGCTTGCCCTGCCCGCCGGCGCAATGGCGCAGCCAGCGGCGCCGACAGCTTCCACCAGCAACGTAAGTTCAAGCGGCTTGACGCTCTCCTGGACTGCGATCGCCGGGGCGACTGGCTATGAATACAAAAGACTTTTGCCCGATGAAAAGGACTCGGGGAGGACAAATGGCAGCACAACTTCAGTCAACATCACCGGCCTAAAGTCGGCCACCTTTTATTCATACGCCGTCCGCGCTGTCGTCGGCAACCAAAAATCCGCTTGGTCAGTCACTGCGGCTCGCTTCACAAGCCCGACCGCCCCGACCAACCTGCGAACTACTTGTGTGGCTGGCACTGTCGTTAAGCTCGCCTGGAATGAACCGCCCAGAGCGGAAAATTACGAGATCAAAGTCGACAACGGCGGCTGGGGTTCCCGCGGCGCGACGCCCGCCCGCATCATTTCCGGGCTTTCTCTCAACACACAGTATACATTCCATATCCGCGCAGTGAATTCGATTGCCGATGACGACTCCTTCAGCCCCGAAGTGTCCCGAGCGGTGAGAACGCTGGCGACGCATGTTGGCGAGCCTTCTAATTTGCAAATCTCCGAGGTCAAGGAAGACAGCTTCAAGCTGACTTGGACCGCTAGCGGCACCAGCTCAGTCACTTATGAAGTCAGCACCAATGGCATCGACTGGACCGATTCCGGCAGCGATACCGAGCATGTCTTCAGCAACATGAGCAGAAATACCAGCTACAATATTCAATTGCGGGTGAAGAGCGGCAGTGTGTATTCCTGCGTCGTCAAGGCGCCCCTTGTAAAAACCTTGCCCGCGTGCGTGATGCATGATAAAGACGCGATGCTGCCGGAAATCGACGACAAGATCGCCGACCATCGCGATAACACCGGGCGGGCGGACCTGGTCACCGCTTTCAGCGCCGCCAAAACCGCCTTGACCGGCGGAGGCGGATTAGCGAATGCGGTGGCTTTGGCGCCACACGGCGGCGGCCTCTGGGAGCGCATCCGGTCGGCCCTGAACTGCTTGAACAAACCGGTTCCGTCCACGCCGACGAACTTGTTCTTCTCCAGTACGCATGAGTTTATCTCATTTGGCTGGCGTGTAGTCACCAACGCGCTCGGCTATAGAGTGCGGTTAGGCACGAGCGGCGCATGGACGGCGGTCAATAGATACGCGAACCACGTCTTCACCGGCTTGAGCGCGGACACGGAATACACCATGCAAGTGGTAGCCACCAACGGCTGGCTTGATTCCAGTTCCGCGCAAATCAGCGCTAGAACGCGCGCCGCGCCGGCAAGCGCGCCAGCCGCGCCAACGGGCTTAACAACCAGCGCCATCACCCATAACAGCATCACGCTCACCTGGACGAAATCGGCCGGGGCCACCGCCTACAAAGTACAGGCGAACAGTGGCGCCGTGACCACCTTGGGGGATGTATCGACCTATACCTTCAGCAGCTTGACGGCGAATACGGCATATACGCTGAAAGTCATCGCCAACAACGCGGGCGGGGATTCCTCAGCCGCGACGGCGAGCGCCACGACCTTCGCGCTGGCCGCGCCGACGGGCTTAAGTACCAGCGCCATCACCCATAACAGCATCACGCTGAGCTGGACGAAATCGGCCGGGGCGACCAGTTATGAAGTCAATGGCGGCGCGCTGAGC
>JAPOYT010000115.1:0-17316 GCA_026706445.1 Chloroflexota bacterium
AACTCCGCCACTACACGGACCACTTTCGCGGCAAGGTCGTCTATTGCAATTGCGATGATCCGCGAGTGAGCAATTTCTTTCATTACTTCGCCTACAACTTCCGCGTGCTCGGACTCAAGAAACTGATTACGACCTGCTACAAGAATCAGCAGATGGATATGTTCAGCCAGCACGACGCGGAAAAGGCGATCTGGCTGGAATACGATGGCACCGAGAACGAGACCGGCGTTCCCTCAGTCGAAGACATCGGCATCCACTATCTTGAAGGCGACGGCGATTTCAGAAGCGCGGAGTGCATCGAGCTGCTGAAGCAGGCCGACATCGTGGCGACGAACCCGCCGTTTTCGCTCTTCCGCGAATATGTGGCGCAGTTGATCGAGCACGACAAGAAGTTTCTGATTATCGGGCATCAGAACGCGATTACGTATAAGGAGATTTTCCCGCTGATTAAGGACAACAAATTGTGGCTTGGGGTTACTCCGCGCGGAAAAGACATGCTGTTTGATGTGCCAAAAGTGTACGCGAAAGAATTGGTGGAAACGAAGAAAGAGGGCAGCGCCTACCGGATCGTAGACGGCATCGTATACGGCCGGCTGGGAAGCGCTTGCTGGTACACCAATCTGGACTACCGGCAAAGGCACGAGGAACTGATTTTGTACAAGCGATACACGCCAGAAGAATATCCCCATTACGACAACTACGATGCGATTGAGGTGTCAAAGGTCGTCGAGATACCGATGGATTGGGACGGCGCGATGGGCGTGCCGATTACCTTCTTGAACAAACATAATCCCGAGCAGTTTGAGATTATCTGGACAACAGACAGAGGTGGGGACGGAATGCTCGAAGATATGAAACTTTCCCACGATAGATATGATGCGCCTGTCATAAAGGGACAAGGGAAATACAAACGCATTTTTATTCGGCGGAGGAGATAAATATGAGCATCTTTATCTCGTACAGCCATTCTGATAAAACTATTGTAGAACCGACAATAGCACACTTGGAACTGGCTTTCCCCGACAAGAAAGTGTTTTGGGACAAGCAACTATTGGGCGGGGACGTTCTTGAGAATAAGCTTCGTCAAGAGGTTTGCTTTTCCCAAGCGTTTCTGTTCTTCGCATCCAATAACTCAATGCATAAAGATAGCTATTGCCAACGCGAATTGCATTGGGCACAAACATACGACACACATATCATCCCTTACTGCATTTCTGCCGCACCGGAAGAGGTTGTCGATCACTTAGGTGACGACAATATATTCTGCATCGACGCCAGAACACGAGACACCAATACTTTCGCTAAGTTATGCGGTTCCATATTCCGAGTGGTTTCATCCCAAGGTGAACTCTACCGAAAGCAGATGTATTTGCTTTTCAGCATACTCAATAGATTGGACGATCATGAGTCCTATCTGGAAGCTCTAGAAGCTTTCGAAGGCGGATATGAATTAAATTACGCATGGTCATTCCATTTTGATCCACCTATGAGTGAAAAAGATTGTAAAGAAGTGCTAGACATACTTAGTATGCTTGAAAGATTACAACAAGACTGGAATAGACTGAATGAAGAGGATAAGTTAATCATTAAGGAAAAAGTTGATTTCGCGGAAAATATAATTATGAAAGTAGGATTTTGGGCAAACGAAGAAGTTAAACAGTTTGGGTATCTAAACCATCTAAGAAATCATAATCGATTTAAGCATCTGAAATTGGCTTTCGACACTGGCAACACTCATGGCATTGTCAATCTACCGCGATACCGGAATATGTTGACAAACTTCAGTCAGTTGAAATCGGAACAAGACTCTAGGATTAATTTCATTCTTCGGCGTTTAGAGCCAGATGATTTCATTAGAATCTTGGGAGGATACTAAAAAGAGAGAGCAAGCATATGAAAATACAACTGCTCGACCTCACCATCCGCGACCTCGCCGCCGGCTGCCATGACGATGGCGATGGCGGCAAGCGTGAATCAAAGCGGTTGAGCTTGCGAATGTCAGCAGCCTGAGATAAATTTATAGTGAGCGAAAGGATGCAAATGAACGATAAAGAGCAAATCGAATTAGTCAAGATCGCGGGCCGGCTGAATGCCCTTGAGCAAGATGTCGGTCAGTTAAAGGTTGATGTGTCCCAGTTGACGGATGATGTATCTGAAATGAAGAAAGACATGGTGTATATGCGAGGGCAAATTGATGTCATCGTCCAATTGCTAGGCAGTGTTGTCAGCCTTATCAAAATCCCCGACGACTAGACCATTCAAGCCCCCGACGACTTGCCGCCGATGAAAATCCAGCAGCTCGGCCTCACCGTCCGTGACCTCGTCGCCGGCTGCCATGACGATGACGATGGCGGCGTGGTCGACTTTGCGGGCAAGCTCGGCAGATTCTATGTCAGAGGCGACAGGAAATATGCGCGGATTGTTATTAGCCGGAAGGTGTAGGGGCGAGCCGGCGGCTCGTCCCGCGCCCGGCATCCTACTGTCTTCGGCGGATAGTACGACGGAGTAAATTCACTTGCAACGGCGCCGTTCAAGACGACTTTACCGCCACGATTATGCTCAGGGCTTGTACTTTGTCACAGTCTGTTCATACAGACTGGCGCATCTCTTTGGGAAATTGTAGATGGCGAATTGCTGCCAAGTCAGGCGGGAAAGCTGGTAGCCAAGGAATGGCGGCAGACCGCCACGGTCAGGCCGGCGGTTGAACTTGATCTCTTTGTTGTCATGCCCAATCATTTCCATGGGCTGATCGCTATCTCGGATGGCCAGGCAGTTGGCAAAGGGATGCGCCCGAACTCGCTCGGCGCGATCATGGCGCAATTCAAATCCATAGTGACCAAGCAATGCCGTTCGCTGGGAATTGGCCGGCAAACACCCATCTGGCAACGGGGCTATTACGACCATATTGTTCGAAACGAGCGCGCGTTGAACCAGATTAGGCAATACATATTGTCTAACCCGCTACGATGGAAGGAAGATCGGTTCAATGAGTGATGAGATCTTGAGCCGGTCGCGGGACGAGCCACCGGCTCGCCCCTACGGGTTAAGCGATTGTTTACGCGACCTCGTCGCCGGCTGCCATGACGGCTGCGGCGGGTCTCATTGCTCCATACGTAACTTGACAAATTGACTGTGTAAATCAATAATCTTAGTGGCATACAGACGAGGAGTATTCCATGTCGACTAGCGAGCAGACGCTGACGGAACGCATGGCCAGGGTTGAATCTTCTATCGAAACAGAACGACCGCATCTGGCGACGAAAGCCGATTTGGAGAAGCTGAAAAGCGATCTGACATTAAGAATGATCGTCATTAGCGCCGCCTTGCTTGGCCTCATCAAAATCATCCCGCCTTTCCAAGTTTAATCGCTTTGGAAGAAACTCATTTCACATGGGCGGCCATGGAGGCGCGCCCCCGCCAAAATCATCATTTGTCAAAGCGACCGCATTTGTGTACACTGTTGTTGCCGATACGGTGCAGCCTTTGATGATTCCGATATGACCGAGTCTGAACAAATTACTCGCCACGAACGCGAAATCGGCGAATTGCGCGGCAAGCTGGATGCGCTCGCGACCAAGGAATTCGTCCGCGAAATTGTGCAAGATCAGACGAAAGAACTGAACCAGAAATTTGACGCCAAGTTCGACATTATCGATAGTCGCCTCAAAGAAATGAGCGACCGCCAGCAGCGTTTCAAGGGCATCGGCCAGGCGCTTGGCTTTGGTCTTCCCTTTCTGATAAGCGCGCTCGCGCTGGCCGCTGTTTTCCTCAAATAGCTGAAGGTATCCCGCATCAAGATTCGCCGCAGCAGGCGCCCACAATGAAAATCCAACAGCTTGACCTCACCGTCCGCGATCTCGTCGCCGGCTACCGTGACGATGGTGACGGCGGCGTGGTCGGCTATGGCGGCGCGCTCGATATCCGCCCTCCCTTTCAGCGCGAATTTATCTACGATGCCAAGGAGCGGGACGCCGTCATCAACTCCATTTTGAAGGGCTTCCCGCTCAATGTCATGTACTGGTCCGACCGCGAGGACGGTACTTACGAGATCATTGACGGTCAGCAGCGCACCATCTCCATCGCGCAATACGTGGCGGAAAAACCGGGCTTCTCTGTCGACGGGATGGGCTTTGACAATCAGCAATCCGACGTCAGGGAGAAGATACTCAATTATCCGCTGATGGTCTATGTGTGCAGCGGCACGGACAGCGAGAAGCTGGAATGGTTCGAGATCATCAATATCGCCGGGAAACAGCTATCGAATCAAGAGTTGCTGAATGCGATTTACCATGGCTCTTGGGTCACAGACGCCAAGCGCTATTTCAGCAAGCGCGGCTGCCCAGCCTATCAAATTGGAAGGGACTATCTAAGAAATTCGGTAAAGGTGGAACGCCAAGAATACCTGGAAACAGCGATTAAGTGGATTAGCGAGAGTAATATCAGAGAGTATATGCGTAGTCATCAGCATGAAGATAGCGCGGCGCCGCTCTGGGAGTACTTTCAATCGGTAATTGACTGGATAAAAGCGACTTTCCCGGTTTACCGGTCTTCAATGAAGGGCGTGGACTGGGGCGGCCTGTACAACAAATGCAAAGACTGTGAAATCAATCCGGCCGAGATTGAAGCGGAAGTGGAGAAGCTGCTTGATGATGAAGATGTGCAGCGAGAATCGGGGATATATCCCTATGCGCTCACTGGCGAAGCCAATCATCTGAACCTCCGCGTCTTTGACGCCCGCATGAAGCGAAGAGTCTACCGGAAACAGGCGGGCGCCTGCGCCATCTGCAAAGAAGAATTTGACATTTCCGAAATGGAAGCGGACCACATTAGGCCTTGGTCCGAAGGCGGCAAAACACTCGAAGACAATTGCCAGATGCTTTGCCGCAAGTGCAACCGCGAGAAATCGGCGAAATAGGGAGTTGCCGCGGCCTGCAAGCCAGCGCGCTCCCGCCACTTGCCGCGCATCCTTGTTTCGCAATTTCGCCTATCCATCTACACTGTGCTGGAGTGCGTTTTGTCGGTGACGCGCCTGTGCCGGAGCGATTGCAGGGGCTGAGCATGTCCGCCTTTTACACAATTGTGGCGCGTTTCTATGATGCCGAAAATCGCGACAAGACAGACGATTTGGCGTTGTACAGCCGGCTCGCTTCCGCGCATACGGGCGACATCCTGGATATCGGCTGCGGCACGGGCCGCGTATTGCTCCACCTGGCGCAAGAGGGCCATCGCGTATTCGGTATCGACAACGACGCTCGCATGCTGGCGCGTCTCGAAGGCAAGCTCCAGCGCCTGCCGCAGTTGCGCGAGAAGGTTTCTTATGTGCAAGCCGATGTTATGACTTACGAATATGAGCGCAGGTTCAGGCTTGTTCTGTTAACATACAACGCATTGATGCACTTCAGAGAGCAGGAACGACAGATTTCTCTCTTGCAGCGGCTGCGATGCTGGCTTGCCGATGGCGGCGCCCTCGTGATAGACCTGCCAAACGCCGGACCAGTCTTTGCCTCGGAAGACACCGATACCCTAGCGCTGGAGCGCACCTTCCTCGATGACGAGAGCGGGCATTTGGTCATGCTGCAATCGCTAAGCGTGCTCGACCGCTCGACGCAAGAGCTGCGCGTCGACTGGATCTATGACGAGATTGATGGCGACGGCTTAGTCAAACGTCACTTGGCGCCACATCAACTCCGTTATTTCTTTCTGCCGGAGCTGCGCCTGCTGTTAGAGCGCTGTGGCTTCACAATCATGAACGTTTGCGGCGACACCGAAGACGGGCCCTATCTTGCGGATAGCGAACGGATGATCGTCTACGCGGCGGGATCTTGACTCCGTGATCACAAGCGCGCTGGGCAATTTGCGCCATTGGCGCAGTCGCAATTTTCTTATTGTCATGCTAGCCGCGATTGCGGGAATGCTCGCGGGTTGCGGACTCTCGCCCGATTGGCCGCCGACCTCCGCGCCCGCCGCGACCGTTTCCAGAGTCGTTCCGACTCCGACTGAATTTGTGTTGAGCGCGGAAGGCTTGTACCGCCACGACTTGCGTCACCTCGGCGTGACGACTGCCATTCTCGCGTCGCTGCCCGCCGGCGCCATCTTGCCGCCGGCCCCATCCGGAGATTCCGCGCGTGGCGTTTCGCTCTTGCTGGACAATCGGACGACCATTTCGGGCGAGCTGTACCGTCAGAGCGGTCAGCCGGCGCCGGCCCTCATGCTGCTGGGCGCTGACGCAACGGCTTGGGGCGCGCTGCCACAACAATTGTCCGCTGCTGGTTTTGTCGTGCTGGTATTGCAAACCGACCACCTAATGCCAGCGCGTCAGGTCGACACGATGCTGCAATCGTTGATTGCGATTCAAGGCGTTGACGCCGGCGCGATCGGACTAATCGGCGAATCGCATTCCGCCGACCTGGCTATGCTCGGCTGCGCGGTGAACACACTCTGCGACGCGCTGGCGCTATTCAGCCCGACTTCGCGCGCTACATTGATGAACATGCTTCCTTCCTATGGCGAGCGTCCGCTCTGGCTGGCGGCGGGCAGAAGCGACAGCCAGTCGCATAGGGCCGCCTTGGCGCTTTCGCAAGGGCTGCGAGGGCAGGCGCAGTTCATTGAGCTTGATCATGGGCGCGGCCTAGACCTTTTGCGCGCAGAGCCCAGCCTGGCCAATCAACTGGTCGACTGGTTTGTACATCACTTGCGCGATTCCTAAACACGTCAACGTAGGTGGGGACGACATCAAATGACGGATCTGCTGCAATACTTCCGGGCGCGCCAGGCTTTGATGCTCGATCTACTCACCGCGCTGGTGGAGCGCGAGTCCTTTACGCGCGATAAATTGCAAGTAGATCAACTCGTTGACTTCATAGAGGCGCAATTTCAGGCGCGCGCCGCTGCATCCGTTCAAAGGTTTCCGCAGCCAACAGTGGGCGACTTTCTGCTGGCGAAGTGGAACGAGAACGCCGCGGGCAAGCCCTATCTCTTCCTGGCGCACGTCGACACGGTGCATCCAATCGGCTCGCTAAAGTCGATGCCGATCAAGATTGCGGACGGACGTTTCTACGGTCCCGGCGCTCTCGATATGAAAGCGGGAGCGGTTATCGCGCTGGAGGCGATTGGCGCGCTTCACGATCGCGATCAGCTGCCTGATCGTCCGATACATTTTCTGCTGACCACCGACGAAGAGATTGGCAGCCCGCACAGCGAGGCCTTAATCAAGGAGCTGGCGGCGCCCTGCGAACTGGTGCTGGTGATGGAGCCGGCCACCAAAGAGGGCGCGATCAAGACCTGGCGCAAAGGCGGCGGCAAATACAGCCTGACCGTTGAGGGACGCGCCTCGCACGCCGGCATCGCGCCGCAGGAAGGCATCAACGCCATCATCGAATTCGCGCAGCAAGCGCTGGAAATCAATCGGTTGAACGACCTAAAATATGGCACATCGGTTTCGATTACCATGGTCGAGGGCGGTTCGGCCGGCAACGTTATCCCCGCCCAGGTCCGCGCCCATATCGACACGCGCTTCATGACGATGGGAGCGATGAACTCGTTGCATGAAGCCCTTACGAGCCTCTACCCGAAAATGCCCGGCGCAAAAGTGAGCTGCGTTCGCCACAGCCACCGGCCGCCTATGGAACGGCGCCGCGGTCTGTTCGAAAAGGCGGCAGCAATTGGCGAGCGGCACGGTCTTACCATTTATGAAGGCGGCACGGGCGGCGGCTCGGACGGCAATTTCACCGCGGCGATGGGCCTGCCGACGCTGGACGGCCTCGGCGCCCACGGCGATGGCGCTCACGCCCTATACGAGCACGTCATCATCGACAGCCTGCCGCGACAAGCCGCCTTGATCGCCGCTATCTTGAACGAGTGGTCGGGCGAAGGTTAAGCGCAACCGCCTTTGTCAGGTTCAGACGAGCACAAGCCGCGAATCAGATAAATGTAGCGCAATATTCACGTTCGGCTACATTGACTTATAACGTTAATTGCGTTATCCCTTTGTACGTTGCTTGCTTGCTGTGACTCGACTGCTCGAGATTAATTTATGCCGAGAGACTATTATGATGTGCTGGGAGTACCGCCGAGCGCGGATATACGTGAAATCAAGACTGCGTTTCGTCGTTTGGCCAAGCAATACCACCCTGACGTCAGCCACGTCCCCGATGCTGAAGAAAGATTCAAGGAGATTAACGAAGCCTACAGCGTACTCTCGAACAGAATCAAACGAGCGCGCTACGATCGAACGGGTAGCGCCGACTTTACTTCCAGGAGCGATGGACACACTCGAAGGCGCACCAGCGAGAGCGGACGAAAATACGGACCTCAGCAGGAAACCGATTCCGAACAAGATACCAAAAGTGAACAGAAGAGCGCACCTGATGAGAATAGTCGAACAGATTCGTCAGAGCGAGATGGTCGAACGGGAACGACGCGGAGTGAAGGTATGGAATACGATTCATCAGAGCGTATTGAGCTGAACAGTCGCTTTTACAAATATGGTTGTGGCGGAGTCTTGATTGTCATCCTCTTAATATTCTTTGGCTCACCGGGGCTCGCAAGCTTCTTCCTGTCACTAAGTCGCGCCGCTAATCCGGGAGCGCACATGGACGTCCTGGAAACATTCTTAGACCCGCGCCCCACATATACTCTGCGCCCTACTTATACACCTTTACCTACTTCGACATCTTTACCAACGCATACGCCTCGCCCAACGCAAACGCCGCTGCCTACGCTTACGCCTCGCCCAACGTACACGCCATTTCCTTCACCAACACCGATACCTTTAGCCTTCATAATTCAGCAATTGGAAACCCAGGCGCAGCTAGTAGTTGCGCAAAACGAAGTCGCCATGCCCGATTTTCATGTTGGCGTGGATATTGGATTGTGTAGTCATGGCGCCGACTTTAAGGCGGACGGCGTAATCGAAGCTGGCATTGATTTTGCCGCAATTGACGAAAATCGTGTAAGCTACGACCCTGAGTCGCAGGTTTATTCGCTCGCGCTGCCGGCGCCAGAATACACCAGTTGTCGCGTTGAGTACGTCCGCCTACAAGACAACTCGTTGAGCTTTTGCAATCCCGATTGGGATCGAGTGCGCATATTTGCCGAAGTACAAGCCATGGCGCAATTCCTAAAAGAATCCGACGAAAAAGGCCTATTGCAAGAAGCGGCCAATCGCAGTGCAGAAGTCTTGGAAGACTTTGTCCATACGTTGACTGGTAAGCCAGTCAATGTAGATTTTGACGAGCGAATTGATAAGCCTAAGATATCTGACTCATGCGCTCCGTCAGTTCCCGACGGGTGGTACTACGACGACGCAAACCAAGTGTGGAAGAAAAATAGCAGCTAGTCTCCAAACAAACCGGAAATCAAATCTCGACGTAGCGCTTCCAAATCTCGGGACCCGAACCGAGCGCGATCACCAAATAACTGGTGCGCGGCGTTTTCGGCTCCCAGCGCAGGCGCATGCCGGCGACATTGTGCAGCCGATTGCCCTTGCGGTGGTTGCATTTGGCGCAGGCGCAGGCCGTGTTCGACCAGGTATCTTTGCCGCCCTGGCAACGGGGGATGATATGGTCGATGGTGAAATCGCGCTTGCTGAGGACTTTGCCTTTCACCAGCGCGCCGAGCATAATTCCGCAATAGATGCAGGTGTAGTTGTCGCGCACCAGCACGCCCTTGCGGCTCCAATGCGACTTGCGGCGCGGCACGTTGACGTAGGAGCGCAAGGCGATGACCGACGGCACTTCAAACTTCGCGCGCACGGTATGCAAGTATTGACCGGTCATCTCGACGGCGATAGCTTTGCCGCCGAGCACCAAATTAATCGCGCGCTGTACTGTGATCACCGACAGCGGTTCCCAAGTGCTGCCATTGAGGAGCAAGACGCGGCTCTGCAGAACGCTTACTCTGGACACTTTGGCTACAGCCTTTCAAATCAGCTGACACGGCTGGTTAACTTGCACACACCTATTGTATACCACGAAATGGCGCATTTGCCGAAGGTACAGTAATCCTTAAACCAGTCTTGACGCGCGCAAACTTGGCAGCCGGCGCCTGACTGTCTGGAATGCGCATACAGCGGGTATGATTGTGTCACTCATCCGCCATACGAGCGGCAGCGACCAGAGGAAAAAATGCTCGAAAGACCGAAGCTCGCCGACGAAGCCATCATCGCCAAATTGCAGTCTGAATTTGAGCTCCTTGCGCCGACGCTGGAATTTCTGCCGATCGGCAATGACGCGCGCGCCTGGTCTTTCCGCGTTGAGACGGCCGCCGGTGAATACTTTCTCAAGCTTCGCCGGGGCGCGCCAAAGCTGGCGTCGCTGATTGTGCCGCGTCATCTGCGGAGTTGCGGCGTCAATAATGTCGTAGCGCCGATACCAGGGATCTCGGGGCGGCTGCACGCGCGCCTGGAAGACTTTGCTCTCATGCTATATCCCTATATTCAGGGCGAATCCGAATGGGCTATGGCGCTGACGGCGGCCCAATGGCGCGAATGGGGCGCGATCATGCATTCGATACACGACGCGTCCGTGCCGGCCGAACTCGTTCAGGATGTACCGGGCGAAGTCTTCGGCGTGAAATGGCTGGAGAAAATCGAGCGTGTTGAGGAAATTTTGCGTCGAGGCGCTTATGAGGGCGAAGTCGCCGACGCAGTAGGCAAAATTTGGCGGGCAAAGTCGGATGTCATTGAGCTGGCTCGCAGTCGTTACTTGTCATTAGGGCGGAGGATGGAGAAAAAGTCACCCGACTTCGTCCTCTGCCACGCCGATATCCATACCGCCAATATCATCATTGACGACGCCGGCGCGCTTCACATCGTGGACTGGGACGAGACGCTGCTGGCGCCAAAAGAGCGCGACTTGATGTTCTTCATTGATGATGGACGTTCAGCGGATACGACTGACGCTTTCCTTGCTGGCTACGGCCACAGATCGGTGGATCTGCTGGGCTTGGCTTACTACAAATACGATTGGGTCATTCAGGAGCTCGGCGATTATGGCGAACGCGTCTTCCTTGCCGATGGCCTCGGCCGCGACGAATTGGCGCTGGCGCAGCGCGAATTCGCCCGCCTCTTTGCTGCTGATGATGTGATCGACCGCGCGCAGCGGGCTTATGCGAATCTCTTGGCGAGCGAATCCGAAGCCGACGCGATAAGAGGCTAATCGTAGGCTGGCGTTGGGAAAATCTAGGGCGGCTGACCCCTATAATGAGGGCGCGATTGTCTTTTTGGAGGTCCCACCGATGCGCTGGCGAATCATTCTTTTACTGCTCTCGTTCATCATATTTTTCTTTTTGGGCTCGCTGAAAAATCTTGCGGAAACGGAGCGCGCCGCGTGCTTGGAAGTCTTTGACGTCCAGCCATCGCCCGCCGGGCTTCTATCCCTCGATGAAGCGATCACTTTCACCTTCAATCGCCGCGTCGACTGCGCCAAGGCGGAATCGGCTTTTACTTGGCAGCCCGCCATCCGGAGCCGATTGACCTGCGACGAATACTCCCTCGTATTCGAGCCGCTAGAGCGCTACCAGCGCGATACCAGCTACACCTTCGCCTTTACGCCGCCGCTGCAAGCAAAGGACGGCGCGCCCTTGCTCGATCCTTATCGCGTGACCTATTGGAGCGCCGGCTTTCTTGACTTGGCGGAAGTGTTCCCGCAGCCGGCAAGCAAATCCGTGCCAGTCGATTCCGCCATCACCGTCGTATTTGATCGTCCTGTCGCGCCGCTGCTAGCTTCAACAGATGTCGACCAACTGCCGCATCCGCTCGTTCTGTCGCCGGTGGCCTCAGGATCGGGCGAATGGATCAACTCCGCCGTTTACGTCTTCACGCCGGCCGAACCGCTGCATAGCGCGGTCGAATACACCGCCCTGGTCGCGACAGATCTGAAAGCGGTCGATGGCTCTACCATGGCGAGCGCCTTCCGCTGGTCGTTCAAGACGGAGGCGCCTACGATTGTGTCAGTCCATCCTCGACCGACTTCCCGCCGTTATTCGTCGTGGGACAGGTGGGACGATATAAGGCTGAATCCGCGGATACAGGTGCGCTTCAATCAGGCTATAGATCGCGCTGTCGTCGAACGCGCTTTCTATTTCCGCGCCGGCTTGGAGAGCGAAGCAGTTGATGTCGCAGGCGCTTTCGAATGGGCGAAAGACGGCAAGGGTTTCGCCTTCACGCCGAATGTTCGCCTCTGGTACGACAGCGAATATGAGGCTGGTTTTCCCTCCGGGCTGAAGACCAGCCGAGGGAGTCACAGCTGGAGCTATCGCACGGTCCGGCGTCCCGCCATTGCGCGGACGTATCCCGCAAACGGCGCAATAGACGTCAGCAGCGGCGGATTCAGTTTGCATTTCGCCTCGCGCATGAATATCGACACGCTGCGCGAACGAATCCAAATTCAGCCTGAGCCTGAAGCGATTACGCGCGAATACTATAGCAATTTCAATGATCGTTACGACATTCACTTTCGGGCGCGGCCGTCAACGCAATATACGGTCCACATCGAGCCGGGTATGGAAGACATTTACGGCAATGCCATCAGCGAGCCGTTTACATTCAGCTTCACCACCGGTCCGCTGCCGCCGACGCTTCGGCTGCGCGCGCCCGGACCCGTCGGTTTCTACAACGCCTACCGCGGTCCAACGCAGCTCTATCTGACCCATCGCGGCCTCGAAAAGGTCGACCTCGCCCTTTATCGCGTCCCGACGAATGAATTCGTTGAGCGGTTGTTGGAAGGTGATTTCGGCGCCTGGAGCGACCATCGCGTCTCTCGTCCAGACGAAGCCGAACTTATGAGAAGCTGGGCGATTGACGCGCGGACCACGCAAAACGAAACGCGCTATGACTTGCTGCAGTTGGGCGGCGGCGATCAGAACATCTCGGCAGCGAGCCAGCCGCTGGCGCCAGGCGCATACTTTCTCGAAGCCTCTTCGCCCAGTTCGTATGAAGCTAGGCGGCAAGCGACGCATTACCTCAATGTCTCGACGGCTGTGCTGACGCTAAAGCATACGGCGGATCGTCTTACAGTTTGGGCGGTTGATATCGAATCCGGCGCGCCAATCGTCGGTGAGACCATCAAGGTCTATGACCAGTTGGGCGAATACCTTGGCGATGCCATGACTGATGAGCGCGGTATCGGCCAGCTGCATGTCTGGTATACGCCGGAAATCTGGTCCGTTGGTTTGATTGCCGTTCTGGACTCCGCTGAACATTTCGGCATCGCCAACTCAAACTGGTCGGAGGGTATGGACCGGTGGGACTTCGACATACGCGGTTTCAGCGAGGCGCGCGGTTTTGAAACCTATTTGCACACCGACCGCCCGGTTTATCGCCCAGGGCAGCCCGTCTACTTCCGCGGCATCCTGCGCAGCAAAGACGACATCGTCTACACGCCGCCGACCCTTGAAAGGCTGAGAGTTACCCTTCGACGAAACGGCAAGGTCGTACAGGAACGGGAAGTGAAGCCGAACGACTTTGGTTCATTTCATGGCAGGTTCGACATCGCTCCAGACGCTCCACCCGACCACTACCGCGTGTCCATCGAGTTTCCCAAAGCGGGCGGCGGCTACTACAGCTACGGCGAATCCCTGCGGATTCTGGTCGCCGAATACCGCCTGCCTGAGTATCAGGTGAGCCTGAACGCGCATAAGCCCGAGATCGCCAAGGGCGAATCGGCGACATTCGAGCTGGAAGGCAAGTACTTCTTCGGCGGTCCGGTGTCAAACGCGGACGGAGAATATACCGTCTACTCCATACCCTTCCGATTCGATTATACGGGTGACGGCTACTACGACTTTACCGATCGTGACCCTTACCGGTACCGGAATGACGAGTTCCGTGACCACGACGACGTAGCCGAGGGATCATTCACAACCGATGGCGACGGCGTCGCCAAATTTGACATCGACGGCGCCTTGCTTGACGAGCCGGGGGCTCAGCGCTTGCGCGTCGAAGCGTCGATCCGCGATGAAGCGGGCCAAACGATCACGGAGACTGCGGACCTGGTCGTGCATCAAGGGCTGCTTTGCGTCGGCGCGCGCCCCGAGCGATATGTCAGCCGCGTCGGTCAGGAAAGCGTCATCAACATTATCGCCGTCGATTGGGACAGCCAGCCCATCGCCGGGCAAGACATTGATGTGCAGGTGGTGGAGCGCCGCTGGACGCGGACGCAGGAGCAGGATCTGGAAACCGGGCACATAAGAACGAACTGGAATGTCGAAGAGATTCCTGTCATCAGCGGAAGCGTGATGACGGGCGCCAACGGCAAGGCGCGCTTCGTCTTTCAACCGCCAAATGGAGGCAGCTTCAATATCATTGTGTCCACGCACGACGAGCTCGGCAACAAGGTGAGCGCGACTACCCGAGCTTGGGTGTCGAGCCGGTCTTTCGTTCGCTGGCGCAATGATAATGACAAGACGATTGAGCTGGTCGCTGACAAGAAGGAATACCGCGTCGGCGATACAGCGCAGGTGCTGATTGCCTCGCCATTCCAAGGCAAGGCTCAGGCTCTCATCAGCATCGAACGGGGCGATGTGCTCAGCACGGAGTTGGTCATGCTGGAGAGCAATTCGCATATCCACGAATTCGAAATCTTGCCCGAACACGCGCCAAACATTTTCATCAGCGCCTTCTTGATCAAGCCGGTCGATGAGCACAATCCCGTCGCTGCGTGGCGCATGGGCATGACCCATCTTCGGGTCGAGCCGGAACGCTATGAGCTCGATATTGAGATCAGCGCCGACCCCGCAACCGCGGAACCGCAGGACACAGTAGCTTTCCGATTGCGTGTGACCGACTGGAAAGGCGACCCTGTTGTCGCCGAAGTCGGCCTGGCGTTGACTGATCTTGCGGCGCTCTCTCTGGGCGAGCGAAATAGCGAGCCCTTGCTGGAGGCTTTCTTCAGTCCCCAAGCTCTCGGCGTGAATACGTCAAGCTCACTCTTGAACAACGCCGATGAGGTCACTGCAATGCTGGTCAAAGCCTTGGGAACGCTGACGCCGATGGACGACATGTTCGATTGCTGCTTTGGCGGCGGTGGTTATCGCGCAATTGTCGCGCCGCTCATGCTCAAGCCACGCAACGCATTCGTTGCCACGCCCTACTGGAACCCGTCTTTGGTCACCGACAGCGCCGGTGAAGCCGTTTTCAAAGTCAAGTTGCCGGACAACCTGACAACCTGGCGCCTGGACGCGCGCGCGATTACCGAAGGGCGCGCCGGTCGCTTCCTGGTCGGGGAAAATACCTTCGATTTGCTCAGCACCCGCCCGCTGCTGATCCGCCCGCTGACGCCGCGTTTCTTCACGGTCGGCGATGAGGCGCAACTGGCTGCGGTCGTCAACAACAACACGAGCTCGGCGGTCAATGCGGATGTCACCAACTTGAACACAGACGGGCTGGAATTCGCTGACCCCAGCAGCATCACGCAGCGCGTTACAGTCTCCGCCGGCGGGCGAGCGCGCGTGACCTGGCAGGCGACGATCCTCGATGTAGAGTCGGTCGCGCCGAAATTCGTTGTACTCAGCCATGACAGAGAGTACAGCGACGCCAGCATTTCGCCGGTGAGCCAGGATGAAGACGGCAGGTTGCCCGTCTACCGCTACGAGGCGCAAGAGACGGCGGGCACAGCCGGCGCGCTTATGGATGGCGGCCGGCGCGTTGAGGCGGTCCTGCTGCCGCGCGATAGCGAAGTCCGCTCCGGTTCGCTGGATATTCGCATTGATAAGTCGCTCGCTGGCGTCACCAACGAGGCTTTGACCTACCTCGAAAGCGCTTCCCGCCGCTACCGCGAATGCGCGACCACAATCGTCAGTCGCTTCCTTCCTAATATCGTGTCGTACCGCGCAATCGCCGAGCTGGGTTTGGCCAAGCCGGAATTGAAATCGAAGCTCGACAAGTTGGTGACACAAAGCCTGCAGGAGTTAAATGCTCGCCAGCGGTCCGATGGCGGATGGAGTTGGTGCTCCTATCATAATTCGCATGCGCCGACGACTGCCTACGCCTTAATCGGTATGGCGGAGGCGAAGCGCCTCGGTTATCCGGTTGCTCCTCTGGTGATTCAGCGGGCGCAGCGCATTGTGCGCAGCCTCTTGATTACGCCGACGCTGCAAGCCGAAACCTGGCGACTGAATCGGCAAGCCTTCCTGCTATACGCGCTGGCTTCATCGGGCGCGCCGGATGCCGCGCGCAGCGCAACGCTCTTCAATCATCGCGCGCGTTTGAATCTGGACGCCATCGCATTCTTGGCGCAGGCGCTGCACATCATCAGCCCGGAGGATGATCGCCTGGACACGCTGGGGCAGATGATGCTGAATCGAGCGGTCACGCGCGCCAGCGGAACCTTCTTTGAGGAAACGTACCGCGATCGCTGGAACTGGTCATCAAACCTGCGCTCGACAGCGTTGGTGCTGGACGCCATGCTCAAGATTCGCCCCGAAAGCGAACTCCTGCCCAATATCGTGCGATATCTCGTCAGCGTTCGCGAGGGTCCCGGTTTTTGGTCATCACGCCAGGAAACTGCCTGGTCGATCATCGCGCTCACAAACTGGATGAGGCATAGCGGTGAACTGAATCCGGAATATGCCTGGGCCGCTTCTATCAATGACCGTCCGCTCTCCGCGGGCAGGGCGCTGCCGGCGAACGCGCTGCAAACAAAAGACCTGCGCTTTGACGTTTCGGGCTTGATCCGGCGCGAGACCAACCTGATTGAATTCGAGCGCGATGAGGGCGCTGGCGCGCTCTATTGCGCCGCCCGCCCGAACCTGGATCTTCCAGTTGACGAGATGGAGCCATTCAGCCGCGGAATCGAAATCTCGGGCAGCTATACCCTGCTCGGCGACGAATCGAGCGCGCCGACAAGGCTGGGGCTGGCGGCGCTTTGACCATATCGAATTCCATGATGAAAAAGCGGTCATTTACGCCAGCTGCCTGCCGCGCGGCCTCTACGAATTCGTCTACGCGATCCGCCCATCCATCGCCGGCGATTTCAACGTGATTCCGCCGCTCGCCCAGGAAATGCACTTCCCCGAGGTCTACGGACGGGGCGCGGGGACGCTGTTTACCATTACTGAAGACAGGTGATTCACAAGGATTCGACCATTTCCACAATGGGCTCGTCATCGGCAACGAATACGCCACAGGGTCCGCCTTGTTCGCTATCCAGAAGATCAACTTCTTCGCCAGCGAAGTTCAGGACCGGGTGATAAAACTCGTTCACCTTCTCGGCTTCGCCAACGATGTAGTGAGCAATCAAAGAACGGCGGAAACGCGTCTCGCTGCGATTGGGGAAGCTGCCGTGGATGACATGGCCGTTGAAAAAGACGACATCGCCC
>JAPOYT010000115.1:17398-21332 GCA_026706445.1 Chloroflexota bacterium
GTCATGCGTGCGCGGCACAATCTGCAGGCAGCCATTTTCCTCATCGCAATCATCCACCGCCATCCAGGCGGCCAGGCAGGTGCCGGGCTTGACGCGCAAGGGCTTCTGATCCTGATGCAGCGCCTGACCGCGCGCGCCGGGCGGCTTGAAGTAGAACATCGTTTGCGCCGCGTATGGCTCCATGCCCAGCAGCGCGGTCGTCCATTGACGGAAGCGCTCATCGAGCAGCCAATCCAGTGAGGCTTGGTCCCAACGGTGCGAATGAATGATGCGCGGATATGCTTTCAGCGGATCGTCGTCGGGCAACAGGTGGGGGTTATCGAAACCGTGGCCGTGCCCGGCTTCGTCGTTCAGCGCCATGAAATGCGCTTTGATAGAGTCTACTTCCTCGGCCGAAAACAGCGAGGGCACGACGACAAAGCCTTCGGCGTGAAACTGCTCAATCAGCTTATTCGCTTCCATTTCCCAATCCCTTAACTCAAATTGTCCCGAGTAATCTCGGCAGGAATTGATGGTAAATGTAATACAAAGTCGGGTGAGCCGCAAAATCCCAAGCGCCGATATGCCGCGTCAGCTCGCCTCGAAAGCCGCGCTTGAACCGATACACGCCCCAGAGGCTGTCGCTCTCGTCAAAAGCATCGGGCGCGCCCCACATATCGTAGACTTGATAAGCTTGCGCTTTCGCCCACCTGATCGCCGCCCATTGCAAAGCGTAATTGGGCATGCGCTCGCGCTCTTCGTTTGCCGACGCGCCGTAGAAATACCAGCATTTCCCTCCGAAGTGAAAAAGGATGACATGGGCGATCGCCACTCCATCGCGCTCGGCAATCAGCGCCTGAGCCAATCCCGCCCGCATAAACTGCTCCCAGGCGCGGCGATAATAGTCGAAGGACCGTATCAGAAACTTGTCGCGCTCGCCCGTGACTTGATACAAGTGATAAAGCAGCGGCAGATCATCGAGCGAGGCGGCGCGAATCACGACGCCCTTTTTCGCCGCGACGCGGATCTTGCGCCGTGTGTTGCCGCTCATCGCCGCCAAGATTTCGTCTTCGCTTCGGCGCAAATCGATAGTCAGCGTATTGCGGAATTGCACCTGCGAATCGGAAAAGCGCCAGCCGCGCCTCCGCAGCAAACCTGCCATATCTCTGCCCGCAATCTGAATATCTTCCTCGGCTGTGTTCGGCAATCCAGTTGCCGCAATCACATCCGGATCTACCTTCAACCAAACGACGCCGAGCTTGCTCGCCCGCGTTTCCAGCTCGCTGAACACCTCCTCCGCCAGATCGACGTCGGCGTAATCCAGCACCGGACCCTTGCTGACGTACATCACCCGTAGCGGTCCCAACCTGCGCGTGAGCAGGCTGGCCATCGCAGCGACCTGACCCTTTCGCTCAAAGGCCAACCTAAGCGGCGTCCAGCGGCCCGTCTCCCGCTTGAATTCGCCCCATTCCCAGGTCTGCAGCACATGCGAATAGGGCAGGGCGCGCAGACTTGCGTTCCAGCGTTCGCGCTCGTCGATCTCACGAATTGTGAGCATGACCAGCTTCCATTCGCGCTCAGCTCCTTAGCTTCAGCGCTGCTCGATACGCGGCATATACCAAGGGATTGAAGGCTTTGTCCCAGGCGCCTAGCGAACGGCGGACCTCGCCGCCCCAGCCGCGCTTGAATCCATAGACGCCCCATAAACCGTCACGGCGCTCTTTGAATTGCGCTTCCAGCGTCGCCTCGTCATGATCCGGCACGCCCCAGAGATCATAAGAGCGGCAGCCGCGCTGCTTCGCCCATTGGATCGCCGCCCACTGAATTCCGTAGGTGGCATAGAGATTGCCCTTGCCCCGCGAAGACGCGCCGTATAGATACCAGGCGGTGTCGCCCAAGGCGAATACCATTATCGCCGCCAATAGGTCGCCTTTGCGCCTTGCCAAGAGCAAAGCGCCGTAGGTCGGCAACAGGAGCTCAAAGACTTTTTCAAAGTATGATTCATTGTGTACGCCGAACTCGTTGCGCGCGCCGGTCTGCTCCATCAATCGGCTGAAAGCGCTGATGTCCGCGCGCGAACCTTCGTCGTATTCAACGCCACTCTTGAGGCTTTTGCGGATTTTGCGCCGCGTTCCCTGGTTCATGCGCCCCAGTATTGCCTCGTCCTCGCCAGCGATGTCGATGACAATCGTGCGCGGCGGCTGAATCGTTTGCGGGCTCTGCCGAAAACCCATATCAGCGAGATCAGGCGCGCGACCCGGCGCATAGTGGCCCGGCTCAAGCTTGATGAAAGCGGCGCCTGTTTGCGACCGAATGGCGCCCCATAACATCTCATATTGTGCGTCGTCTGTCGCAAATCCGCCCATTGGCGCGTAAGCCATCTTTCCCAGACCGAGCGGCAAGCGTTTCAAAAGCGTCAGCGCGCCCGCTTGAATCTGGTCGCCTCTTCCCAGCGCTACGATCTGCCGCTCCCATTCAAATTGCGATTTCAATGCGCCCCAGGCCGACAATTGCAGCAGGTGCGCCCGCGGCTGCCCGATCACGAACCGATCCCAGTCGGAGTCGCTGGGACGAATCAACCCAATCTTTGGCTTGTCTCTGAATGCTTGATCGGACATCGCTTTATGCCGGAATAGCGCGCGGGCAAGACATAGTACAAGTTTACACGGCTTAAACCCGTAGGAAAGTCATACGACCAGGGCGTATATATTCAGATTCCGCTATGTTAAGATGCTCGCCAGGGGACAAAAAGCCAAGTCCAATAATCCGTTGCATTAGCCAATTTCGCCTGCTATACTAATCGCGTTTGTGATAAATGGCGCAAACAACCGCGTGATGACGCGAATTCGTCGCGCCAGTAACGGACCTGAATGAAATACAGTGTAGCGGTTAGTAGGGTTCTGCACCGATGAATGTATTGAACGAATGGGCTTTTGTCGGCTTGTTTGCGGTGATGGCGCCGATCTTCCCGGCTTTGCCTATTGTCATCGCTTGGCTCTTCCGTCCGCGCAAACCAAATGCGCTCAAAAGCTCAACCTACGAATGCGGCGTCGAAACCATCGGCGATACTTGGGTCCAGTTCCGCGTTCAATATTACATTTACGGTCTCGTCTTTCTCGTATTTGATGTCGAAATGGTCTTCTTGTTTCCTTGGGCGGTCGCCTATAACGAGATGAGCCTCTTCGGCTTTGTGGCCGGTTTCCTGTTCATCTTCTTGCTGACGGACGCGCTTTTCTACGCTTGGAAGAAAAACGCGCTGGACTGGAAATGAGCGCGAGCTAGGGCAACGACGATGGAAGAACTCTGTACAGGATTGTGTAGCGTTTTGGCGGATTCAGGCGCTGATGCCGGGTTAGCGCTCTTTCTGTCCTTGCTTGTCGGCGTCCTGCTGGTCAGCGGCGTTCCGCTACTCACCGTCATTCTGCTGATCTGGATCGAGCGCAAGGTGGCCGCGCGCATTCAAGACCGTATCGGTCCTAACCGCGTCGGGCCCATTGGCTTGCTCCAGACCATCGCCGATATGATCAAGCTCCTCAGCAAAGAGGACATCACACCTGCCGCCGCCGATCGCATCCTTTACAATGCCGCGCCATTGGTCTCATTCGCCTCGGTCGTTCTGTTATGGGCGGTCATTCCCTTTACACCCTTCCATTTCGGCGTCGATCTTGAGATTGGCGCGCTTTACTTTGTAGCCGTCGCTTCCTTCGGAACCTTGGCGATCATGGCGGCTGGCTGGGCCAGCAATAACAAATACGCGCTGCTGGGCGCCTTTCGCGTGGTGGCGCTGCTCGTAAGTTATGAGGTGCCGCTCGTATTCGCCTTGCTTGTGCCGGTGCTGCTGGCCGGCAGCATGAGCCTGGTCGATATCATCAACGCGCAAAATGGCATGTGGTTCATCGTCCTGTCGCCGCTGGCTTTTGTCATCTTCTATATTTCATCGCAGGCGGAGACCGGG
>JAPOYT010000115.1:21410-28130 GCA_026706445.1 Chloroflexota bacterium
GTTCGGCATGTTCTTCGCCGCCGAATTCTTGCACGTCTTCACCAATGGCATCATTATGGCCATCCTGTTCTTCGGCGGCTGGATGGGACCCTTCTATTACGAATCGCCGTTGATCGCCTTCGCTTGGCTGGGAGCAAAGGGCGGCCTCATCTACTTCACCACGCTTTGGCTGCGCAACACCGTACCGCGCCTGCGCATAGACCAAATCATGGCTTTCAACTGGAAATTCCTGGTGCCGCTTTCGATCGTGAACTTGATCGTCGTTTCCTTTGTGCTGAAGGTCATGCAAGAGCTCGGCTTCGCCCCGGGCGATATTCTCAGCGCCAGCTTCGCCGATCTGCTGCCCACGACCATTGTCCTGCTGCTTTTCAACGGAGCAATGATCCTTTACCTGCTAGGCATCTTGCGCAAACGGGGCCGTGAGGCGCGCCGCGAATCCCATCAGGCGCGCGCCAACCTGGCGCAAGCCGGCAGCGTGGCCGGTCACTAGGGAGGCGCCAGCGTAATGGAACTAAACGCCATCTCAATCGGCTTTGTCGTATTCACCGTCTTCACGCTGGGCGGCGCCATCGGCGTGGTCACCACGCGCAACCTCTTTCAAGGCACGATCTGGCTGATGGTCAGCTTGTTTGGCGTGGCCGGTTATTTCATCTTGCTCAGCGCGCCTTTCCTGGCGGCGGTGCAGATCCTCGTGTACATCGGCGCTATCGCGATTCTAATCACCTTTGCCGTCATGCTCACGCGCAGCGTCGCCCGCATAAAGGAGCGCTACATTCGGATGTTGCCCAGCTTCATCGCCTCGCTGGCGCTGTTCCTGATTCTGCTGCTCGGCGTGACCATTCCCATTTTCGGCGCGCATTCGCCCGATTCGATTCCCGAATATGTCGCCTCAACGCGCGATCTGGGCGCCGCGCTCGTCGATGAAAATGGCTATGTCGTGCCTTTTTTGCTCGCATCCGTCTTGTTGACGGCCGCCATGATCGGGGCGATCTTCATCGCCCGCGACGAGAGCGCATAGGGAGGATGGACAACATGGTTCCTCTCTGGATGTATCTGGCGGTCGCCGCCGCGCTGTTCTCCATCGGCGTCTTCGGCGTCCTGGCGCGGCGCAACGCAGTCGCGATTCTAATGAGCGTCGAGCTGATGCTGAACGCGGTCAATATCAATCTGGTCGCCTTTTGGCGCTACAGCGAAACCGGCACTGATTTGCTGCTCAACGGCTATGTTTTCACCGCCTTCGTCCTCATCGTCGCGGCGGCGGAAGCGGCGGTCGGTTTGGCGATCATCATCACGGTTTATCGCAATCGGCGTTCGGTCGTCCCGGAAGAAGCCCGAGCGTTGAAAGGATAGGGATCGCCATGGACTTCCTCAACGATCCAAACGTGCTGCCTTGGCTGATCCCGGCCGGTCCACTCTTGGCCTTCCTCATCATCACGCTGATCACCAACAAGGCGAAGCTGGTTCCCGCCACCGATCATCACGAATATGGCGGTCATCATCCGGATTACGAAGGCATGTTGGTGCCCGTGGTCGCGCGTTACAGCCGCGTCATCAGCGTCGCCATCGGCATGGCTGGCGTCATCGCCGCGCTGCTTATCAGCTGGCGCGCGCTCTATGACGCCTCGCAGCTGCATCACATCGGGCAGGAGGCGCTCGCCAGCAGCATCGCCTGGATGGACACCGGCGCTACGACCTTCAATATGGGTATCCTCGTCGACCCGGCGACCGTGATCATGCTGGTCATGGTGCCGATCGCCGTGCTGATGATCTTCATCTATTCCATCGGCTATATGGCGCATGACCCGCGGCAAGCTCGTTTCTTCGCCCTTATCTCCCTGTTCGCTGGCGCCATGCTGACGCTGGTAGTCGCCGACAACGTCTTGCTGCTTTTCGTCGGCTGGGAGATCATGGGCGTCTGCTCCTATATGCTCATCGGCTTCTGGTTCGAGAAAGAAAGCGCCTACAAAGCGGCGATCAAAGCCTTCACCACCACTCGAATCGCCGATGTCGTCATGCTGCTGGGCATCGCCTATCTCTACAGCATCACTGGCACGCTGAGCTTCCGCGATATCATGTACAACCCGGAGGCGCTCGACTTGCTGGCGACGACGGCGCCGATAATCCTGGGCGGCTGGACCGTCAGCGCGGCCAGCATCATCGGCATCTTTCTCATCATTGGAACGGTCGGCAAATCGGCGCAGTTTCCGCTGCACGTCTGGCTGCCGGACGCGATGGAAGGCCCCACGCCCGTCAGCGCCATGATTCACGCCGCGGCCATGGTCTCGGCTGGCATCTTCGCGTTGATTCGTTTCTATCCGCTCTTTGCCGCCGGTGGCGACCCGCATCATGGCGCGCTTACCGAGCCGCTGGCTTTCATGGCGGTGGTAGGCGCCTTCACTGCGCTTCTCGCCGCGACGATGGCTGTCGCCCAAAATGATGTCAAAGCGGTGCTGGCTTATTCGACGATTTCACAGCTTGGCTTTATGATGGCGGCGCTGGGCATTGGCGCTTATATCGCCGCCGCCTTCCATCTCATCACGCACGCCTTCTTCAAAGCGCTGTTATTTATGGCGGCCGGCTCCGTCATCCACGGCATGGAGCATGGCGAGCATCATGTTCACGAGCATGGGCATGGCAGTCACGACGAACCGGATCAGCACTTTGACCCGCAAGATATGCGCAACATGGGCGGCTTGCGCAAAACGATGCCGGTCACCTTCTGGACCTTCCTGATTGGCGGCTTGTCGCTATCCGGCTTGCCGCTCATAACCGCCGGTTTCTGGTCCAAGGACGAGATCCTGGCTGATGCCTGGCTCGTATTGGATAAATACGGCAGCGGCGCCCACGGCCTCGTCTTCATTCTGTTGGCGCTGGCGGCTTTTATGACCGCCTTCTACACCATGCGCCAGATTTCCCTGACCTTCGGTGGCGAGCCGCGCAGCGAAGCGGCGAAACACGCCAACTTGGGGCGGGGCATTGTCAGTTTCACGATGACGCTGCCGCTGATTATTTTGGCGGTATTCGCCATCGGCGCGGGCTTCGTCGGCGTTCCAACCGACTTTCCCATACTCGGTCCGATTTTCTCGCCGCAATACAACGCCTTCCATCATCTTGTGATCGAAGCGCTGCCTTTGCCCGCAGCCACAGCCGCCTTCGCTTCCTTGCCGGATTATCACCCGCATGCGCCGCCCTTCAATATCGTCCCGGTTGCGACCTCTTTCATTGTCGCGCTGCTGGGACTGTGGCTGGGCTATTTGGTTTATTGGCGCAAACCACTCAAAGCCGGGCAAGCTGATCCAATGGAGAACTTCCTCGGCCCCCTGCATCCCATTTTGCAGAATCGCTATTATTTGGACGATGTCTATATCGCCGTCTTCGTCAAACCTTCGCAATGGCTGGCGCAGCAGGTCATCGCCTTCCTCGATCGCGGCATCATCGACGCGGTCCTGCATGTCATCGCGCGCATATTCACTTGGCTTGGCGATTTGATCAAAGTGCTGAACCTCTGGCTGATTGACGGCGTCGGCGATGGCATTCCCATCGCAATCTTCAACTTTGGCGGTTGGCTGCGGCGCATGCAGAGCGGCCGCGTACAGCAATACTTGCTATTAGTCCTGGCGGCTGCTGTGGTGATTGGCGTCGTGCTGGTTCTGTCGTCGGGCGCGGCGCCGCCGCTTTAGGGAGACGCATTCATGTTTCACGCTTTCGGAATAGACGCGCTCTCGATACTAATCTTTGGGCCCGCCCTCAGTGCATTCGTCGTCGCGAGCATCGCCTCCTTTGGCGCCAGCAAACAGCTTGGACGCTGGCTGGCGCTGATTCTTTCGCTTCTATTCGCCGCGCTTTCGATCAAAGTCTTCGCCGATTATCAGGCGGCTGGTTTGGCCATTGGCGACGATCCATTCATAGTGGCGCAGGACGTCGCCTGGTTTGAGGCGCTGGGCGCGCGCTGGACCCTCGGCATTGACGGCATCAGCGCCGTCATGATCCTGCTGACCGGCATTCTGACGCCGCTGGCGATCCTGGCAAGCTGGAATATCGAAGATCGCTCCAATATGCACCTGGCGCTGTTGCTCTTTTTTGAAACGGGCAGCATGGGCGTCTTCGCCGCCATGGACCTGATGGTCTTCTTCCTGTTTTACGAATTGACGCTCGTGCCGATGTACTTCCTCATCAACCAGTGGGGCAGCCTGCCCAAAGCCGGCGTCAAGTACAGCGGCCGCTTCTACGCCTCCACCAAATTCATGATCTATTCCTTCGGCGGCACGCTCGGCATGTTGCTGGCGACGCAGTTGATCGGCTGGTCAGCTGGTACTTTCAGCATGGAAACCCTCATCGAAACCTGGCCCCTCTTCCGTCAAGGCGAGGCCCTGCTCGGCATCGACGTCAGCACCGTCAAAGCGCTTGCATTCATTGGCTTCTTCGTCGCCTTCTGCATCAAGGTACCGATTTGGCCCTTTCACACCTGGCTGCCCGATGCCCATGGCGAAGCGCCAACCGCCGGCTCCATGCTCTTGGCTGGCATCATGCTGAAGCTCGGCGCTTACGGTTTCATCCGTCTGGTCATTCCGCTTTTCCCCGATGTCTGGCTGGCTGAAATCATCATCATCGGCGTCAACGTCGCCACGCTCTTCGCGATTCTATCCGTAGTCGGCATCGTGTTTGGCGCATTCGCCGCCTTCGGCCAGAACGACTTCAAGCGACTGGTCGCCTACAGCTCGGTCAACCACATGGGCTTCGTCGGCATTGGCATTGCCGTTTTCGCCCAGACCTACGCCCAGCTTTGGAGCGGGACGAACCCCAATGCCGATATTCAATCCGCCATCCTCGCCGGCAACGGTACCGTTCTGCAAATGTTTAACCACGGGCTCAGCTCAGCCGGCATGTTTTTGCTCGCTGGCGCCTTGTATCACAAGACACATACGCGCGACCTGAGGGAATACGGCGGGCTCTGGGTCAAAGCGCCGATCTATGGCGGGATTCTGCTTTTCACCAGCTTCGCCAGCTTGGGCTTGCCCGGCTTGAACGGCTTCGTCAGCGAATTCCTGATCGTGCGCGGTAGTTGGCCCGTTTTTACCGCGCTGACCGCCATCGCCATGATCGGCTTGCTATTCACCGGCGCTTACATTCTCAAAGGCATCCGCGCCGTTCTTCACGGTCCCTTCAACTTGCGCTGGCGCGATTACAATCTGGAGTTGACGTCGGCTGAACTGCTAGGCATTGCGCCGCTGCTGGCGCTGATGCTGCTGACCGGCGTCTATCCCAACTGGATCCTGCCGATGATTAATACGACCGTCTCGACCATTTTCGCCGGCTTGGCGAGCTAGGATTGACTCGATGGAAGCAACAGGGTTCTCAATCCTCACCGCCATCATCTTCATCCCCATTATCGCCGGCGTGGTCATCCTCTTCCTCGATCGCAAGAATCGCGATCTTGTTCGCGGCGTCGGCGTAACGGCGGCGTCCGCCGTATTGGCTCTTTCGCTGGCGGTGTTCTTCGGTTACGACAATTTTGTAAAGACCGACGGCGGCTTGATTGAGCGGCAGAGTGCGATGCTCGATTCAGGCATCGAGCTCAGCGGCGCGCAGATGTTCGCCGATGCGCTGGCATTTGAGCAGCGCATTGTCTGGGTCGAGTCGCTTGGCATCGCCTACCACGTCGGCGTTGATGGCGTCTCCGCGCCCATGGTCCTGCTCACCGGCATGGTAGCCGTCGCCGGCGTTCTGATCTCCTGGAATATCCAAGACCGCCTGCGCGAGTTTATGGCATTCTTCATGTTCCTGGTCGCCGGTGTCTTTGGCGTCTTCATCGCTGTCGATCTCTTCATGCTCTTCTTCTTTTATGAACTGGCGATATTCCCGATGTATTTGCTCATCGCCGGCTGGGGCTGGGACAAGCTGCGTGAATACGCGGCGATGAAGCTGACCCTCTATATTCTGGTCGGCTCGGTCTTTGCCCTCGTTGGCGCGGTGGCGATGTACTTTGCCGCCGGCGCTTACTTCACCGGCAGCGGCGCGGATGTCTTTGAGGCCGCCGTCGCCAGCGGACTCTTGCCCGCCGACAGCCGACCCCACAGCTGGAGCATCGTTCAGTTGACGCTCGCCGCCGAGAACGGCGCCTTCGGCATCGATATCCTGGGCATCGAAGGGCTGAACTTCGCCAAGTTCTGGTTCCCCTTCATGTTTATGGGCTTCGGCGTGCTGGCTGGCGTCTTCCCCTTCCACAATTGGTCGCCGGATGGTCACGTTGCCGCGCCCACGGCCGTCTCGATGATCCACGCCGGCGTTCTGATGAAGGTGGGCGCTTTCGCCGCCTTGCGCTCCGGCGTGCAACTGCTGCCCGAAGGCGCGGAAACGCATTTGCCCTGGATGGTCTTCCTGACGCTGATCAACGTCGTATACGGCGCGCTCATCGCCTTCCGCCAACGCGACTTCAAGTATGTTATCGGCTTCTCATCGGTCAGCCACATGGGCTTGGTCAGCATGGGCTGGGCGACGATGAATCTGACCGGCATGACCGGCGGCGGCATCCAGATGTTCAGCCACGGCGCGATGACGGCGCTTTTCTTCGGCGTGGTCGGCATGGTCTACGACCGGTCGCACACGCGCGACATCCCAAGCCTGGGCGGTTTCATGAAGGTGATGCCCTGGGTCGGCGTCGCCTTTGTCATCGGCGGTTTGACCAGCATGGGCATGCCCGGCTTGAGCGGCTTCATCGCC
>JAPOYT010000180.1 GCA_026706445.1 Chloroflexota bacterium
GCTTGCTGGGGAAGGGGCCGGGGGATGGGGTTTGCCGCTCGCAACGTAAACAGGGGCGAGCCTTGGCTCGCCCACGAATGACATAGATTATCGACCACAATCTGCAAGGCTAACTTGCATCTGCTGAGGCGAACTATCGCTGGCTGGAGCGGAGTATCGTTCCGGCGCCGCGGATACGGAAGATGTCGAAGCAGGCTGGTATCAAACCCGTTTCGCCCAGGGAAAGCTCGATCGCTTCATGCGCAGCGACCTCCACCACGCATTTGCCGGCAATGCACGTCAGCGATTGAAAACGACCTTGCGTCTCGATTGCGAGCCCTCGGCCGCTGAGTACATGGCGCCAGGTGCGAAAGTACGCGCAATCGACAAGCAGATCGCCCTCTGGCTGTACCACTCGCGGGAGCGAGTCGAGGTTGGCCACTTGAACGCCCTTGTCGATATGCAGTTCGCGCGGTTGACCATCCAACCCCAGCCGGCCCCAATCGTAGAGGCGGTAGGTGACATCGCTCGCTTGCTGTATCTCATAAATCAATAGCCCGGGTCCGAGCGCGTGAATCGTATTCGCCGGGATGAACAGCGCATCGCCCGCTTTGACCTCGACATAGACCAAGAGCTCTTCCAGCCGATTGCAGCGGATCGCCTCCGCCATTTCTTCACGTGATGTCCCCCGCCGCAGGCCGATGACCAACTGCGCGCCCGCTTCCGCATGCAGCACCACCCAGGCTTCGGATTTCCCGCGCGGATCGCCTTCAAGTTCCTGCGCCTGTTCATCGTTGGGATGCGCCTGGATCGAAAGCCATTCCGACGCATCAATGAGCTTCGCGAGCAACGGGAAACCATCTTCCGGGTTGTTGCCGCTGCCGAGGAGCTCGGCGCCAAATGTCCGCGCCAAATCGCCAACGTGAACTCCACGCATGGGTCCATTGGCGACGGTTGCCGTGTCGTGCAGTTCCCAGGATTCGCCGTAGAGCTCTGAGCCAGGCAGAGGCTTTCCCATCAATGTATTCAGCCGCCGGCCGCCCCATATCTTTGTATGCAGGGCAGGGCGCAACTTCAGCGGGTAGAGCGCGTTTGCAGACAAGATGGCGCCCCCTGACTACCTCGGCATCGCTATGCTTCCGATTATTATATGTCATTAAATGGATATGCTATAATGACCATGACTCAACGCTGGTTGACGGTCGGACGTTTTTGCATTTGTCTCCGTTTTGCCTCATCGAGATGGCCTGATGATTGAGAAGCAAACGCCACAAGATTATCTGGATGATTTGCACGCAATCGGTGTTACGCAGCTGTTTCAGCCACATCTGACGACACGCGACCGCGCCGCCGGCCTTCGACGGGTGCGGCAGGAACTCGGCCGTATGCGCACCGAGCTGACACTTCATCGAGATTCATTCAACCAGGATGGCGAAGAACTTAATGCGGAGGAGGCCAGGCGTCGTGCAGCGCCCTTAAATCTCTTGCTGCTGTTGCATGAGCAATTGGTCGAAGAGGTTGGCGACTTGGAGCGGAGCCTCAGCACGGGCAAGCCGATGCCTTACAGCTTTGATTTCGGACGGTTCATCTTCGGTAACGAAGAGACCGGCGAATGGTTTGTGGGCAGTCAGGAGCAACATGACGATTGGCTGCGGATTCAGCAGTTTAAGCAGCGGCTTGACGCCTTGCGACTAAAGGGGCAGCCGGCGCGCGAGCAATTGATCGGCATTCGCAGCGAGCTGGAAGCGCTAACAGCCAAGCATGAAAAAACGCAATCGAAGATTGACAGCCGGAAGAAGCGCGCTTTTGTGTTGCGGCGAATCGGGATGCTGGTGGTTTTACTCGCCGCAAGCGGAACAGTTGGCTTGTATTATTGGAACACGCAGCGAGACTTCAGCCTGGTCGCCCTCGGGCTGACTGCCACCTGCGCGCTGTTGATACCCATCGTCATCGCGAATTGGAAGGATCCACGCACCCGCACCGCGCGCCAACAGCGCAAGCTGGCGGAGCAGATCGTTGAACTCAAGCAGGAAGGTCTTCAGTATCGTCAGAGTCATCAACCTCTCGAATTGCAGGTAAAGGCGCTGGAAGTCCACTATAACCGAATGATGAACACCTGGGAGGCGGCGCGCTTAGTCAAGAATCGACTCGATGACTTCATTGAAGAGGGGCAACCGCTGCGAGAACGGGTGGAGAGCATTCGCGCGGAGTTGGATGATCTGCGTCAGCAGCGCGACAAGTTGCTGCGGAAACTGGAAAAACGCCAAAAGCGCGGGGCCTTTTCGCGGCGCATGTTCCTGCACGTGATGCTGGTGTTGGCGAGCGGCGCGGTTGGATTCTACCTGCAATACAACGGCGAGCTGGATTATGGCTCGGTTATGTATGGCTTGGGCGCCTTTTGCATATTGTTAGTTCCGCTGGCTTACATCGACTGGAAGAATCGCGATTACAAGCTCGAATCAAAGCTGCGCCAGATCGAGTCGCGCATGCTTCAATTGCAGACGGAAGGCAAGCAGGTGATGAAGCGCTATCATCCAATAGAGTTGCAGATCAAGACGCTGATCGCGCAGTATAAGCGCACCCGCGCTGGCATCACCAGTACGCATGATTCGCCAGCGGTGGCTTAATCGCTCGCGGGATCGAACCGATAAATCTTTCCCCCATAGTCGAGGACATAGAGCTCGCCCGCTTCGTCTTCTCCGAAGCTGGTAATTCGTATTCCTTCTTTTTTGATGAACTCGATCACTCTCCATTTCTTGTCGGCGCTGTCTCGCCACGACGCCCAGATACGCGCGCTGCAGAAGTCGCCGAACAAATAGACCGCTTGTAAGTCGACAATCTTCTCGCCGCGATACACGTATCCACCGTTCACCGCGCAACCGTGATTATGACCATACACAAAAAATGGCGATACATAGTTCGGCGCCTCCTCGCCAGAAAAATTGTCATTTCCCTCCCAATAGTTCCAGCCGTAGTTCTCTCCGCCGAGACTGGCAGCGAGTTGGAAATTGACCTCTTCCCATGCTCGTGATCCAACATCGCCGAGATACATATCGCCTGTCGAACGGTCGAAACTGAAACGCCAAGGATTTCGCAATCCGTATGACCAGATCTCGTCGAGCGCCGCGGATTCCTCAACAAATGGATTGTCCGGCGGGATCGCGTAAGGCGTAGCGCTATCCACATCAATGCGAAGAATCGATCCCAACAGTAGCTGCCGGTTTTGTCCCGCGCCCAGCAGGTCTTTCCTGGTTCCACCATCTCCCATTGCAATGTAAAGGTAACCGTCGTGACCAAACGCCAGGTGTCCCCCGTTGTGGTTCTGGGTCGGTTGCTCCACATGCAAAATCAACTGTCTGCTATCCACCAAGGCCCGGTCTGGATTGTCAGCCGAAACTTGCAAGCGCTCAATTATTGTGTTGCCATGGCCAGGACTTCGGTCTGTATAATTGATGAAGAAACTGCCGTTGGAGGGATACTCCGGGTGGAAAGCCAAGCCCAGCAGTCCCCCCTCGTTTACCTTTGGACCTGATGCCCCTTCCGCTATCAAATCTGAGACATCCAGGAAGGGAGCATCCAAGCGAGCGCCATCCTTCATGATCCAGATTTTGCCTGTCTGTTCGACAATGAACAGGCGCCCTGAATTATCGCCGGCGTGAGTCAGCAAAAGTGGACGAAAAAAGTCATCCGCAAAAAGCGTCAATTGTACTGAAGTGGATGAAGGCGCCGATGCGCGTGTGGTCTTGACAGGTGTCTCTTGTGCTTGCAACGTCTCACAGCCTGCAAACGTCACTAATCCTAGCAGGAATGTCAATGTCATGTAGTACATGCGTTTCGACATGGAATTGTATAGACGAATGCGCCGCGAGTTTACTTGCATCTTAAGTCCTTTTCACATGGAGCGCGACTTTCAAGCTTGAATCGGCATTCGCACAATATTCAACAGTCGATTAACTTACCCGGCTTATGCTTATGTAGCTGGCTCAACGCGATAGAGCGTGCCGCCATAATCAATGACGTAGACTTCGCCCGCTTCGTCTTCTCCGAAGCTGCTGATGGGTAAGCCCGTATTCATCAGTTCGTGGGCATGCCAATTCAAATCGTGATCGCGCCAGGCGCCCCAGATTCTGCCGCTGCACCAATCGCCAAAGAGATACACTGCCCCCAGCTCGGCAATGGCTTCACCACGGTAAATGTTGCCGCCGGTGACTGAGCAGCCGAAAGAGTGACTGTATTCGTAAATCGGCGGGACATGGTTCGGCGCGCTGCCGCCGGCGAAGATGTGGCTGCCTTCCCAAACATTCCAGCCGTAGTTTTCGCCGCCGGCGCTGTCGGCCGGCTGGAAGTTGATTTCTTCCCACTGGTTCTGCCCGACATCAGCCATATACATGTCGCCGGTTGCGCGGTCGAAGGCAAAGCGCCAAACATTACGCAGGCCGTATGCCCAGATCTCCGCGCGCGCCGAGGCATCGCCGACGAAGGGGTTGTCCGGCGGGATCGCATAAGGCGAGGCGCTATCGACATCAATTCGCAGGATAGAACCCAACATGAGTTGCAGATTTTGTCCCGCGCCCAGCGGGTCGTTCGCCGCGCCGCCATCGCCGAGCGCGATGTAAAGATAGCCATCGGGACCAAATTCGATGTGACCGCCGTTATGATTGGCGTAGGGCTGCGCGAGCTGAAAGAGGATTTCCCCGCTGGAGGCGTCGGCGCGGTCCGGATTCTCCGCATCCGCCTGGTAGCGCGCGACGACGGTGCTGCCCTGGCGATCAGTGTAATTGACGAAGAAGGCGCCGTTGGACCGGAAGTCAGGATGAAAGGCGAGGCCGAGCAAGCCCAGTTCGGAGTAGCTATCAGTTAAGGCTCTGGGCGAGATCACCGACGAAATATCGAGGAAGGGCGTTGCTGTCCGCGCGCCGTCTTTGAGGATCCAGATGAGGCCAACTTGCTCAACCAGGAAAAGTCGATCGGCGCCGTCGGCGGCATGCGTTACGAAAAGCGGCCGCGTAAAACCAGCGGCAACCGGTGTCAATTCGATAGCGGCTGGGTCGGGCCCGCGGTCGCGCGAGATGACAATATCCGACGAAGCGTCTTGCGCGTTAGCCAGCGCAAGTGGGATGGCGACTACTATCAAGAGTGCAATGCGTATGGCTTTCACGACTCCTCCTTGTTCTGAAATCCGGTTCTAAGCGCGAGACGCCTGGCTGCGCGCAATCAACGAAAGTACGGCGTAGTTATTGGCGCGTTCCGGCGCGTCGATTCGTTCATCGCCATGAATATGACGCAAACAGCGCGCCAGATGCGTCTCGATGATGAGTTGGCTGCGCGTGCGCGACTTCAACCAGCTTTCGCCCCAAATCTCGGCCGCCACGCTGATGCAATGCAAGATCTGTTCCGAAAGCGGACCTTTGAGTCGAGTCGGCAGCAATTCGTCGATGAGCTGCCAGCGCATATCTTGCCACTTGCCGGCCGCGATGATGGCGCCGGCGAATAACACGACATTTCGCCAGCGGGCGTAATCATGGCAGAGCAAGGCGACGATATTTTCGGGAAAGGTCCAGCCTTCAGTACTTGGGGGACGCAATTCGGGCGGCATCCGACATTCGTCGTAGAATTCGATCAGGGCGCTGGCAGCCAGATACTCCTGAATCGTAAGATGGGGAAAGCGGTACAGGTTGGGCGCGTCCGATACCAAGATGCCGTTGCGCGTCGCAAGGTATTCGAGGACGTCTTCAATACCCGCGCCCAGCCCGCTGCCCATCGACTGCTGCTCGATGAGTTTGTCGAGCAGGCGCGCGCGCTGGATGATGGTGGGGTAGCGCTGATAAGTTTGCTGCTCCGAATGCAATTCAAAGGCGATCAGCTTCAGCGCCGCCCGCATCCGATCTAGATCAATATTGGCCAGCTTTTCGTGCAGCTTATCGGCCGGCGACGGGATATTCCAGCGATCCAGCAGTTCCACCGTATGCTCATAGAGCTCGGCGCGCTTGTCGGGCAGCTGCTTGTAGTCTTCATGTATCAGCGTCAATAGCGCCAGCATCAGCGGCTGGCGGGCGAGGGGCCAAAGCGCTCGATTTTCGCGGATGGCATTGTTGAGGTCGGCCGCCATCAACGCGCCCTGTTTGGCGGCGACGGCGCGCCCCCCGAGCACACTGGGGCGGGCCTCGGCGACATTGGCGTACCAGCGCTCGATATAGGTCTTCACTTGTTGCCACGTGAAGGGCGCTAGTTCAGCCGAGGCGAAGCGTTCGGATAGCCGCCAGCGCGAATCATGACGGTAGGCGTAGGTGCGGCTGGTGACAATTACGCGGCAGTTGGGAAAGCGGTCGACCCAGTTTTCGATGATCCGCTGCAGAATGATGCGATCATTCTCTTCGTAGACTTCATCCAGTCCATCAAGCACGATCAAGCTGCCATGCGTTGGCACATCGGTTTGGGTTAGATAAGCTTCCAGATGCGGCGCCAGATTGCCCGTAGCCGACTGCACATACTTCAGCAAGGCTTCGGACGTCGCGGCTCCTAGCGACTTCGGAAACAATTCCGGCGAATTGGCGAAATCACGCAGACTGACGTAAATCGGCAGGATAGGTCCGTGAATCCAAGACGCGCCCAGCATCTCCAATCCTTTGACCTTGTCTTGCCGTTCCGCGCGCGGGTCACAAGCATAGGCGAGGGCGCTGACGATGAAGCGGCAGAGCGAGCTCTTGCCCGTGCCGGCGGCGCCCGTGATGACGATCAGCGGATGCGCTGAGATGACTTCAAGCACGGATTCGCGCACATATCCCATGTCCCGTTCAATCGCCTGAAAGCGCCGCGCGTTCAACTCTTCGTCGCTGACGGCGTGGAATTGGCGCTGGTCAGTCCAAATGTCGACCGGCGTATACAACTGATGCAGCATGGCCGGCGTATGATGCTGCGAGGCGGGGTGGATCGTTGTCGTCGGGATATTCCACTCCGAGCGCACAGCCGCCAGGTAAGCTTTGAGCGCCGACTTGTTGCCGTGGTAGTGTTCGGCGACGATATTGACATCTTGCCCGGCGAAAATCACATGACCGCCGGCGGATATGCTGCCGGCCTGAACGCGCACCGCCGACGGATAATCGCGATGATCGCGCATCGTCTCCAACAGGTTGCGCGCGAATTGGATCGCCTGCCGTCCCTGATTGGCTGATCCGTCCAGCCCGCCGGTGGCTACGATCAGCCAGTCCAAGCCGATCAATTCTTCATTGTTGAGCTTGTCGGAAACGAGGTCGTTTCTTGCCAGTTCTTCCGCGGTTCGCGCGTAATTGCGATCGCGGTAAATCTCGGTCATGCGCTTGCTCAATGCTTCGCAATAGCGAAACTTCTTGAGCAGGCGCCGCAGCAGCGTCAGCTTGGTCGTCGGATTGGGAATGACGGGGGCGAATACCATCATGACCAGCTTCTGATAAGGCGAATCCAGCGCGGCGCTATCGGCTTGCTGTTTCAAATTCGCCCAATTTGACTGCACGAAGTTGCGCCAGGCGGCGGGTGATGTGATCATCATTTGGCTGGGCGCCGCGCGCGCCGGAGCGGTGATTGCTTTGGATGGCGAAGACTGTATTTGACGATTCATGCTTTAGGCTCAAGTCCGATGACCAGTTGACGGAACCGCAGACGCGTATAGATGCGCATCGACGAACAATTGCGCGAGCCGTTCGCGCTGGCTGGGCGAAGCGCTGTTCGGCGATTGCGCCCCATCGGCGCTCAGATTTTCTTCGCCGCTCGTTGACCGGAAAGCGCCTCCTGGAAGTTGATGGCGACTTCCCCCACACTGGCGAGAATGGCGCCAACCAGCGGCTGATCAAACAGCGTCAAGGCGGCGGCGGTCAAGGCGGGCGAAAAGCGGAGCAAGGACTTCGCGGCCCGCATCAGAATCCGCGGATTCGGTTTCTTGCTCGAGGTGAGCTGCGCCTCTACCGTTTGCAAGTCGTGCATGGCCGCTTCCTGGTTTTCCACTTTCATATCGTCTTTTTGGATGGTCTCTTCGACATTGCGAATGCACTGCAGCATCATGTCGAATTCTTGTGGCGTGGTTTCCACACCGCCGACCGTGACGGTTTGGTTCGTGTGCTGCGCGACATCGCCACCGGTCTGCACTTTGACCTGGCCGTCGCGCCCGGCGAAAACCACGTGGCCGGTAACCGACAAATGATCAATGTCAATGTGTATATCGGCTGGCGCCGCCATTCTGCCGTCCCGCCTGTTACCGCTCGAATCCATCATTCCCATCCCTTCGTATCCTCGGCTGCGATGTGTTGCTGAGCGATCGGCGCCGTTCAAGTCAATCCGACCAGCCTAATCCCGATTGATGAATAACGCACGCGCGGATCAAGATAGTATCGGAAGGACGTCTGCGCGCGGTCACAGGGGCTTACGTAGCTGCCGCCGGCAACGGCGCGGCGGAAGTCTCGCCCCGATTCTGCGGCTGCCGCTGTTTTCAGCGTCCATTCCCAAACATTGCCCGCCATATCGTATACTCCGTAGGGGCTTGCGCCCTTCTGATAGCGATCCACTGGCGTTGTCGTCTTTAGACCAGTCTCGAGCGTATTGCAATTATCCTCATTGTATTCGTCGCCCCAGGGGAAATAGCGGTCATCGTCGCCTTTTGCCGCGCGCTGCCACTGAGCAATGGTCGGCAATGTAATCTTCATACCCAGCAGGTTTGCCAGCCAATTGGCAAAAGCCATCGCCTCGTACCAGTTTACGTTTTCCCGCGGTCGGGCGTCGCCGCTGAAACCGGATTCCGCCGTTCCCTTCCTCAAATTAAACCAACGCCGGGCCTGATCAGAGAAATCCCACCAGCGTGGATTGCGGTAGCCATCGGCGGCGCGCGCAAAGATAGCGAACTGCGCGTTGGTCACCAGATACTTGCTCATCACAAAATTGTCAACCTGATCGGTTACTTCGCCGAAGTCTTCATCGGCGCCCACAATGCTGGATATGGTGACGGTCCCGTGGGGAATATCACACCATTGTAGCATAGGCAGCACTTCATTAACGCCGAGCGACGTGTCATCGCCGCCGATTGGATTGCCGTTCGCGCCTGTATCCACCTGGGCGCCTTGAGGCGGAACTGTGGAGGGGGATATTTGCTGTGCTTGCAGCCTAGCGACGGCTTGGCTCTGTGGCTGATTCGCTCTCGGCCGGCTCGCTTGCTGTGTCGATACGCCGACGCGTTGCGCTGCTGGAAGGCGACTTCCGTTTCGTGGTTTGGCGGCGCTTCGCTTCCCATGTCCAGCGGACTTACGGGCCGGCCGATTCGACTCGCAAAGTCGATGCAAGCCCTGGGGGTCATAATCGCCGAATTCCCGCTTGAACTCGGCCAAGGCTTCGCAAGCCAAATCGCGCGTGCTTTCAAAGGCGAAGAGCGCAACGATATGTTGGTATTCGCGCTGCGCTTCACGGGTATCGCTCTTCTCGGTCACCGCGCTTTCGGCGATCCGCAGCAACTTGTCCAGCGGCACAAATCGCGACTGATAACCGCCTGCTTTCGCTTGTTTCAGCAGCAGGATGGCGTTGTCGTAATCGCCTTTTTCCAGCGCCCGCACGGCATCGCTGATCAATTCAGCCGGGTTGGCGATTGAGGCGGGGCTGCTCTCCGCGGCGTCCCTCGTGACCGATAGCGTCGGCGCCGTGGCATTGCGCTGCCGCTCCACCAGCAGAATCGCATTCAGCAGCTGCGCGATGTTTTCCACCGTTAAATTCTCGCAGAGGTCGACGTACTGCCATTCTTTCATATTCTCGGGCAATACCGTCTCGCGATTGATCAGCACCGGAATGACATCGCGCTTCAGCCGCAGGGCGATCTCCAGTTCGCGGCGGCAGTAGAGCGATGCGACGGAATCGGGCGAGAGCAGATAGATGAAGACTTCGCACCAGTCAAGTCGGCGCAGGATCTCCTTCCACCAATCTTGCCCGGCGTATAGCCGCTGGTCATACCAGACATCGTGCGCGTGCAAGGTCTCAATGATGCGGATGCAATAAGGTTTGTCGACGCGAGCGTAACTGACGAAGATCTTCATGCGCCAGTCCGATTTTCCGCATAAGCAGAGGAATCGAGAAGCGCGAGGCTTTCAACGCTGCCGATCCGCCGCAAGGTCGCAACTGCGAGGTCATGCAGAGATTCGTCTTCCCATGATGGCTTGTTGTGATCATTCAGTAGCTGCTTTAAGATGGGCAGGTCGGTTTCGTTCATTTGTGGCGCCAGTCGCTCCATCGCAAAGTGGCGCAAGTGGACGCTGCCGTCGCTGAGCGCCAGTTCGAGATAGGTCCGCGCGCCCTCTGAATCAAGCTGAATGATGCCATTGAGAGCTGCAAAGCGGACAAACTCATCCGTATCGCGCTTCAACGTCGTGGCGAGCGCCGGCAGTGCCTTCGGATCGCCCATCTCTCCCAGGGCTTCCGCCGCTGATTGGCGGACGGCTTTGCGAGAGCTTCGCAGTAGGGGCGTCAGTCTGGCTGCCAGCCCGGATGCGCCGAGCTCGGCCAGCGCGCGCAGAACCGCGACCTGCACGATCCAACTCGGATCGTTGATGCGTCCGCTCAAAGGCGCAGTCGCCGCCTGATCACGCAGCATCGCCAGCGCCTCGGCCGCCGCCCAGCGCACGCTCCAGTTGTCGTCGTTCAGCGCGTCACATAGCAATCGCAGGACTTGGGGATTGTCCGCGCCGCGCAGGTGTCGGGCGAATTTGCGCAGAAACTTTGCCGCTTTCTGCGTGCGGCCCCAATCGTCATCACGCAAGACCTTGAGCGTCCGGATGATCTTTTCTTCGTCGCTGAATCCGGGCGCGGCGCCCTCGCCACCCAGCCCGGAAGTTGCGCCCGTCGTCGATCTCGCATTGTCGCCTTCCATCACCGATGACTCGATTTCATCAAGCGCCTGGCGCGCCAGTTGTCCGATCGTCGCGCCATGATTCGCCGGCATTCGTTCATCGTTCAGCAATTGCCCCAGCGCAGCGGTAGCCGGTCGATGGCGCGCATGCCCGAGTAAATCGATCGCCGCAGCTACTGTCATCGGATTGGCGCTGTCGAGCAAGTCAACTAGCGCGTCGCAGTCCACCGAGGGCTGCGTCTTGAGCATGTCAATCACGGCATTGACAATTGATCTATTGGGGTCGGTGAGGGCGGCGAATATCGCTTTCCGCGCCGCTAGCTCGCGCTCGAATCCGACCAAGATTCCATAGGCTTCCAGCCGCACAGGAATGACTTCATCGTGCGCCGCTTCCAATAGCGCGGGCAGGGCGCTGGCGGGCGGGTAATCAGCCAGGCGCTTGAGCGCGAGCCGGCGCTGCTCTGGGTCCGCATGGCGCAACTGCTGCAAGAGCTCAATCGGAAGTGTTTCCGCGCGACTTGGCGCCGCCTGCGCCATTACATCGTCGAAGAGCGGCTGACCGTAGAGCAGCGCTTCAATGTTGCTTCCGGCCGCTATTATGGTTTCCGGCGGATCGTCAAGCACCTGGCTGATATCTCCAAGCAGTTGTTGGAAGCCGTCTCGGTTGGGCAGGTGCTTGATTGAGGAGGCGATCCGAGCGCGCAATTCAGCCGCATTGGGCTTCGCGAGTATCGCGCTCGAAAGCGATTCGGGCAAATCCAGGGTTCCCTCGGCGATTTGCGCCAAGCCGATGGCGATGTCCGTTTCATTCATGTCGACGACAAGGTCGTAGAATCCAGGATGAAGCCTGAGCCGCCTCGCGTCGGACAGGGCAAGCAGTCGGCTGGTGACCAGGCGTTTGCGTTTGGCGAGCGCCGTGATGACCGTTTTTCGATGCTTCGGATGATCTTGCGACCAGCGCAGCAGACGCGCCAGTACTTCAGAATAAGCGTATTTCATCAACGCGAGCACGATTTCGTCATGGTCGCTTCGCTCGCTGTCGTCGAGGTAATGCAGCAACAGTATCGCAGTCGGCAGGTACTTCATCTCGCCGAGCATCCAAATGGCGTTTCGGCGGATACTCGCGTTTTGATGGGTGGAGAGCTTTACCAGATACGCTAGCGACCATGGCAGCCTGTAATCTTTTAGTAGCTCGTTGACCAAAGCCGGCTGTCCGCGTTCGATTTCCGCGACCAGTCCGATGAAATCAATAGGCAGCTCAAGCGGCAAAGCGCGGACTTCCAGCCAAAGCCACAACTGCTGCGCGTTGTTGCATCGGCTCATTTGACCAATCAACAGTTGGGCTGTTTGCTCGGCATCGGGCAATTCGGCGATTGCGCCGCGAAAAGCGCTTTGCCCTGCTGGGTTCTGCGCGCACAAATCCACTAGTTTCGCCATTAACGATTCATGAAAGTCCGGATTAAGATCTGGATACCTTTTCAAGCACATCGCTGCGATGAACGGATCGATTTCGGCGATCTGCTCAACGACTTCAGCTCGGCGCCCTTCGGGCAGCCCGTGTACCAAAACCAGCGCCAGATTGTCCCATTTCTTCGGGATTCGTCCTCGCCCGTCAGCGAACTCTGGACGCGTCAGATACTTGCTTAAACCGTCTTTCTTGAGGCGCTCCGCGGCCAGATACCACTGAAACATTTCACAGTGGAAGCGCAGGAGCGTTCCCGCCTCGTCCAGGACCCCAAGCTCCAGGCCGCGGTCGAAGACGCGCGGATCAATCGAATGGTCGATGGCGGTATCTCTGGGGACGAAACGGTGGTTGTCCTGCAGCATCGTCGACCAGGCAAGCTGCTGCAGCCCAGCCAGCAGCTGCTTGGCGTCAAGACCGCCGCTGGTCTGTGGCGCCTGCTTGCTACGCAGAGCAATCATGGCGGGCATCGGGTTCGCCTGCCACTGATTGAAAGCCAGCGCCCGGTCGGCTGAAAGCAATTCGACTCCGATAGAAAGGTTGTCCAGTAGGCTGCCAGCGATAAACGCATGCTTCTGTTTCAAGATCTGCCGGAAGCTATTCTGCTGTTCCAGCGTTAGCCAGCCGCTGACGAAACTTTGCGCCCGTCCCGCGCTTATCGCGTTCAGTCGCGCAGTCGGCAAATCCAGTTCCGAGTTCCTGCCGCCGGCCGACAAGACGATGAAGCGTTGACCCGGGCTGGCATCAATCCATTGGCGCAACTCAGTGACCCGCGCGGTGTGGCTGCGGGCGAGATCGCTCCAGTTGTCAAGCACGAGCAATGTCTCGCGCTGGTCCAGCCAATGCTGCCAATAGGTGAGCAGGGTCCATTGAGATTCAACGAATGCATTGAGGGAACGATGTTCGCTGGTCCATTGCGCCAGGTCTAGCCAGACCGGAACTGCGGCGCCGTCATCGCGCAGCGCATTGTGCGCCTGTTGCAGCGCGAGCAGCCGCGCGAAGCATGTTTTGCCACTGCCGGTCTTGCCTTGAATGATGAATTGCGGTTCTGCCCGCGACCATTCGAGGAGATTTTCAACAGGCAGTTCATTCCCCGCCTTATTGACAGTAAAGTCCCAGTCCGTCAACATACTCGGCTCAAACATACGCGGACGAATTTCGTTCCCGCCTTGCGCGTCGCTATTGCGCAGCGCCGCCCAGGAAGTCGGCATCTTTGCCAGCGCAAGCTCAACGGCTTGTATAAACCCGCGCAGATAATCGAGCCGTTCACCGGTCTCCGCCACCGCCTCCGACTGGGGGACCTGGCTCAATAGATTCTCTACGCTAAGGTCGCTGGGGTCGTCAAACCAGCGGCGAAAATCGACCCAGTCGCCAAAAGTGAATTCGGCGATCATATCGGTGGAAAAATCGCGCGGGATGACCGCGGTAATGGCCAGGTCACGTCCTCGAAAATACTCGTATTCCGCCCGGCAATATGGTGACTCGAGATAATCATCGGTCACAATTGCGATGACGCCGGTCGCCCGCGACCGCGCCTCGCGAATCATCTCATTCCAGTCTTCGGTCAGGTCGATCTCGAAGCGATCAAGCCAGACATTGCGATAATAGCGAATCAACAGATTTGAAAGCTGAAACGCGTAGGCGCAATCAATGTTGTGGTAGGAAACGTAAATCAAGCTCTCGTTGATGACAGAACCTCGCGGTGACAGACACTTCGATGCGCAAACACAATTATACTCTTTGGTCGATGGCGAGATATTGGATATGGCAGCCAATCTTATCGGGCTGACGGCGGCGCAGGCTGTCGCAGGCAAAGGGCATCAGCTAAGATGCGTGTTCGGGGTTCGTGTGTCCGGCAAGGCGACGATGTCGAATACGGCGGTTCTGCGCGGCGCTATTTATGGAATTACGGCAGCGGTCATCTGGGGCGGCATGTATGTCGTTTCCGATGTGACGCTCGTGGTAATACCGCCGTTCACTCTGCTGACGCTGCGCATCGTCTTGGCGCTGATCGTGCTTTATCCACTGGACCGGGCGCGCAATCATGCCGCGCCGGCAAATCGGACGAAAGCGACCTTGCTCGGCGTCGGCGCGGTCGGATTGGGGATCAGTCTCGGCGCCCAGTTTGTCGGCACCGACCTTTCGACGGCAATTAATGGCGCTTTGGCAACCAGCGCTTCGCCAGCCTTTGTCGCGCTGTTCGCCCTGGTGCTTCTGCGCGAAAAGCTGAACTTGCTTCGCCTGTTGAGCATCGTCCTGGCAAGCGTGGGCGTGCTGGCAATTCTGAATCCGGCCGCCGGCGACTTCGGCTCAGACACCTTCGCCGGCAACGTCTTCCTCGCCATTTCTGCCCTTACCTGGGGCTTGTATTCAGTATTGGTGCGGCTTGTCACCATGAATCATTCCTTGCCGACGCTGACGGTTACCGTCTATGCCTTACTGGGCGGGCTCTTATTTTCCATTCCCGCCAGCGCGCTCGAATTGTCGCAGCGCCCAATCGGCGAGATCAATGGCGGCGTCGTATTTGCTGTTCTCTATTTGGGCTTGGCTTCAACCGCCTTCGCGCTGCTGCTGTGGAATCGCGCCTTCGCGCTCGTTCCCGCTTCGCTTGCATCGCTATTTTTCTTCGCTCAGCCGCTATCTGGCGCCATTCTTGCGGTACTCCTGCTGCGCCAGGAGATGACACTTGCGCTGTGGATCGGCGGCGCCCTTATTGCGGCAGCCGTGCTGCTGCCGCTTTTTCGCGTTCCGCAAGACGCGCCCGTCAAGCCGAAAGCAGGCGGCTAGCCTCGCGCGCCATTTTAAGCAGCCGAAAGCTACGGACATCGGCGAACAGTCGGGCAATTTCGGTAAGGTTTGTCGTATGATGCGTTCGAAAGAGCAACTCGTAGTTGGCTTCATCTTCAAGCAGTTCGAGATCCTGCTTTACGCCGGCCAGCCCGCGCAAGACCATGGCGCAGGTATAACCGATCCGCGCCAGTTTCGCATCGCCAGCCCAGCCGGCTTGACGCAGGCCCTCGATATATCCGGCGAATACCGTCTTGTCCAATTGGTCCGCGAATTCAGCCGAGAAGCCCTCATAATACAAGCTGACCGCAACGAGACAGACCAATTCTTCGCCTATGCCCCCGATAGAAGCGAGCGCCCAGTCAAGCAGCGCCACGTCATGCTTGCGGCGCAGTATGTTCCGCCGAAAGGCATCGGTGTGGCAGAGCGCGCGCGGTAACTGCCTTAGAGCTTTCTGGAACAGATGCCGATCATTCCAAATCGCCGCGATCTCGTCTTTGGCTTTATATGGCAGCGCCGTCCGCGCCAGGGGACTTTCCAACAGACTGTCCAAGTCATGAAACGCGGGCGCCAGCGCCGGCACAATTGCGCTGTGCCAATTGGCTGTTAGCCAATCGAAGTCAGGCAGCGGCTTAGCCGTCATCCAGGCGCCGTTGAAACGACCGAGGCGCTGGGCGATGTCGCCAAAGTCGGAGAGTGTCCACGCTCCCTTGATGTCTTCAATATCCTCCATCCAGATCCAGCAGGAGTCGCCGAAATCTTGCAGGTCGAAGATTCGTGGCGTCGAAAAGGAGTTGGCGGGCAATTCAGCCAGGATGCTCGATCGGTAGATCTCATATTCGCGCTTCCAGTAATATGGCGAGCGCGCCTCCTCGCCCCTGCGCTCATATAGGATCTTGAGAACGAGTGATATCGTCTCTTTCGACGCGGTTCGAATCTTGAACCGGTACAGCGAGGTACCGCCGACGGCGCTTCCAAAGCCGCCATGCACGGGCTCAACATCCCAAGACGCGACTTCCAGTTTGGCCTCGCCGGCGGCGGCGCGCGCCAAATCTGTCAGGCGGGATGCAGTGAGCGAATCCAGCCTCCGCGAGGCGCTGATGTGGTCATATAGTGACGACACGAGGTTTAATCAATGCCGAGGTAAGTCTTTTGCACCGTTTCATTTTGCTGCAAGTTGGCGGCTGTATCACTGATGGCGACCTCGCCGCTTTGCAATACATAGCCGCGATCAGCGATCTGCAGCGCCATGTGCGCGTTCTGCTCGACCAGCAAAATGGTGACGCCTTCGCTAGCGATGCGCTGAACGGTTTCAAATACGCCGTCGACCAGCACCGGCGCCAAACCCATGGATGGTTCATCAAGAAGAAGCAGGCGCGGTTTCGACATCAAGGCGCGCGCAATCGCCAGCATCTGCTGCTCGCCACCGCTTAAGGTGCCTGCGAATTGTTTCTTGCGCTCCTCCAGCCGGGGAAAAAGCGAATACGCATTCTTCAAATCATCCTTTATTGCACCGTCGCGCCGGCTGTAAGCGCCCATGTCGAGATTCTCTTCGACGGTCAGTTTGGCGAATACGCCGCGCCCCTCGGGCGCCAACGAGATGCCTTTGGATACCAGCAGATCGGCGCGAGTATTTGAGATGTCTTCCCCATCATAGGAAACCGATCCCGCGCGCGGCTCCATCAATCCAGAGATAGTGCGCAGCGTCGTCGTCTTGCCAGCGCCATTGGCGCCGATCAACGCGATGATTTCCCCGCTATCAACCTCTAACGACACGCCCTTCAAGGCATGGATGTTGCCGTAATAGGTGTGAATGTCCTTGACTTCCAAGAGTGCCATTGACGGGTTCCGCCCCCGGCTAGTTTTCCATAGTCGCCGCCGCCGCGCCACGACCGAGATAGGCTTCAATCACATCGCTATTGGTTTGAATATCGGCTGGCAAACCCTCGGCGATTTTGCGGCCGTAGTCCAATACCGTAATATGTTCCGAGATATCCATTACGACCCGCATATCATGTTCAATCAGGACGATGGTAATCCCAATTTCATCGCGGAGGCGGCGGATGAAGTCGGTCGTTTCAATGGTCTCGCGCGGGTTCATGCCGGCGGTCGGTTCATCGAGCAGGATGAGCTTCGGCTGGCTGGCGAGCGCCCGGCCGATTTCCAGGCGTCGTTGGTCGCCGTAAGACAAATTCATGGAAAGCATGTCGCCTTTGCCCTCCAGCCCGACAAAGTGAAGCAACTCCCGGGCGCGGTCTTCGGTGAGCGCGTCTTCCTGCCGCGTAGACGGCAAGCCAAGAATGGCGCCGATCCAAGAAGACCGCAAATGCGGCTCCTGACCCACCATGATATTCTCGATCGCCGACATATTGTTGAAGAGACGGATATTCTGGTAAGTGCGCGAGATGCCGGCTCGCGCGATCTGATCGGGCGAGCGACCATTAATTTGCGCGCCGTCAAACAAAACCTCACCTTCGTCAATCTCGTAGAAGCCGGTGATGCAATTGAAGAAGGTGGTCTTGCCAGCGCCGTTGGGACCGATGATGCTGGCGATGGCGCCCGCGGGAATATAGAAGTCCAGGCTGTCGACGGCGACCAAGCCCTCAAAGCGCTTTGTCATGCCCTTCGCTTCGAGAATTCTGTTCTGACCCGACTTGTCCTTTTCCACCATCTACGCGTCTGTCCTCTCGCGCTATTCCGCCCCGACCAGCTTCGGTTTGACGCCCGTCCTGACCTCATGCGTCACAATCTTCGACGGGATCAAGCCTTGCGGGCGCTTGATCATCATGAGGATGAGCAAGGCGCCATATAACAGAAAGCGGAAGTCCGAGAATTCGCGGAGCAACTCTGGCATGCCGATCAGCACAATCGCGCCGACGACGATGCCCGGATTGCTGGCGATGCCGCCGACGATAATCAAACTCAAAACATTGATCGAGACAAAGACGGTGAAACTATTGGGGAAGACGGTGCCCACTTTGGCGGCGAAGATCGCGCCGGCCACGCCGCCAGTCGCCGCGCTCAAGGTAAAAGCCAGCAGCTTGGCGCGCGCTGTATCAATGCCCATGGCGGTCGCCACATCCTCGTCTTCGCGGATTGCCATCCACTGCCGGCCCGTTCGAGAGTTGTTCAAACGTATTGAAACAAACAGGCAAACCAGGCTCGCCACAAGAACAATATAGTAAAGCTGTTCCGGATTCTTGAGTTCAGCGCCGAGGAATATTGGTTTCGGGATCGCCTGTACACCTTGCGCGCCGCCGATTATTGGCTTTAGCCAGTCGGAAATCGCCAGTTTGCCGATAATCTCCCCAAAGCCGAGGGTGGCGATTGCCAGGTAATCGCCGCGCATTCGCAGCACGGGCACGGCGAAGAGGAACCCGGCAAACATAGCGGCCAGCAAGGCGAGCGGGATGACCATCCAAAAGCTAAATGTCCCTTTGAAGAGCCCTAGCGGCCCGATAGAGGTTAAAACAGCCAAAATGTAGGCGCCGACCGCGTAGTTGGTCAAATAACCGAGATCAAGCAAGCCCGCCAGCCCGATAGCGATATTCAAGCCCAAGCCCATCAAGACGAAGATACCGATGGTCACCGCCACATCACTGAGCGTCCGCCCGATCAGCCAAGGCAGCGCCAGCATGAAGACGACGAAAACCGCCAGCCCGATGATATTCAGGGACCGCCGCTGCGAAACATTGATATTGCTGAAACTCTCGCGCGCCTGGCGGCCAAACATCGCCCAAAGGCAGCCGGCGACTGTGCTAATTATGAATAGCGCGAGGGCCGCGTTTTGACGCAAGGTATCGCGGCGGAAGATCTCTCTCAGCGTGTCGCGGTCGACGTTTTCTTGCAAGATGAGACGGGCCGTCTCCCCAAAAGCGCCGATCAGCACGGTCACGCCCAATCCGTAAATGAGCGCGCGGCGAGGCACGGCGGGCATCAGGAACAGGATGGATCCGGCGAAACCGGCTGCGACTGAAATGAGAGCGAATGTGCCGATGCCCCGCGCCAAATCCTTTCGATTGTCGAAGGTAACAACCTCCACCCAGTCTCGATTGATGTTCACCAGCACGGAACGCAGATCGCCTTTGATCTCAAATATCAGAGCGAAGGAAAAGCTGACGATGCCGACGAGGACGGCGACTAGCAGCCAGATTCCGATCACCGCTTGCGTCTCGTTGCCGGCGCGATACATTCGCCAGGCGACGATCGACGCCGCCACAAACGGAATGAGTCGCAATGTCAGATCAAGCAGGAAGCGAAACTCATCCGAGTTGAACAGGAGCAGAATAACTGACGGAATTGCCGTCATAAGGCCGATAGCCATTCCGCCGCCCAGCAGGACAGGCGCGTCTTCACCCAGGGCTCGCAACTTGCCCGCGGCGTAATAGCCGGTAACAAAGGGCGCAATCAGCAGCAGCAGCTGCCCCAGGCTGATGAACCGGTCGACGACTTCGCGTTCGTGGAAGGCGGCGATCATGCCGACGGCGCCTGTGAACAAAATGAAAGCGCCGGACAGGGCTCCCAATACGAGAATTGACTTGGAGGTCTGCGACCGCAATAGGTTCATGCCCGCCTCCTAGGCTTTCTTCTCAGCCAGGCGTTCGCCAAGGATGCCTTGCGGGCGGAAGATCAGCACGAGCACGAGCATGGTGAAGGCGATGACGTCCTTGAGTTGGTTCGCGCCCGGAATGCCGAGACCAGCGAGGACCAGGTTCGGTCCGATGGCTTCGATCACGCCGAGGAAGAGGCCGCCGAGCATCGCGCCCGGAATGTTGCCGATGCCACCCAATACGGCGGCTGTGAAGGCTTTGATGCCGGGGATGAAGCCCATGAAGAAGTTGACGCCCTGCGGACGGAACATGCCGTTGATCACGCCAGCCGATCCGGCCAGAAAACCGCCGACGCCGAAGGTGAACATGATGACCCAGTCGATGTCGATGCCCATCAAGCGCGCGACCTCCTTGTTCTCCGAGACGGCCCGCATCGCCTTGCCGATTCGCGTGCGCTCCACCAGCCAATACAAACCGAGCATTAGAACGAGCGCCGAGCAAAAAACGAAGATTTGCACGATCGGTATGTTGATGCCGCCGACCGATATGACGCCTTGCAGCATCTTCACTTGCGGATAGGCTTTGAAGCCCGATCCATAAAGTCCGCGAAAAGTGTATTGCAGGAAGAATGAAGCGCCGATGGCGGTGATCAGCGGCACCAGCCTGGGGCTGCCGCGAAGCGGGCGATAGGCGACGCGTTCGAGCAGGATCGCCACCGTCATCGAAACCAAGCCCGCAAATATGATCATCAGCAGAATCGACAACAAGGGCTGTTCATTGAGAAAGCCGGTGCGATTCAATGCTTCGGCGAAAAACACAGTGGTAAAAGCGCCCGCCATGAAGACTTCACCGTGCGCGAAGTTAATCATGAGCAGGATGCCATATACCAGCGTGTAGCCCAGGGCTATAAGGGCGTAGATGCTGCCTTGAGATAAGCCGGCGGCAAAAAGATTGACCCACTGGGCAAGCGAAATGCGCCCGGACGATAGGGTGTTCCAGGCGCCTATGACAACGCCGAGCACAATCAGGACGCGCAGCACATCAATGGTGAAGTCGACCCAGGAGAATTCGTCAGTCTTCCACTTGAACATAGGCTCTACCGTTTGGCTGCATCGTCAAAGGCAATATGTTCTCTAGGATTCACAAAGCCCGGCTGTGGTCAATTATAGACTAATCAAATGTGTCCACCGAGAAATTCCACGCGAGCGGCGGCGGCCAGTTGTCATCGAACACCTCGGCTTCGGTGATAATAAAGACGGCGAGCGCAGTGCCGGGCGAACAGTCGCCAGCATACGGCGAATCTTCGCGACAGGTCAATCGACCGGTCAAGCCCGGATAATTTTCCGTCGCGGCAACCGCATCGCGAATCGCTTGTCTGCCGAACATGAGGCTGCCATCATCGCTGACAATCGCGACCGCCTCCAATGCCTCCAGGAGCAGGTTGGTGGCGTCATAGGCGTGGGCATGATAACCGCTCGGCGGGTCGCTGCCGTATTCTTCAACCCATTGCTCAAGCACCTTCTCGTAGGCATCGCCGCTGACAAGCGGACCCGATACATAAATACCTACGGCCGCTTCGCCCGTATTTTCAGGGAAACTGGACGAGAAACTGGCGGCGCCGCCAATAATGATCGTGTCTTCCAGACCAGCGATATGCGTCATTTGGGCGGCGAAAAAGTTGGACTCCGGCTCGAACAAGGGCACGTAGATGACATCGGGCTGATGCACAGCGATCTCGGTGAGAATTGATGACATGTCCGTATCGCCTTTGTTGACCGCGCCCTGAAATACGACATCGCCTTCGAGCTCGGCAAAAGTGTCGGCGACCGCTCGCGAGAGCCCTTCCGTGTAGGGGTCGCCATCGTGAACCGTCGCCAACGTTTCCGCCTTAAGCGCGCGCAAAGCAAATTGAGCGAGACGCATTCCCTCAATTAGACCGTTTTGACTGGTGCGGAAGTAACCCGGCAAATGTGAGCCGCCCGCCGCAATGTCGCTATTGGTCAAGCTGGGAGATGTATTTGATGGGGCGATCATCACCAGCCCCGACTCGCTGATGATCGGTATCGCGCCTTGGGCCGCGCTGGAACAGTTCGTGCCGATTGCGCCGACGACCGTCGGATCGGCCGCCAATCTCTGAGCCGCGACTTGCCCGCCTTCCGCCGTGCACAAGCTGTCTTCCAGCACCAATTCAATCTCGTGATCCAGCAGCGAGTTGTCTCGCGCGAGCAGAGCCAGCTCAACGCCGCCCAAGGTATCCTCGCCCAGGTAATTGATTGCGCCGGATACCACTAGCATCGCGCCCACAACTATGGGATCATCAGGCTCAACCTCGACACAGCCCAGGGGATCATCACAGGATGCGTCGGCCAAGACCGGGAAGAAAAAGAGCGAAACGAGGCTTAGGGCAGATAGCAAACGAACCAGATTTCTGAACACGTGATTACATTCTCATTTGCGTGGATATGATCAACACTTGGCGGGTAAAGTAGCCGAAATTGCCGAACGCTGCAAGTGATTTACCGATGCGCGCGCTTGGCGAAGATTGTCATAGCAAGAGAAAGACAAGCCAGAGCGAGATTGACTCTGGCTTGTCTTTTCGCAGTCTCGACGAATCAGGCTGCGGTTTCTACATGTCGTCAGCGGCAGCCATGGAGAGATCCCAGACAATTGGCGGCGGCCACGCGCCTTCATTGACCTGAGCTTCTCCAAGTTCGAATACGGCTAAGGCGGTGCCGGTCGCGCAGTCACCCATGTAAAGCGGCGCCTCCTGGCAGGTTAGCGTGCCGGTCAAGCCGGCGTAGTCTTCGACGGCTGCCATCGCATCGCGCAGCGCCTGACGTCCAATGATCAAGACGCCATCGTCCATTTCCTCAGCGACGGCTTCAATGGCGTCCAACAGAAGATTTGTCCCGTCATAGGCATGGGCGTGGAAGCCACTGGGTGGAGAATCGGTGCCGCCCGGCTGTTCCTCTGCCCATAAAGCGAGAAATTCTTGATATGCATCGCCCGAAACGTGCGGTCCGGTCATTAGGACGCCCGCGGCTGCTTGCCCGATGTTCGGGGCGAAGTCGGCGTTAAAGCTGCCATCGGCGGTCATCATCCGCACGTTTTCCAAGCCCGGCGTGTTGGCCGCTTGCGATACCAGGAATTCGGATTCCGGCGTGAATACCGGCAGATAGACCAAGTCGGGACCGCTGGCGGCGATCTCGGTTAGAATCGCGCTCATATCGGTATCGCCCTTGCTGACGGCGCCTTGGAAGACGACTTCGCCGTTAAGCCCGGCAAATTCATTTGCCATCACTACAGCGAGACCCTCCGTGTATGGATCGCCATCGTGGACAGTTGCGACAGCGCCGGCCATGAGCACCTCAACAGCGAATTTCGCGCCCATAGCGCCCTGAAACAGGTCGTTGTGCGCAGTGCGGAAGTAACCGGGATAATAGGTGCCGCCCTCATCGGCATTATCGTTGGTCAAGCTTGGCGACGTATTGGAGGACGATATCATCAGCATGCCCGCTTCGCTGATGATCGGCATAGCGCCTTGCGCCGCGCCCGAGCAGGTCGTGCCGATAACGCCGGCGATGGATTCGTCGGCGGCGACGCGCTGAGCGGCAGCCTGACCGCCTTCGGCTGCGCAGTAGCTGTCCTCTTCAACTAATTCAATGTCCCGGCCAAGCAGCATCCCGTCCCGCCCAAGGATGGCGAGTTCAATGCCACCGAGCGTATCCGCGCCGTAGAACGAAGCGGGACCGGACATTGCGAGAATGGAGGCGATGACAATCGGATCATCTGGCGCCACCTCGACACAGCCCAGTTCGTCCATGCAATGCGAATCGGCAAGCGCAGGGACGCTTAAGCCAAGCAACATGCACAAGACAGTGAGTACGAGGAATAACCGTTTCATTGTTCTTTGTCTCCCATATATTGGACGGTATCGCGCGCACGGCGCGATTGAACCAATTATAACCATATTTTCCCCTTTTGTGTAATTGCTGGAGCCTCGGCAGTGTATCGAACTCGGTTGAAATTGTTGCGGTTTGCTTCGAATCCTTGCTCTACTTCCCTCACCCAAAATGACGATGAATTGTCGACATCCGCATGCTAGCAACTAAAGGGATTCTGCGACTGATTTGAATTTCAACCGAAATGTATACACTTCCCCTGCCTCAGGCTAAGGCTCTTGGGCAAACATGATGAATATAGAGCGCCATTAACTTGCTCTCCTGTCCTTGCCCTATGGAGAGTTGCCTCTCCTTGACGGCAGACAGTTGCGCTGCCGCGCGCGCTTTCAGACGGTTATCTATTAGCGGCGAAATCTACAGAGAGGACGGCGATATTATTGACCTGCGCGCCAAAGCGACCGATTCTACGATAATGCCGCCTTTCATGTACAATCGCCCCTGCGGTCATGCTGACCAGGCATGTGCTTGTCCACGTATCGAAGGCGCCCTCCCTTGAAGTTGCTTGTCGTCGTCTCATCGCTCGATTTGCGCCAGCCATTCAGCGCGACGCCAGCCTGGTGGCAATTGCTAAAAGGGCTGTACGAACTGGGTGTGGAAGTGATTGCGGCGCCATATCAGGGCGCGCCGATTGAGAGTTTGTGGTGGCGCGCTGAGGAAAATCCGGCTCGCATACCGGGTGATGCCTTTAAGTCGCTGCGTGAACTCTCGCGCGCGATTCTTCCTGCGCACAGGGCGGGCAGCGCAAGAGACAGCGTGGACGAGTCCCTTGCCGATAAAGCGGTACGGCAAGTGGCGCACACTGTAATCGCGCCGCTGTGGCGGCGCCATCTCGAGCGAATCCTGATCCGCGAGAGGGACGTGGACGCCATTCTCTTTCTCACCGTGCCGCTCAACCACTTGCCTGGTCTGCCAAAGTATATTTCAAGCAAGTTCGATATTCCGATCTTCTATTTTGACGGCGATGTGCCCGCCAGCCTGCCCAACATGCGCGGATTCGCATCCGGCTTCCGCATTTATCAAGGCGCAGACCTAAGCGAGTACACCGCCTTCATCAGCAACAGCAGCGGCGGCGGCGCGATGCTGCGGCAGCTCGGCGCGGAGAATGTCCACACCGTCTGGTATGGCGCTGACCCGGATGTGTTCGCACCGGTTTCGGCGCCAGCCCAGGATATCGATGTACTGTTCTATGGTCATGGACGCGAATACCGATCCGACTGGATCGACCGGATGATCACGGCGCCATCGAAGGCATTGTCTGGTACGCGTTTCGCCGTCCGCGGCAAAAATCTGGGCGACTTGGGAGCGGCCGAGCAATTGCCTTACCTCAGTTTCAGCAAGCTGCGCGAATATGTCTGTCGCAGCAAGCTCAATTTGTGCATCACGCGCGGGGCGCATGCCAGCGTTCATGCCTCCTCTTCATCCCGCCCCTTTGAGTTGGGCGCCTTGGGCGCCTGCATCGTCGCCAATCCCTACTTGGGGATTGAAGAATGGTTCGAGCCGGAGCAGGAGTTGGTGGTGGTGAATTCGGCCGCCGAGGCGCTTGAGCGATACCGCTATCTGCTGAGCAACGACAAGGAGCGATTGACGATCGGGCGAGCGGCCAGACAGCGCGTCTTGAAACAGCACACCTTCCGCCATCGCGCTCGCGATTTGATAGACATCGTGAAGAGCTACATGTAGCCCCTTGCGACAGCTCGCCTCTCCCGCTAGCATAGAATATATGTTCACGGAAAGGCTGGCTGATGGCATTTGATCCGGAAAAAGCGCGTGACTATGTATATCGGAACGGCACGCTGTTTGAGCGGGCGCTATTCGCCTGGCTCTTTGACGGCGGCTGTCTGGAGCGCTTATGGCGGATTATTCTCTGCTACAAGAATCCGGACGGCGGCTTTGGCCACGGTCTGGAACATGATTTGAAGGCGCCTCAATCGAATCCGCTGGCCCTGGAATACCTGCTCGGTGTGATGAAGCACAGCAAGATGCCAGCCGGCTCGCTTCTTGATGGCGCGGCCGATTGGGTGGAAGCGCAGATGGATGAGCGCGGCGCCCTGCGCAACCCGCCCGAAACGCGTGATTATCCTCTCGAATGGTGGTGGCGGGAGAAGGGCGGCCAGACAATGCCCGATTCCATCGTCGGCAACCTCATGCGCTTTGGCTGCGCTACACCGACTTTGATCGAAAAGACAAAGGCTTGGGCGCTGAATCACTATACGCCGGAAAAAGTCATGGAAAACCAATGGCTCTTCATGGCTTACCACGCTTTCGACTTTTTCTTCGCAGTTGATGACTTTCCCAAGCTCGCCGACTTCCAACAGGCGACCGTGGACAATATCGTAACTTGCGCGATCGCCTTGCCGGAAAATCAGCTTGATTCGCTCTTCGCCTTCGCGCCGGCGCCCGACTCGATGATTGCGCGCGCGCTGCCGGCTGGTCTGCCGGATCGCTGTCTCGATTCGCTTTCAGGCGCGCAGCAGGACGAGGGACATTGGCTGGATCAGCATAATCTCCCGCAATGGTATTCAATGACGACCATCAATGTCTTGCTGGCTTTCAAGCGATACGGCCGCTGGGGTTGATAGCGGCGCGAATCGAAAATCTCTTGATGCCCTGTGGTATACTCGCGCCCTGTAATTGCGCGGCCAGGCGGGAAGGGCGCGATGGCGATTGATTACATCATCGAGTTGGACTGCATCCCCAAACGCGAGTTGACCGCGGACGGCATCCGGGAGCGCTTGAAGGAACGCGCGCGCGCCCGCGAGGTGATTCAGTGGTTTCGCGCCGCCGGCGATGCGCGCGAACCAGCGCAAATGGGTTTCGAGTTCAGTCATCGCAGGCTTGGCGAAGCTCGCGACAAACAGCTGATCGTTGTGCAGGATCTGCTTGATCACGCGTCGGCGCTTGACGACTACGCCGAGCATTGCGCTTCCTGCCCGGCGAATCGAAGCGGAGGGGCTTTTGGCTGCGTGGGATTCATACAGTATCCGATTTCGGCGCGGGCTGAGACCTGGCTGCTGGAGCGGCTGCCGGTACCGGATGAGCCACTGGTCTGGCTTTTGCTGAAGCAGGGTATCCAGCGGCTGGGCTATGACGGCGCTTCGGTCAGGGAACTGCGAGAAGCCGACGGCGGCATTGATGCGGCCGAACGCGCCTACTTCGAATTGCCGATCGCGCCCGAACGCCGCCTGGGCGAGCTGCGCGTATCGGGCGATCAGGCGCTGGAAATGATATTCGGCGTCGGCGAGCGCATCATTCCCAATCATGCCGGCATCCTGCTGCTATTTTTCGGCGCCATAGACCGTGACCTGGAGGCGCAAGAGATACGGGACATTTCGTCTCTTGACGAATCAATACGCGATCGATTCGCTTTCGAGATGGCGGCCGGCTCAGACGCCGACAGTTGCATCCAAGAATTGATCTCTTTTTTCCGCGCCATGTATCTCGCCTGGAAGCTCAAGGTCTCGCTTTTTGTGGATGCCTGATTGGAGGGTAAGACAGCCGCGATGAATACGATGCGGAGACCGGTAGCCTGGATCGAAACCGTGCCCGAAGCCGAGGCGACCGGCGAGCTAAAGCGAGCTTATCGCCGCGCTGCTGACGCGCAAAGCGGCCAGGTTGATCACATCATGAAGATCCACAGCCTTCATCCGGCATCGCTCGTCGATCACATGCATCTCTACAAGACCTTGATGTACGGCGAATCGCCCCTGACCCGGGTACAGCGCGAGATGATCGGCGTCGTGGTATCGGCCATCAATCGCTGCGAATACTGACTGAAGCATCATGCGCGCAACCTCCGTCAGTTGACTGGAGACCCGGATTTAACGGCTTGCCTCGAGGTGGATTACCGCGAGGCGGAGCTAACGGCGCCCGACAGAGCGATGCTGGACTATTCCGCCAAGCTGACGCGCGAGCCCTGGGAAATTACCGAGGATGACCTGCGACAGCTGCGCGCCTGCGGTTTCAGCGACCGGGCGATTCTGGATATTGCGCAGGTTGTCGCCTATTATGCCTACGTCAATCGGGTCGCCGACGGCTTGGGCGTCTCGCTGGAGAGCTATTGGGCGGAGGGGAAAGAGGACTACGACGCGCCTTAGCCCGCGCGCGTAGCAATGGCGAGCAGGACCAGCACGGTCAGTATGATGCCGATGGCGGCGACCGCGTAGAACTTCGCGAAAAGCTTGCGGGCATCGGAGCCCTCGCGGAAAATATCGGACAGTTTCAAGCGACGCACCTGCGAATGTGATTCCGATATGTTATACCAGTAGCATAGCCGCATTTGGGCGCCGTATCAACTTGCTGCGATACCATATAGCCCCAAGTTTTTTGTGATAAGGACTGCGGCAAAGGAATTGCCAAACAGTCGGAAAGTTGTACGGGCGAGCCGGCGGCTCGTCCTGCTTGGGTAGTGTATCGAACTCGGTTGAAATTCAAATGAGCCAAATCCAACTTCACCACAAAGGCGCAAAGGACACAAAGAAAATGGCATATTTCGCAGACAATTCTCGGC
>JAPOYT010000134.1 GCA_026706445.1 Chloroflexota bacterium
ACGTACTTGGGGTTGGGGATATAATCTCGAGGATGGCTCAAAGAATTTCCACCGAGTTCGATACACTACCCAATCTAGCGCATTCGCCTATATGGGCGGGCATCTGGTATAGTCTTGGCAGGCGAGCGCCCTCGATCGTGGACCGATCGCCGACGTAGAATGAACGTGCCGCAATACCTTGGTGCGGAAAGAGAGAAAATTATGTCTGACGAAATCAAAGAACTGCGCGTTTCCAACGACGCCCAGAACGATCCCCACGAGTTGCAGCGGCGAATCGCCGATGAGGGCTACCTATTTTTCAAGCGACTGATCGATCCTGAGCGCATGTGGGAGCTTCGCCGCGAGATGATGAGCGCCCTGCAAAGCGCCGGCTGGCTGGTGGCTGATACCGACCCGATGGACGGGATCGCCGATATCAACATGCGCTTCACCGAAGGCGATAATGAATACAGCGCTGGTTATGCCGAAGTTTACCGGTTAGAGAGTTTTCATCGCTCTGCCCACTGGCTCGAATACCTCGAGATCGTGGAGAAGATGACGGGCGCGCCAGTCATGCCGCATCCGCAGAAGGTCGCGCGCGTCTGGTTCCCCAAGTACACCGAGCATACAACGCCCAAGCATCAGGACTTCGTACACTTCCAAGGCAGTTTCGACAATATCACCTGCTGGGCGCCGATCGGCGATTGCCCGATTGAACTGGGCGGGCTGGCGGTGATTCCAGAATCTCACAAGGTTAATCGCGTACTGGACCATCACTTCTCGCTGGGCGCTGGCGCCCTGATCGTCGACGAAACTGAGCACGAAGAGATTACTCCGGTTTGGCATTCCACTGATTATGAAGCTGGTGATGCGCTCTTCTTCCCCATGCTGACCATCCATCAGGCGCTGCCTAACTATACCGAAGACAGGCTGCGGCTCTCGCTGGACAATCGCTATATGATCGTGGGCGACAATGTCGCCGAGCACATGCTGACGCCGCATTCTCCCAGCCAACTCACATGGGAAGACATCTACCCGGATTGGCGGCATGACGATCTCAAATACTATTGGAAAGCCTACGACAATCCAGTTGTTGCGCAAGATATGAGCTACCGCGAAAAAGGCCTGTTGGAAGCGATAGATCTGGCCAGAGCCGGCAATGAAGACGCCATCTTTGCCCTGAAACGCAGCGCCAAGAATGACCCTGATTCCGTGGCGCCCGAAGTTCTACATGTGCTGGATGAATTGGGCGTCGCCGTCGAGCGCTGAGCGCGGCCGCGATTCATGGGCGGCTTTCGAAGCGAATCGCCCGGCAATACGGCTTAAATGACTTGTAAGCAAAGTTTCCTTTGCTTAGGAGCGCCACGACTCAGTGCGTAACATACCAGGGACTCGTCCACGCTTTCGCTCCGTCAACCTGCAGCGCGCGAATCCAGTACGCCTGTTCGCCCGACGGGCTGCTGGCGAGTCGGAAGCTGGCGCTGAGGCGGCGCGCTTTCAGTCCGATGGGGCGGCGCTCAATCGTTAATTCCAGGTCAACTCCGCCGGCCGCTATCCGCCTGCTGCCATCCGCCAGGTCGGACCAAGGGATCTCGGTAGACACGAGGGGCGTGTCAACCGCCAGGAGGGTATCGGCCTGTGCCTCCAAGGTCACGACAATGCCATCGCTGTCGCCGGTGGTGATTGAGCGCCAACTCACGCCTTTGGCATCCCAATTCTGTATACCCTCGGCGGGTGAATCGAAGGCATAGCCCTCGACGGCAAGGATCCTGCCGCCCGCAACAGCCAGTGTGCCATCCCAGCGAGCCATTCTCGCCCGGCCTTTTACCCGCGCTCCCTTCCAACTCAACCTGAGCTGATCCGGGCGTCGCTCCTGGATTGGGGGCCAGCTGCGCAGCAATTCGTTCCCCCGCCAGAGTTCAACCTGTTCCAGCTCCTCTGTCCCCACAATCTCCAGGTCGAAAGCAGGGGCGCGATCCAGGCTGAATTGGCTGCCTATAGGATGGTCCTCGCAGCTTGCCCGCACGATGATGCGTTGACCGCTTGTGGCGTAGCAGCGGCGCGCCATCAGCGCCTCCCCGATGGCGCTCCGGCTGAGGTCGCTCGCCAGAATACAAGTGAGCCCGCCGTAAACGCCAAAAGCGCCCGCGCCCGGATAACTGCTGCCGGGTCTGCCCTTGTGACCATCGCTCCCTGCCGCGACGCCGACGTGGTAGCCACGCGCGATGGACTCGCGCAGCATCCACTCGAACTCGCCCCAGGAGGAGTAGACTTCGACCAGCGGCTCCAGCGGCGGGCAGTGATAGGCCAGGTCGCTGGGGCGGCCGCCCACATGGGGAATGATAAAGACGTCGGTACGTCCCGCCAGCTCATCGTGCAGCGCAGAAACGGGATAGCGGTCCGCCGCCAGATCGGAGAGGTCGCTGATCTGGGCATGGCTGGAACGCAAGAGCTCGCCCCGATCCCCTAGAAAATAGACGTTCCGGTCGCCGCCGCCAGCGGTGTTGCCAGACCATTCATAGCCGACGAAAGCCACAAATTGCCCGGGATCGTTCGCATCATTGGCGGCTGCCACAATCTCTTCCCAGACCGGCGCGGTTATCTGGAAATCATTCCCTTGATGGCCCGAAACGTCCAGCGCGCTGTAATTGCGGGCGAAGGCAAAGTAGTCGCGCACGCTATTCGTACCAACCGTTTCGCCGCTTTGGCCGTGCAAATCAGCCCAGAAGGGACGATGCGGACCGCGCGTCGATAGCGCCCGCAGGGGATTGCTCTCCCCGACGAGCGCGCCATCCAGCGCACGCGCGCGTATCGTGAAGATGCCGGGTCGCTTGGCGCTGCAGTTGCGAAAACGGCGGACTCCTTGATCGGGGGGCTGGAATGTGTAACAGTCCGGCACCTTGGCGATCGAGCCGCTCGCCTCCTCCAGCGAGATAGTTCCGGCATAGCTTGTGGCGGGGTTTCCCCAGCCGTCCTCGGCTTTTACCACGAGATCAAACTGTCGCTCTATCTGAGCTTCGCTGGGTACGATCGCCACCAGCCGCTGCGCCTCGCCAGCAATTATCTCGGTGGCGGGCGAGCTTGGCAGCGTTACGTATTGACCGCTTCCCTGCGCGTCGATCAAGGTTCTGAAGCGGAAGACTTTCTCCACAAAGGTCTGCGCGCGCGTCCCGGCCGAACCGCCGCTCCTGTCCCCATAGGTAATGGTTATCGTATCGCCCGGAAGCAGCGCGCCGTCAAAAATGTCAATAGCGAGGCAAGCCCGCCAGGGACGGATGTACCCTTTCGGATCGTAGCGGAGGGCGACCTCGCACGAGTGGCTGTCCGTCGTTGCGCTCACATAATTCGGGGCCGAGGGATCGGATGTCTGCGGCCTGCCCCAATCTGTGGCAAAGCGCCAAGCAACCAGCAGGGCGCCATTCTCATCAATCCCGTAACTGCCCGCGGTGTAGCGGATTTGCCAGGTACCCCAACTGCCGGCAGTAATGAGTCCCGCGGGCGAGAGAGTCGCGCTCCCATATAAGGCTTCAATCTGCTCCTCCCCCATTTCAGCCAGGGGATTAAGTTCAATGCGGCTAGTCATACACACCCCCTTCGGTATTGGCGCTCGCGGGCAGCCCCCATAGCGCGGGCGCCCGGCGATAGCGGAAGCGGGCTGGGTTCACAGCGGTGAGGCCCGGACTGTCGATCTCGATTATCGCGCCAGCGATCGGTTCGTAGGCGGCGCGATAAGCGATGGCGGCTTTTACGACCAGCACCTTCTGTCTCGCCGGCTGCAGCCCCACGCTCAAAAGCTGCTGCAAGCTAAACGGCGTCTGCCGCCGACTGGTCAGCAGCAGGAAGCTCGCTTTCTCAGCGGGAGGGCCGCCTATTTCCAGGAGGGCGGTAAAGCCCTGATCATGGTAGCGCCGCCCATCATGGCGCACCTCGCTTTCCTCATAGCGCCCGTCGTGAAGACACTTGACGCGCCCGCTGACCTCGACCGGCTCTCCGTGCAGGCTGTCCCGTTTGCCGCCAACGGTTAGGCGCAGATTGGCGCCAAGCCCGGCGCGCGCGCAGGCGGCGACAGCTTCCCGGTCGGCGAGGACGACGACCCAGCCAGTCACGCCTTGCCGCAGCAACTCGTGGAGGATGAAGGTGCTGTCGCCACTTGAGCCGCCCCCGATGTTATCTCCCATATCGACGAGAACGACGGGCGCGCGGTCGCTCGCTTTTGCTTCTTGTACCGCCTGCGCCACATCGGGCAGCTTGAAATGGAGCCGCTCCCGTATCGACCATAGTTGGTCGGCGAGCTGCCTGGCCTCCTGTCGCGCAAGCGCGGGCGCACCGTCCGTCACCACCAGCGCCGCCGGTCCCATCTCGGGTACATCGGCGTACTGATAGCCGCCGGCCACGCTCGCCGCCACGATAGTTGGCTGCTCCTCCAGCGCGCGCGACGCCGCCATGACACGATCCATCGGCGGCACGTTCGTATTTTGGCGCGCGATATTCAGCAGCATGGCTGGTTTCACCAGCGCCTGGACCGGCTTAATCTCGCCCTTGATCGTCCGGGCGATCACGCTGGCGGCCTGCAGCCCCCGCTCGCGATGGTCGAGGTGAGGGTAGCTCTTGTAAATGATGAGAGCCGTGCTCAACTCCACCACTTGTTGGGAGACATTCGCGTGGAAATCATGGGTGACCACGATCGGGAAGTCGGCGCCGACTTGCTCTCGCAATCGTCGTAAAGCCTCGCCGTCGGCGTCCGAGTGGGCTTCGCTGACCATCGCCCCGTGGAGGGCGAGCAGCAGCCCGTCCAGATGGGGCGCGCGAGCGAGACCTTCCAGCAGTTCCCGCGTCAATCGCTCGAAGGCTTCACGGGTCACCATTCCGCCCGGGGTCGCCTGCGCCATCAATGTTGGCAATATCTCGTAGCCGAAGCGCTCCGCGCCAGCGATAAAGCCACCCGCCTCATGAGGACTGTCGCGCCACCACTTCACCAGCTCGTCGCCTCGCTGCACGCGAAAAGCCTCAAGAGTAGTCAGCCGGTGGTTGAAGGTATTCGACTCGTGCATGATGCCGCCCACGGCGATGCGCATCCGCTTACCCTCTCAGCGCCCGACCGGCCCTTGCCCCGGTGTGGCGCCCGTCGTCAAGTGTCAGGCGGCCGTTGACGATGACCTGGTCGATGCCTGCCGCGTACTGGCGGCCGTCTTCAAAGGTCGAGCAATCGCTGACGCGCGCAGAATCAAGCACGACGATGTCAGCCGAAAATCCGCGCTTCAGCAAGCCCCGCGTCTGCAGTCGCAGCTGTTGGGCCGGCAGCGAGCTTATCTTGCGAATCGCCTCCTCCCAGCTGAGCGCTCGCTGCTCGCGCGCGTAGAGCCGCAGGTAACGAGCAAAGGCGCCGAAGGTCCTGGGATGAGGACTGCGCCCGATAAGCAGCCCGTCGGTGCAGACCATCGTCGCGGGATGTGTCATCACTGCCTTTATGTCCTCGGCCGTGTCAACATCATCCCCAACGAAGTTTATGATTGATACCTCTAATTCCTCCTGGAGGAGCAGATCGCAGATGAAATCTACGGGGTCCTTCGCGGAATCACGGATCGCGCGGTCGAAGGTCTGGCCTTCCAGTTGCTTGTTCGCCTCGCTTCCCACTGCCGCAATCGCGCAAGCCCGCCAGTCAAAGTCGGCCTCGCTGAAATAGGCTGCGATCCGCCGCCGCGTTGTCGGCTGGGACAGCCTGGCGGCCATGGCCTCCGGTCCGCCTTCCGCGCTCCAATCGGGCAGCAGGCGGAAGAGGGGACCGCTGCCAGCCTGATAGGGATAGCAATTCATCGTTACATTGATCCCCTCGCGCCGCGCCTGGTCGATGAGCGCCAGGATTTCCCCCGCCCTGCCCCGATGCCGCGCCGAACCAATCTTCAAGTGCGAGATCATCACGGGGACTTGCGCCTCCCGGCCGATCCGGATCGCCTCCTCTAACGCCTCGAAAATGTGATCGAAATAATTCCTCATGTGCGTGACATAGAACCCATTGTGTTTCGCCACCGCGCGGCACAACTGGATCAATTCATCTGTGCCGGCGTAAGAATTGGGCGGATAAGAAAGACCGGTTGAGAAACCCACCGCCCCGTCCTCCATCCCCTGCTCGATCAATGCCTGCATCGCCAAGATTTCGCGCTGGGAAGGCGATCGCCGCTGCCAACCCATGGCGCCCAGTCGCAAGACGCATTGCGGAATGAGGTAAGCGACATTCACGGCCGCCGCGCCGTCGAAGCGGGAGAGAAAGTCGCGCGCCGAAGTCCAGTTCCAGTCGATATCCGGGTTGCCGTAAAGGCCTGAAAGATAGCGCCGCAGTTGCTGGAGCAGTGGGGGCGAGACCGGCGCGTAGGATAAGCCGTCGTTGCCGAGCAATTCGGCCGTGATGCCCTGGCGGATCTTTCCCTCGTGCTCGGGTTCAGCGAGCAGCATAATGTCCGAAAGGGCGTGCATATCCATAAAGCCGGGACAGACAATCTTTCCCCGGGCATCAATGACGCGCGCCGCGCTCGCCGCCGACAGATCGCCGATGGTCTCGATCCGGTCGCCGCATACGCCCACATCCCCGTAATACCAGGGATTGCCACTGCCATCAATGATACGGCCCTTAGAAATTACGATGTCAAAAATCAGGCCTTTCCTTCCTGCTTGCCCGGCTCCAGGGATTGCGACGCGCTGCTTCAACCGGCGAAGATCGTCCGAAGGCGTTCGACGATGATCGCCTCCTGTCCGGCGAGAAGCGTCGATGGGTCGATGAGCAGCCCCTTGCCGGCGTACTCCTCCAGCACACGGATTATGGGCGATCCCTTCGCCAGGGCATCCAGCACTTCCTGCTTGGAGCGGCTCACTGTTTCTTCGTCCCAGGTCAGCCAGGCGCGCGGCACCGGGCGGCCAGTGTAATCCGGGAAGACTCGGCTCACACGCAGACGCTCAATGTCCGACAATCCGTCGACAATCAGGGATATCTGTCGCTCCCATCTTGCGATGCGAGCTTGATGATCGAGCCTCACATACCGTTTCAGCGCCGCCACCAAGCCAACGATCTCTTCTTTTCCCACCTTCATCGGCCGACCGATGCCGTGGTTGGGGGCGCCGTTCAGCGCGCAGGCTTCAATCAGATCCCGGCGTCCGCAGATAAAGCCGGAGGGTTGCGGTCCCTGCAGGTCTTTACCGCCGCTGAAGATAACCAGGTCGGCGCCCATCTCGATAAACTTCCGCAGGTTCTCGACCGGCGGGAGTTCGTTGGCCGCGTCTACAATGACCGGCACGCCCTTCGCCCGGGCTATGCGCAGGACTTCGGGCAAGGGGAGCGCGGTCTGGCTCACGAGAAACTGAGCCACTACATAGACGATGGCGGCAGTTCTTTCGTCGAGCGCGCTTTCCAACTGCCAGGGCAAGGTACGGTGCGCGCCGTAGCCCACCTCTTTCACTTTCGCTCCCGCCAGCCGGAACATCCGATTATAGTTGTTGCTATGCGCCTTATGGATCACAATCTCATTCTTCAAGCCGTCTGTATCCGGCAGTTGATGGATGGCAGCCGGATTGCTGCCGGTCATACAGGCGGCCGTGCCCAGCACCAAACCAGCGGCGGCGCCCGAGGTCACATAGCCGGCTTCCGCCCCGGTAAGATCCGCAATGACCTGCCCCGCCCGCTCGTGCAAGGCCTGTATATTCACGAAGGAGCGCGCTGCCACCTGCATCGCCTCCAGGACCTCCTCGGGCATGAGCGATCCGCCCAGTTCGGTGAAGTTGCCGGTAGCAACTATCACATCCTGCAATCCAAGTTCCTGATAGATTCCCATATCGCTTTGAAGGTTTCGACTCATACTGTCCCTCATTCAATGTTTTGGCGGGTCGGATCCAGCAGATCGCGGATCGCATTGGACAAGAAGATCAAGCCGAGCACCAAGAGGAAGAGCGCCAGGCCCGGGAAGAGCCCGTACCAGGGGGCGCGCCGGAGGAACTCCCGGCTGTCTTCCAGCATGTTGCCCCACGACGGGAGTGGGGGCTGCGTGCCGAGGCCCAGGAAACTGAGTGACGCCTCAAGCAAGATTGCCCGTGGGATGGCGGTCGCGATCTGCGCAAGTAATGGTGGAATCGTGTTCGGCAGGATGCTCATTATGACGATCCGCCCGCTGCTCGCGCCAACAGCGCGCGCCGCCTCGACATACTCTTTTTGCTTTTCGGCGATGACAGCCGCGCGGGCAATGCGGGAGAAATGCGGCATGTTCATGATCGCAATCGCAAGCGCGGAGACGAGCGATCCCGGTCCAAGAACAGCTACCACCGCGATGCCCAGAAAAATGTTGGGGAAGGCGAGCAGTACGTCCCAGAGCCGCATGATAGCCGTATCCACCATCCCCAGAAAGTAGCCGGCAAGAAGCCCGCTGCCCACCCCGATCAACGCTGCGACCCCGATGCTGCCAAAGCCCACAAGCAGGGAGATCCTCCCGCCATAAAGGACCCGGCTGAATATGTCCCGACCAAACTGGTCGGTTCCGAAAATGTAGCGGGCGGACGGTGGGGCAAATTCGTCTCCCCTATTCATCTCCAGGGGCGAAAAAGGGACCGCCAAGGGAGCGAGGAGCGACAGGAGGACCAGTAGGAGCACGAGCAACAGGCCAAACCGGCCCGACCTAATGCCTAAGAGTCGCTTCAAAAAGGCGCGTGAGGAACGCCCGGCATTATCATTGTCCATATACTGGCAGCCTCGCTAGCCGATCAGGCGCCTTCGACCTCATTAGCTGCGGTTATGCCGCGCTACCTCCGGTGCAGCTGGACTCGCGGATCGAGATAGACATACAGAAAGTCGGTGATGAGATTAACGATCACAAAGATGAGGACGACGAAAAGCAGCGTCGCCTGTACAACGGGGTAATCGCGATTGTTAATACCCTCCAGGAGCAGCCGGCCCAGCCCGGGCCAAGCGAAGACAACCTCGATCACGACCGCCCCGCCGAGTAACCTGCCCACCATAAGAGCCGCGACCGTAACCACCGGAATCAGCGCATTCCTGAGGGCATGCCGCCGGATGACGACCCGCTCCGCCAAGCCCTTTGAACGGGCGGTGCGAATGTAGTCCTGCTGCAAAGTCTCCAAGACGGAAAACTTGATGAAGCGGGAGAGGACGCCCGAATTCGCAATGCCAAGGGTGAGCGCGGGCATGAGCAGAAATCGCAAACTGCGCACGGGATCTTCCAGGAAACTGACGTAGCCGGAGGGGGGCAACCACCGCAGACGGACTGAGAATAGCAGAATGAAAAGGATCCCCAGCCAGAAGACCGGAATGCCGAAGGCAACAGCGCTGTAGGTGGACAAAAGGTGATCCACTTTCGAGTTGGGTCGCAGCGCGCCCGGTATCCCCGCCAGCAGGGACAGCAAGATCGTAAGGATAAAACCAGCGACGGTCAAATGGAGAGTCGCCGGCAGCCGAGCCCAGATCAGCTTGGATACCGGTTGCCCGCTTAAGGCCGAATCTCCAAGATTCCCCTGCAGGATATCCCCTAGCCAAATGAGATATTGCACATGCAGGGCTTTGTCGAGGCCCATTCTCTGCCGTACAGCTTCGCGCACCTCTGGCGTCGCGTCGCGTCCGGCTATGAAATAAGAAGGGTCGCCCGGCGCCAAGTGCAAGAGCAAAAAGACAGCGATGGATGCCAAGAAGAGAACGGGCAGGAGTTCGATAACCCTCCTCAGCAAATAGACGCTCACAAGCGGCGCTCTTTCAGCTGTTCAGCGGAGCGCCAGCAGGCAACGGGCCGGGACCCTTAGCCCTCAATACTGACTTGCTCCAGAATCGGCATGCTGTCAAGGCTGCTTGCAAAACCATCAACCGTATCCTTCATGGCCCACCAGCGCACTACCGGTGTGATCACGAGGATAAACGATTCCTCCAGTTGGTATCGGTTCAACTCCTGATATAACTCCTTCCGCCGCGCGGGGTCTACTTCGCGTTGCGCCTCGGCGACCAGTCGCTGGTACTCCTCACTCGTAAAGTTCGACAAGTTGATAGGCTCGGGCCCGGGGCGCCAGACGCCGGTTGTGCCGAAGAGCGAGGCCGGGTCTTTCGAAGCGCGACCGTAGGTGAATATCGCGCCATCGAAATCGCGGTCGATCGCTCGTGGGCGATACTGCGCGGGTTCTACCTCGTCGATGTTAAGCGTGATGCCGAGCTGCGCCAGGTCGGCTTGGTACACCTGCAGCAGTCGAGCCCCGTCCGGGTTCGTGGTGGCGGTGAGCACGGTGAACTCAAAGCCATCGGCGTACCCAGCCTCCTCAAGCAGGCTGCTGGCTTTGTCGAGATCAAAAGTGTAATAGCCTTCCAACTCCGGATCGTAGAGAGGCGATTTGTCGGACTGAGGCTGGATCCACGGGTCGCTTATGTTGAAGAAAACAATGTCAACGATTCGCTGGCGATCGAGGGCGTACTGGAGCGCCTGGCGAACGAGCTTATTGTCGAAGGGCGCGCGCCCGACGTTCAGAGAGAGATCCCAGACGAGGCCGCCAGGGAAGCCTTTGACCACCTTGATGCCTTCCGTCGCCTCAAGCCGCTCAAACTCGCTCGCTGGCGGCGCCGCGATCAGGTCAAGGGTTCCGCCCTCGAGGTTGGCGATCATGGTGGCGGAGTCCGGGATCGCTCGCACAATTACCTCATTCAGGCGGGGAATATCTTCCTTCCAGTACTCCTCAAACCGCTCAAACCGGGCGAAGTCGCCGGGCGCCCACTCCGCGAAACGGAAAGGGCCGGTCCCAACCGGGTTCGAGTCGATCTCTTCTATCGTCTCGCTGTTGACAATGAACAGCAGATCAATGAGGTCAAAGGCAGCTGGCGTTGGCTCGGTGAAGTGGAAGGCGACGGTAGCGTCGTCCACGACCTCAACCGACGATACCGCCCGCGCGAGTGTTCTGATGTTGGCGCCTGTCTCCGGGTCCTGAGCGTATTCGAGACTGAACTTGACATCATCGGCCACGAAGTCGCGCCCATTATGAAACTTGACGCCGGGCCGCAGATTGAAGGTGAGAGTCAACCCGTCGTCACTGAAATCCCAGCTTTCGGCGAGTTCCGGCTGCGGCGTCAACGTGTCATCATAGCGCGCCAGGAGGTTGTAGATTTGGTGGAACATCGGCCAATCCGCCAGGGGAAGCAGGTAGGGATCGAAGTACTGGAAATCTCCGAGATGGCCGAAATTCAGGGTTCCGCTGCCAACCGCCTGCGCCAGCGCCGGGTATGTCGCCGCCAACGCGCCGGGCAAGACAGCGCTTCCCGCCGTCAACCCCATAAGTTTGAGGAAGGTACGACGATCAATGCTCTGAACCTGTTTATCGGGATTCATCTTATGCTCCTTTTCAAATATCTGTATTTTCACAGCAGAGAATAACACGCCAAAATGACTGTTGCAAACACCACTATTGCGGGTAGTGTATCGACTTCGGTGGTAATTCATTTGACCCAGATTCAGGCTCTCGGTGTACTCAATTAAACTCGGTGTCCTCGGTGGTAAAGCTTTTTGTGTTTCCACCAAAAAGGATACACTGCCCATTCTTGAAAATGTAATTTCGCGTCGAGCCTGTGTTATACTCTGGGTTGCTTCGTTCAACTATCAAGAATTGGAGACAAACACATGAGAAGCCGACCATTTATTATGCTTTTACTTGCGGTCTTGGTACTGGGATTGGCTGGTCCAATGGCTGTCGCCCAGGATACGCAAACCCTGACTGTCTCTATCTGGGGCTTTAATCTGGATGTTCTCGAAGAGAATGTCTTTGCGCCCTTTGAGGAAATGCACAACGTAGACATCGTGCTGGATACCGGCAACAATTCGGATCGCCTGGCGCGCCTGCAAGCCGAAGGCGAAAACACCGATATTGACGTGGCGCACTTTGCCACACAGTTCACATATCTGGCCAGTCAAGAAGGCTTGCTCCAGCCTTACAACCCCGACATGCTCGAAAACCTGGACGAAGTGTACGATTGGGCGCAGGACCCGCTGGGCAATCAGGCCGGGGTCGGATACACCGTGAACAGCCTCAGTCTGATTTACCGCTCCGACCTGATTGAAGCTGAGGTTACATCTTGGGCTGACCTGCTGCGAGACGATGTGGCTGGCTTTGTCAGTATTCCAGAGATGTCCACTACCTTTGGACCAGCCACGCTCATCATGATTGACCGCGCCCTTGCGATGGGTGAACTGGACGAGGGCGAGGAACTTGAAGAAATCAACTATGATGCGGATATGGCTTGGGAAGCCTTGCCCCAACTAGCCGACAACTTGGTGACAACCTACATTCGCAGTTCAGCTCTGACGACTCTGGTGCAAGAAGAAGAAGTGTGGGTTGCGCCTTATGCCAGTTTTGCGATTGGCAACCTGATTAATACAGGTCATGACCTAAGCGCGGTCATTCCTGAAGAAGGCGCGGTTGGCCAGACGAACATGATTAGCCTTACCGCGGCCACCGACAAGGTGGAACTGGCGCATGCGTATATCGACTGGTTCATTTCACACGATGTCCAGCTGGCTGAAGCGCTCGACCTGATTGATTCGCCCGTCAACGCCACTGTCGAGTTGCCGGAAGACATTTGCGCTCTGCTAACCTGCGGCGAGATGCTTGATACCATGATTGTGCTGGATCAAGCGCAAGTATCGGAACGCCTGGAAGATTGGTTAGAGCGTTGGAATGAAGTCATGGTGCGTTGACGCCGCCGGTCAGCAGTCTGACGATCTTTCGCCAGGGGGCCTTCGCGCCCCCTTTGTTGAATCATGAACCGACGGTCCAATCAGACCCGTACTATCATCTTGCTGGTTGCTCCAGCATTTGTTTTTGTACTGGTGTTCTTCGTCCTGCCCCTGATTTTCCTGCTCTCACAAAGCGTCCTGCCGGAAGAGGGCGGCTTTACGCTGAGCGGCTATGTTGATTTTTTCCAGAGCCGCGTGTCGCGGATCGTCTACCTGCGCACGCTCAAGCTCGGTCTCATCGTCACGGGCATTTCCGTGCTGATGAGCTACCCGGCCGCGTTTGTGCTGGCGCGGATGCCCGTCCGCCGCCGTTCATTCTTGATGTCGCTGGTGATTCTGCCCTTGATGACCAACGCCGTAGCGCGCACTTTCGCCTGGCTGATCATTCTGGGGCGGCGCGGCCTGGTCAACCAGACGCTAATGTCCTTGGATCTGGTCGAGAACCCCTTGCGCTTCATTTTCACCGAAACGGCGATTGTGCTGGGGCTGACACAATTGTTTCTGCCACTGATGGTATTGCCGCTGGTTAGCGCGATGGAGAATATCCCGAATGATGTGCTGGAGGCGGCGCGCAGTCTCGGCGCCAACCGACTCACAACCTTCGTGCGCATCGTCGTGCCCTTGTCATCGGATGGCCTCGTTCTGGGCGCGACGCTGGTATTTACCGGCTCGGTTACCGCCTTTGTGACCCCGGCTATTCTCGGCGGTTCGCGTTTATTGCTGATGTCGACGCTGCTGCGGCAAAAGGCGGTGATTCTATTTGACCAACATGCGGCGGCCGTGGTCGCGGTTGTAATGATTCTTACGACTCTGGCGGTTAATCTGCTGCTGCGCGTCCTGCGCGTACAACAGGTTTAGGAGCGAGCCGGATGGTTTCACGCTGGATGTATATCAGCCTGGTCATTCTCTATGGCTTCTTGCTAGGCCCCTTTGTCATCATATTCATGGCGAGCTTCGGCGCAAATGCAAACCTGGCCTTTCCGCCACAGGGTTTCACGCTGGATTGGTTTGCGAATGTATTCGAGACATCCCAGTTTATCGATAGCTTCTGGATCAGCCTGCAACTCGGTCTTTCATCCACCATCGTCTCGCTGGTCATGGGGATGCCGGTTGCCTATGCGCTGACGCGTTTTCACTTTGCTGGCTCTGGCATGGTAGAAACCGTATTTTCAGCGCCGATACTGGTGCCGGGTCTGGTCATCGGCTTTGCCATGCTGAACTTCTTCGTTCTCCTGGGCGATATGCAGGTCATGACGGGCTTGTTCATTGGCCATACAGCCATTCTGTTTCCGTACAGCGTGCGCGTCATCTCCGCCAGCCTGCGCAACCTGGACCCCTATGTAGAAGATGCCGCTGTCAGTCTGGGCGCGAACCGGCTGCGCGGCTTTCTGCTGGTCGCGCTGCCCAATATGCAAGCCGGGCTTGCAGCTGCCTTTGTGTTGGGCTTTATCACATCATTTAACAATGTCCCGGTTTCGCTTTTCCTCAGCGGACCCGGTGTGACCACGCTGCCGGTTTCCATGCTCAGTTACCTCGAGTACTATTTTGACCCGACGATTGCCGCCCTCTCGACCCTGCTCGTCATTTTTACCGTCGTACTCGTGCAGACTGCGGAACGCGTACTTGGTCTATCACAGTTTGTGTAGCTTATGCCTCATTTGGAAATCCATAATCTGACCGTTTCTTATGAAAAGAACCAGCCAACGCTAAAGCAGTTCAGCTTGAACGTTGAACAAGGCGAATTGGTATCCTTGCTGGGTCCAAGCGGCTGCGGCAAGACGACGACCCTGCGCAGCGTCGCGGGCTTTATTCGACCGGATGCCGGACAGATCCTCATCAATGGCCAGGATTATACGCGCCTGCCCCCCAATCAGCGCGATATTGGTCTGGTATTCCAGAGCTATGCGCTCTTTCCGCATCTGACGGTATTCCACAATGTCGCCTTTGGCTTGCGGATGCGGCGTATTCCTAAGGAAGAGGTCCATAACCGCGTCGCCAATGCGCTAAGAATGGTGGGCTTGGAAGCCTTTGCCGACCGCCGGCCGGCGCAGCTTTCGGGCGGCCAGCAACAACGCGTCGCCCTCGCCCGCGCCACTGTTATTGAGCCGCAAGTTCTTCTGTTGGACGAACCATTGAGCAATCTGGATGCGCGGCTGCGCGTGGATATGCGGCAGGAGATCCGGCGCACCCAGCAGCAACTCGGCATCACCACCCTCTACGTAACCCACGATCAGGTGGAGGCGATGAGCATCTCTGACCGCGTGGTGGTCATGAATCAAGGCGATATCGAGCAGATCGGCAGGCCGGAAAGCATCTTCGCGGCGCCCGAAACAGCATTTGTAGCTGACTTCATGGGCTTCGACAATCACTTCAACGCGGCAGTCGCATCCGTGCGGGACAGCCTATTAACGGTCAATTGGGGCGACGCCCCCATCGAACTGCCTTGGCGCTCCAAGTTTGGATCAGCCCAAGCCGGCGCCATGGCTGAGATCTTTTTTCGCGCAGACAGCGCCAGCCTTTTGGCGGGAAGGGACGCGAGCGGTCTTGCCGGGCAAGTCATCCTGCATACCTTTCATGGCAATGAGGTGATATACCTGGTAGAAACCGAAGTCGGCGAATTCAGCATCATGCAAGACAGCGATGGCGAACGCTTTGAAAGCGGGGCAACGGTGACCGTGCAAGCGGACACGAAAAAGTGGATCGCCATCATTGAAGAATCCGAGCTATAAGCATGACTGACTCCCAAAAGGTTGAAGTCCAAAAGCATATTCGTTGCGCCCCGGGAGATGTCGCCCGCAGCGTGCTACTACCGGGCGATCCGGCGCGGGCCCGGCGCATTGCCGAACAGCTAGAGGAAGCGCGCTTGATTGCTGAAAACCGGGAATATGTGGTGTTCACCGGGACGACGAACGGGGTCCCCGTCAGCGTGTGTTCGACCGGGATTGGCGGTTCATCGGCCGCCATCGCCCTGGAAGAATTACGCAATATCGGCGCCGAGGTGTTTATTCGGGTTGGTTCCGCCGGTGGACGGCGCAAAGACATACCGATTGGCGCCTTAGTGGTGGTAACGGCGGCTTATCGCGGCGACGGCGTATCGGACGAATATCTGCCCCTGGGCTTCCCGGCAGTCGCTGACCTTGATGTGAATATGGCCTTGATCCAAGCGGCAAAGGAATTAGGGTATAGCGCCTTCACCGGCATCGGGACAACGCGCAGCGCCTTTTACGCGCGCGATCCAGAACTCAACGAGCGATTGCGGCAGGTCGGCGTCGTCGCGGCCGAAATGGAAGCATCTACGCTCTTCATCGTCGGCGCGCACCGGGGGGCGAAAGTCGGCTGCGTGGTCGCCACCGATTCCAACATTTACCTGGACGAGCAACCCACGCTGGCCGAGAAAGAGGCGCTTTACATGCAAGGCGAAGGGATGACCATCGGCGCCGCGCTGCGAGCGGTGCAATTGCTGGAGGCAAGACAGTAATGGATTTCGACGCGCTGCTGGTCAATGCTCGGATTGCCGATGTCTTCCGTTACCGGTTCTTCGAGGGCTGGATGGGAATCCGCGACGGGCGCTTTATCACGGTTGAAGCGGGGGGCGCGCCGGGTAGCATCCGCGCTAATGAAACCCGCGACCTCGGCGGACGTATCGTCATGCCAGGCTTGATCGATTCGCATCTGCACATTGAGTCCAGCTTGCTGACGCCGCGCCGCTTTGCCGAAGCCGTGTTGCCCTTCGGCACGACGACGATCCTCAGCGACCCGCATGAAGTCGGCAATGTCGCGGGCGAGGACGGTGTGAAATGGATGATTGCGGCATCTCAGGATTTGCCGCTCAGGATTTATCATTCGATTCCGAGTTGCGTTCCCGCCACCTCACCGGAAATTGAATGGACAAATGAGGTCTTTGATGCCGCGACTATTCGGCGCCTGGCGCGGCAACCGTCAGTCATCGCATTGGGCGAGGTCATGGATTATCGCGGTTTGCTGGGTCCCAATGAACGCTTGCGGGCAATCGTGCGGGCAGCCCGAGAAAACAACCTGTTGATCGAAGGGCATATCCCCACGCTAGCCGGGATCGAACTCTCGCAATACCTCGCTCATGGGATCAGCTCCGACCACACCTTGACCTTCGCGGAAAAAATTCAGGAGCAAATCTCAAAAGGTCTCGCGGTCATGCTGCAAACCAAGTCGGTGACTCCAGAGAATGTGGCTGCCGTCGCCGAATTGCCGGATCGTTCGCAGATCATCCTCATCACCGATGACATCGAACCCTCACTGCTCGAAGATGGACATTTATCGCGCATTGTGACATTAGCAATCGAATGCGGAATGCCGCCGCTGGAAGCGATTGCAGCCGCGACCATTCGTCCGGCGCGCTATCTTGGTTTACGAGATCACGGCGCAATTGCCCCCGGTTTTCTCGCTGATTTCCTGGTAATGGACGACATCAGCGCCTTCCCGCCGGCGCAGGTCTTTGTCGGCGGTCAATGTGTAGCGGGCGAGGGCGCAATGGCCGCCGCTATCACGCGCGAAAATCCAGCGCAACCGGATTATCCGGGCATTCCCGGTTCCTTCGCGCCTGATGATTTCAAGCTGGATAGCAAAGGCGCCAGCGGTAACGTGCAGGCGCAGGTTGTTGCTCTGCAAGATAGGCATTCGACCTTGACTAAGTTGGAACAGATGACGATGCGTTTGCAAGATGGGCGCGCGCAATTTGAGGACAATGACGAATTAGCGCTGGCATCCGTAATTGCGCGGGATGAGTCATCGCGGACGGCGGGTCTCATCGCCAATACCGGATTGACGCGCGGCGCATGGGCCAGCAGCGTCGCCCATGATTGCCATAATTTGCTTGTGATCGGCCGCAGCCCGGAAGCGATGGCGCAGGCGGCCAATGCGGTACATGCGATGGGTGGCGGCGTCGCCGTTGCTGCGGACGGAGGCCTTATCGCTTCCTTGCGGCTGCCTTACTTCGGCTTGCTGAGCGATGAGCCGGTCGCTGAAGTCGCGGGTGGGCTGGCGGCGGTGGAAGAGGCGATGCGGCGCATCGGCGCGCAGCAAACACGCCCCTTCCTGACATTTTCTATCATGAGCTTGAGCGTCAGCCCCTACGCGAAATTCACCGACAAAGGACTTGTTGATACCGAATCACGCCAGTTGATTCCGCCTTTTATTCCGGCGGACTAGGCAGCAGTGGCGGGCGGGGTTGGTTCTCTACTTCGAGGCCGCTGCGCTCGCCATCGCAAGGGCTGGCATTACAGGGCGTAACTCAGGACAGAATAATCGCTTCTTTGAGGGTGTTTAATGTATATTTTCTCACATTGTTTAAGAATGGGAACTGAAAGCGTCCATCTCAATTTCTGCATTCGATGGGCATTCTTTTCTTCTGGATAATGGGGGATGACAAAATTCAACGTGTTGTCTTTGATTTGCGGATAATAGAAGGAACTTAATAGGTTTGCTCCCAAGTTTTCACGGGTCTTGATACCAAGGCTGAATTTAATTCTGCCGATACTGACCTGTCGAAATTGGTCCGCAAATGTCTCTTGAGCGAATATATTGCACAGCATGTTGAATTGGTCATGATTTAGAGTTTGCTCCTTCAAAAAGTCAGCCAATACTTCCTCGAGCGCTTCCCGAACAAAGTACTCTGGCTTTGCTCTATTCTCAAAGAAACTTCCATGCACCAAGCAGATCTTGGAATTGCCATTATTCCTACCGCGAATCAAATAATATACCTCTCGTTCGCGTATCCAGCCCGGCACTTCGCCCGCAGCTTGCATCGATTTGTATATTTTCGCTTTTAGATCATGTCCCAGCGTGTCTAAAGACAGCGCGCCAGTTGGGATGTGCGATTCAAAGGGTGGCACATTATAAGACTCGCTATCCATTATCCCAACAAACTCACCACCAGGTGAGGAATACCCTTTATGCATGCGCAAAACCAAAGAGGGGAAACTGGCATTGTCACGGTAAGCCAAAGGCGCCGAATTAAAGTGATAATCCTGCAAATTTGTAACACTTGATAATTCGGAGCGCACATTAATCAGAAACGCGAAAAAGTGGTAGATATTATACATATTGATACCTCCGCTTTGCCGACGCGGCCAACATGGCCACAGCTCTCGCGGAATATCAATAGTTCTTGATGAAGAGTTCCCTACCCTTTTCCGCCTTGCCCTGCATGTAATTGTTCATGCCATATTGCAGCGTCCATTCGCTGATATTCGCAAAGCTGAACAAATCACGAATACACGGCGAATCATCATAGGTTATCAGCCATTTGTGCGGGCACTGGCGCATGTTTTCGGCGAAGCGCTCATGGTCAAAACCAGTGTGAAGCTCGCCATTAACGCCATACAGTCTCGATTGCGTTGCCTTCCAGTACGGCGGGTCAAGAAAGATAAAGACGTTTTCACCCTCTTCATGCAAAAGCGGCTCGTAATCGCCGTGGCAAATATCGACTTCCCTAAGCAATGGTTCAAGCCGCCAAAGCCTTCCAATCGAAGAGTGCGTAAAGCGGCGCTCAAAGGCGTACTGCGAATAACCGCCGGAATCCACAACGCCAGAAAATGTAATGCGATTCAAGACAAAATATCGTACCGCCCGCTCCAATTCTGTAGACATCGTTCCCGAAGTATGCAGAAAGCGCCATAGCTCTCGGCCGTCTTGATAGCCTTCCTTGAATGTCTGGACATTTTGGGCAAGTTCATCCATGTTGTCTTGCGCCGCTCGCCAAAAGTGAATCAAGTCATCGTTGAGGTCGTTAATCACATATCGCTGAATGCGCCGGCCAAAGAGACATCTTATCGCCAAGAAGACAGAACCGCCGCCAATGAAGGGTTCGCGGTATTCCTCTATGTGGGCGGGAACATGCTGCAAAATCTGCTTGATAGCGCGCGATTTGCCGCCAGGGTAGCGCAAGGGACTCTTGACCGGTTTCATTTGTTGGATGCAACTTCGATAGTAAAGCCGGGATTGATGGTGACTTCCTCATACAAGTATTTTAGCAAACATCGGTTCGTTGACGTCAAGTTGTTGGAGTCGGCGAAAGGCTCTATGTCTGCCTCGCCGTCGTCTGGAAGCATCAGCTTGCCAGAAATGTTTCCAGTCAGCTTCAACCGTGTGACAAATTCGATCCTTTGGCTGTCCAGATAAAGCTCGTCGATGCTGTAAAAGAGAATGTTCTTGAACAGACCGTCCTGAATCACTCCCAAGCCTGGCATTTTGCATTTAGGAGCGTTCTTTGACTCTTGCACGACCAGTCGGCCATCTTCCCAAAAGACTTCATCGACTGTCAGATGGTATTTCCCGCCTTGCAGATTCACCAACTCAAAATAGGCCTTGTCGCCGTCAGTAAGCTGTTCCAAGTCATGCGTCGTCATCGCTTCGCGCTTTGCCGCGGCCGCGGACCTGGCCGACGAATAGCGGGCGAAGGCCTCCAAATTGAACTTGCCATCAACCAGATATTGTTCGAGTATCGCGAGGTGTTTTTCGGTCGAATGCATCTCTACATTACACTGTTCGCCAATCCGTCGGTAGCTTTCGACCGCTTGCCGATACACATGTTCAAAGTCTCTCTCAAAGTGCATGGTATTCCAATGCAATGCGGACTTCTGAGCGCGCTTGATCTCGCGCATTCTCTCCACGACAAATTCATTATTGAGCAGCTGGCCAGTGATCCTGTCGCCGCCGCGATCCGTGTTTGGGTCTGCGTGGTCGTACCACGCCAGGACAATGTAAACGTCTGTCAAGTTCATCCGCGCGAGGGTCATTGAAGTGATGCGATCGTTGTTCGGCGTATCGTTGCCTTCATCCTTGATGACCGGAATGACTGTAACTCTTTTGGTCTGCAAGTGATAAGTTCTGTATATCTCCTTCGAGGGGTAACTTCGGCTCGGTTTGGGACTCTTCCATTTTGAAAAGCCAAACGATGTATCGTCCGCGAATTCCAAGATCCCCGAGCCAGCCGCGGCGTTGATGTCAAATCTTTCAAAGGCAAAAGGCTCAAGCGCTTTTGTACGTACCTTAGGTTCGTAGTCGATATCGTGAATGATGCCTTTCAGACGCAGAACCTTAGACATTGAACATACTCCTCACAGGAAGGTCGCCTCTGACCGATTTTACCTCAAAGCGCCTCACCCAAACTGCGGCAACCAGGCCGCATTCGCCGTCCAAAAAATCACTCGCCCGCCTCACCCAACCGCGCCCGCAACTCCGCCAGCGCCTCGTCCACCGTGTACGCGCCAGCGAAGTAGCCCCGCAAGTACGTGTTGGACGCCTCGTAATAGACCGGCGCCAGCGGATGCAGATCCAGCGCAATCGCCTGATCCTGCAGCCTCGGTACTTCGCGCGCGAAGGCATTCAAGGCGGCGGCGATGGTCTCGTTGTCCGTTGCGTAATCGATAGGCGACGCGGCGACATCAAGATGCCCCGGAATCGTCAGCGTGCGCGCGGAAAATTCAGCGTATATCTGTGGTTGCAGCAGATACGCGAAGACGTTCGCCACCGCCGCTGGATGCTCCGTACCCGCGAGCGCCACCAGCGCCGTCGCCTGCGCTACGCCCGTGCTGCCGCCGGGTCCCGCCGGATTCGCGACGATCGCCCATTTGAAGTCGTCGCCGACTTGAGCCGCCACTTCTTCGACTTTCCAACTGCCGCAGATGTACATCACCGTTTCGCCGCGCACAAAGTATTCTTGTGATTTGCCCGCGCCAAGCAAGGCGTCGGTAGGCGTTTTGCCATCTTCCATAAGACCATGGAGGATTTGCAGGAATTCTCTCAAGCCATCGACATCCGGCAACGTCAGGCGGCCGTCCTCATCAAAATATTCCGCGCCCAGGCTCATCGCCGGACCGACCAAGCGGTGATCCTTGTTATCCACCGACAGGACGAAGGAAGCATCCGTCGCCGCCACCACCTGCTCCAGCGCAACCAGCCAATCGTCCCAACTCGCGCCTTCAGCCGGTACAGCCAGTCCGGCCTGCTCAAACAGCGATACGTTGACAAAAGGCGCGACCAGGCCCAGCGCATCGGGGAAGCCGGGCAAGACCTCATCATTGTCGGCGCCCATCGCATCCAGGAACGACGCCTGAAAGCCAGCGCTGAGAGATTCTGTGTGCGTCAGGAGCGGTCGCAAATCAAGATAATGCTCTCTGAAGGCAGCCGGAGCGGCAACCCGCGCGATATCCGGCGCCTGGCCCGCTTCCATGAGATCCAGCAGCGTGCTTGTCATCTCTTGCTCAGCCACCACATCGACGACCACGCCGATTTCCGGATTCTCTTCCGAGAAGCGCGCCAGCAAATCTTCGTAGACTGCGCACTCGTTGCCTGCGTTGAAGCACAGGAAGCGCAGCGCATTCGTCTCTTGCGCCAGCGCGCTAGCGCCGATCCACAAGATCAGACTGCCGATAAGCAATCGACCCATTATCCGTTTCATATCACCATCCCGCCTTCCCAAACTGCCGGAGAAATCTCGCGCATGCCCTATTCGATCATATCACATGCGCTGGACTGGCTAATCTGCAAGTGGTTGTGACGCGGGGCGCAACGGCTGGCGCGCGGGAAGCCGCCTGCTTCATCCTTTTCGGGCAATGTGGAAATTGCTTCAGGCTCAGTTAGCTGTCGGCGGTTCGGTCTCGTCTACACTGCTTCTGTCGCGATCTCAGCGCAAATTCAGCGTCATCAGGCGCAGTTCGGTCATATCTTCTATCGCGTACTTGATGCCTTCGCGCCCGTAGCCCGAGGCTTTGACACCGCCGTAAGGCATGTGATCGACGCGGAAGGTCGAGACCGTATTGATATGCAGCCCGCCCACCTCGACCCGCTCCCAGGCATCCATAATTCGTTTGACATCATTGGTGAAGACACCCGCTTGCAAGCCGTAGGAGCTGTCGTTGATGATCGCTACCGCATCGTCCCAGCTCTCGTAGGGGCTGACGGTGACAACCGGCGCGAAGACTTCTTCGCAGTTCACGCGCATACCAGGCGCCGTTTCGGTCATGACCGTCGGCGGGAACATCGCGCCCTCGCGCGCGCCGCCGACCAGCACGGAGGCGCCCGCCTTTTGCGCTTCATCCACCCAAGCTTCCGCCCGCTCGGCATCGCGCAGGCTGATCATAGGACCGATATCGACAGCGGGATCGCGCGGGTCGCCCACCTTAAGCGCCTTCACCTCGCCCACGAATAAATCGGTAAAGTCCTCAAAGACATCGCGCTGAATCAGCAGGCGCTGCACCGAGATGCAATTCTGCCCGGCATTGGCAAAAGCGCCGGCCGCCGCTTGACCGGCCGCATCGGCAAGATCGGCATCGTTATGCACGATGACGCCAGCGTTGCCACCCAATTCCAACGTTACCTTCTTCTGACCGGCTTTGCTCTTCAGCATCCAGCCGACGGCGCCGCTGCCAGTAAAGCTGATCATCTTGACGCGCGGATCAGCTGCCATCATTTCGCAATCGGGTCCCCAGGCGTTCAACATGCTGAAGGCTTGGGGCGGGAAACCGGCTTCCAGCACGATCTCCGCCAGAATCACCGTCGAGAGCGGCGTCTTCTCGGCTGGCTTGATGATGATAGGGTTGCCAGCGGCGATCGCGGGACCAATCTTGTGGCAAGCCAGATTAACCGGGTAGTTGAAGGGTGTGATGCCGAGCACGGTCCCGACCGGCTGGCGGCGGGTGAAACCTTGTCGATTGGCGCCGGCCGCCGTCCAATCGAGGCTGAAGACCTCGCCGCCGATCCGCCGCACTTCTTCAGCTGATACCTTGAGCGTCTCCAGCGCGCGCGTCGTCTCGCCAATGGCGGTCTTGCGGTTCTTTCCGCCCTCCAGGATCATCGCTTCGACGACCTCGTCAAAGCGCTCGCGAAGCAAGCCAACCATGTTTGTCAGAATCTCCGAACGTCGATGGCTGGGCAATGCCCGCGTGATCTCGAAGCCCTCTACAGCCGCTGCCATCGCGTCATTCATATCGGCGGCGCTCGCCATCGACACGGCGTCCACCAGGCTGCCGTCGTAAGGAAAGCGCGCTTCCATCACATCGTCGCTGCCGCGCCATTCGCCGCCGATCAGGTTCTTTTTCGTCATTCGGTTTTCCTTCCTGCAGCTGGCTTGTCGCGCCGCAACTACTTGTAAGCGGGTAGATAATCCCCGTGCGCCTCAATCAATTCATCGACCATCAACCAGATTTGATCCAGCGTCAGCTCGGAAGCTGTATGCGGATCCAGCATGGCTGCGTGGTAGATATGCTCGCGTTTGCCGGTCAGCGCCGCCTCCACCGTCAACGATTGCGCATTGATATTGGTCTGCATCAGCGCAGCCAGATGCGGCGGAAGCGCCCCGACGCGCGTCGGCTGAATGCCATTGCCATCCACCAAACAAGGCGCCTCGACGCAGCAGCCCGCGGGCAGGTTGTCGATGATGCCGTCATTGGCGACATTGCCATAGATCGTGCGCGCCGCGCCCGTCTCCATGCTATGGATGATCAGCGAGCCGTATTCGACGCTGCGCGCGACCTCATTCAAGCTGGTGATGCTGCGCACGGTCCACTCTTTCCCGTCAGTGCGCACGTCGCGCAGCGCGTGTAGTATCTCTTCCCGCGACGGGATGCGCCCGTCGGCTTCCGCCTTTTCAAGCAGTTGCCAGCTGATGATGCCGGCTTTGCAGCGCTCAATGTATTCGTCCAGCGGGATGTTGAATTCGCCGATAAGTTCCGGCGCGCCCGCTTTGATGAACCAGGGCACGTATTCGCTGAAATGTTCGCTGGATTCGGTGACGAAATAACCGAGCCGCTTGAGCATCTCGTAGCGTACGCGGTTATGGGGCGGCACGCGCCCGTCTTCATAAACCTGATGCAGCAGCGGGTAGAGGTCTTCGCCGGTGTCTCGCCGCTCGAACTTGAGATAGAAAGCCATGTGGTTGATGCCGGCGACCAGATAATTGATCTCGTCGAAGGGAACATCGATATCACGCGCGAGTTCGTGGGCGGTGCCGGGCACGCTATGGCAGAGTCCGACGGTCTGGATGTCAGACGCGCGGCTCAGCGCCCACTGATTCATGCACATCGGATTGGCGTAGTTGATCAGCAGCGCGTTGGGGCAAATCTCTTCCATGTCGCGCGCGATATCGATGAGCACGGGAATCGTGCGCAAGCTGCGCATAATGCCGCCGATGCCCAAGGTGTCCGCGATTGTTTGTCGCAAGCCATATTTCTTGGGAATCTCAAAGTCGATGACGGTGGCCGGTTCGTAACCGCCGACCTGAATCATGCTGATGACATAATCGGCGCCCTGCAGCGCCTCGCGCCGATCGGTGGTGACCTCCACATTTGGGCTGTTGCCCAGCGTATTGATGATATGCCCCGCCACCGTTTCCGATTGCTTCAGACGTTGGGGATCAATGTCCATCAAGCAGATAGTAGCGTCCGACAGCTCGGGATAGCTCCAGATATCGCCCATCAAGTTCTTGGCGAAGACAGTGCTGCCGGCGCCGATGAAGGTCACTTTGGTCATAAATTCGTCCTCTGCTTTGGCAAACGAACTGATTTAACCACAGAGGCGCGCGTAGACACAGAGTTTCCTAAGCCATAAGGTATACTGGCGACATGCTTACGACCCCCGAAATCACCGTCATCGGAATCATCGCTATCCTGTTGGGGCTGATATTCTTCACGCGGCTGCGCATCGATCTCATCGCTTTGCTCGTCCTGCTGATGGTCGCGCTGACCCGGCTCGTGCCCCCCAGCGACGCCCTCTCCGGCTTCAGCAGCTCGGTGGTCATCACCATTATCGGCTTGCTCGTGATCACCCGCGCTTTGGAGCAGACGGGTGTTATGCAGTGGGCCGCGCGGCAGTTGCAAACCTATGGGCGCGGCTCCGAGGCAAAACTGATTGCCCTGGTCATGTCGGCAGGGGCGGCAGTTTCCTTGATTATGAATAACGTGGCGGCGGGAGCGGTGCTGCTGCCCGCTGTCTTGCAGGTATCGCGCGATAGCGGCGTCGCCGCCTCCAAACTGATGATCCCGCTCGCGTTTGGCGTGACGGTTGGCGGCATGGCGACTTACTTCACAACCGCCAATATCTTGATGAGCGAAGTGCTGATTGCGCAAGGCATCGCTGGTTTAGGCATGTTGGATTTCATGCCAGTGGGCGGCATGATTGTGGCGGCCGGTTTGCTTTACATGCTTGTCTTCGGTCGACGGCTGCTGCCCGACCGCGCTTCGCTGACGCAATCCTTCCATCAAGTGGACCTTCACGATACTTATGATTTAGCCGAGCAGATGTGGCAGGTGCGCGTCAACCCCGGTTCCCGCCTGGCCAACCAGACTGTTCAGGAAAGCGATATCAATGCCGAATTAGGCTTGACGGTGGCCGCCGTCTGGCGCGGACGCGAGACGATCACCATCCCCAAATCCAATCAGATGATTTACCCAGCCGATGAGCTGCTGATCGTCGGGCGCGAAGACCGGCTGGCGCAGTTGCTGGCTTGGGGCAACGAATTGATCGAAAGCGATAAACACGCCGTGCAGGGCGTGCTGCCGATTGAACCGATTGAGATTATGATTGCGCCCCGTTCCAATGCCATTGGCAAGACGCTCTCGCAAATGAAGCTCAACCGCGACGCCGGCTTGCTGGCGATGGCGCTCTGGCGCGACGGGCAGAGCTTCCACACCGATGTCCGCAAGATGCCGCTTCAAGTCGGCGATGCGATTCTGGTCGTGGGCCAATCTTCAGACATTCAAAACCTGTCGAACAACAGCAATTTCATCTTGCCGGCCGGCGAATACTCGGCGCAAGCCACAGAAAGCGGCAAAGCGCCTTATGCCGTCGGCATCACTGTCATGGTACTGGCGCTCGCCTTTCTGCAAATCGCGCCCACCCCCATCGCCATGCTGGCGGGGGCGGCCGCCATGGTGCTCACGCGCTGCTTGAGGATGGAGCAATTCTACGCGGCCGTGGATTGGCGGACGATTTTTTTAGTCGCTGGCATGCTGCCGCTCAGCCTCGCCCTCACCGAGACCGGCTTGGCCGACCGCATCGGCGCCTTCCTGGAATTGAGCCTTACAAACGCCAGCCCGCTTCTGCTGTTCGCGGTGATCGCCCTGCTGACCATGCTGGTTGTCCAGGTGATCGGCGGGCAAGTGACGCCCCTGCTGGTCGGTCCCATAGCCATCAAAGCGGCGCTGCAAATGGGCGTCGACCCGCGCGCGATGGCGGTGGCGGTGGCTATGGCTTGTTCGCTGGCATTCATCACGCCGATGTCTCATCCGGTGAATATCTTGATGATGGGACCGGGCGGCTATAAGTTCAGCGACTTTTCCAAGGTCGGCATCGGCATGACGATTGTGACGCTGCTGACAATGTTGCTGGGTTTTTCGCTGCTTTGGGGGGTTTAGGCGGAGAGGGCTGGCAAGGCTTCGAGTTTAGTTAGCCAGGCGCTGAAGAGCGGGCATTCGTCGCGGATTTTGGGTAGGCCGATTTCAAGCGCAGCTAAAACGCCATATAGAGGTTTTTGATACTCGTATCCTGGATACATCTTGATGATTCGTTTGCTAGGAGCAGTATTCTCGCTGTCGTTGATATGTTCTGGGGTAGAAAAACAGTTGCGGATTCTCGATAGTTTGGACCGCAAGTCAGGCCTACTGATTCCATTGGCAAACCGGTCTGGATCGCTGAACAATAGAGCCTCAAATTCATACATCTGTACGTATGGAATAAATCGCCGCATTGAGTTTTCCCCGATGTCGCGCTTTAAGGCATTCTCCAAGGCTGTGCAAAACTTAGCTGCTTTATCAATGAGATTGTTCTGCGCCTTTGCAATTGATTTCCCTGGAAACCTGGCCGGCAGGCCATAGAAGTCAATGAGCGTCGAACAGTAACATCTCTTTTCTTGGAGCAGACTGTTCCTGACATTCCTGAAAACTCTCTCATATCTTACGTCACCTCCTCTGTGTCCACCTTCCCTAATTGTATGGTCTTGGATTATAATGGTACTCTTTCCAATGAGCTAAAGGAAGCATTATGGGACAGGTTCTCCACCCTCGCGCCACAACGACAGCGGCAACCCGCCGAGCAATACAAAATAGTCAAGAGAGCATAAGGAAGCTGGCCAAGCGCTATGGCATCAATC
>JAPOYT010000170.1 GCA_026706445.1 Chloroflexota bacterium
TCGCCACCGTCGCCATCTTCACCTTCGTTCGCAGTTGGAACGACTTCTTCTGGCCGCTTATCATCAGCAACACCGACGCGACGCGCACCGTGCCGGTTGGTTTGGCGGTATTCGTTGGGCGCGGGCTGTCCATGCGCTTCGGCGTCATCATGGCGTCGGCGGCGGCCGCCACCATTCCAGCGGTGATCTTCTTCCTGCTGCTGCAGCGCTATTTCGTCCGCGGCATCTCAACGACTGGTCTGCAAGGCTAAGCGCTGCCGAGGCACAGAAGTAACACCAAGAAAGTAATGAGAATGATTACAGCATCAAAGAAATCGCCAAAATAATCGAATCTTCGTAGGGGCGAGCCGGTGGCTCGCCCGATGAATAATATAAGGTGTTGGATGCGGGCGACTCACCGAGTCGCCCCTACGGGTTCACATAAAGAGAGAAACCGAAGGCACAGTCTAATGAGGGCAGGGTAGATGCCTCCGGCGGTTACTGCCGAAGAAATAGACTTCCATGGCTGGGATGGCGTCCGCCTGAGCAATGGCTTGGTCGAGGCCGTCTGTGTGCCTGAAATCGGCGGTCGCTTGATGCAGTTCAGCCTGGGTCCGCACGATTACCTCTTCATGAATCCGGAATTGCTCGGCAAGCGCTTCACATTTGAAGAGCGCGCCGGCGACGGTACGATACTGCAATGGAAGAATTACGGCGGCGCCAAGACCTGGCCCGCGCCCCAAGGCTGGGATGGCGAGGGGCAGTGGCCCGGTCCGCCCGATCCCGTCCTCGATTCGGGCCGCTACGACTTTATCTCGGATGCGGACGATGCGGGCGCTTCTGTCTTAATGACAAGCCCGCCGGACGAGCGCACCGGTTTGCGTATTCGCCGCCAAGTCACGCTAATCCCCGGCAACTCGCGGCTTCAGCTTCGTCTCTTTTTCGAGAATATCCTGAATCGCGCGATCCGCTGGTCGATATGGGATGTCGCGCAGATGCTGTGCAGCACGGCGGACGGTCAGCTGAACGACGACTGCTGGCTCTACATCCCCACCGATCCCAAACGCGAGCATCCCTACGAGATCATGTTCGGCGATGACAATCCGCAGTATCAGTTGGACGCCGAGACGGGCCTGCTGGCGGTGCAGTATCAAGGCATCGTCGGCAAGATCGGCGTACACAGCCCGGCCGGCTGGATCGCCTTCGCCGACGGACGGGCTGGCTTCGCCCTCTGCCTGCAATTCCCTTATGAACCTGATGCCGAGTATCCTGACAATGGCGCCACGGTCGAATGCTGGACCGAGTCGCCAGGCGCGCCCTCGCCGATACCAATACGCTCGCCCGGTTATATTCTGGAAGCCGAATTACTAAGCCCGCTGCACACGCTGCGACCGCTCGAAAGCAAGATGCAGCAGGTAATTTGGTCGGCGGCAGCTTGCCCGGCGCCGATCGTCGATGTCAGCGATGTCGGCTGTGTACATCTGCCGCTGACAGTCGATGCGCACGGCGGACGGGCGCATATTCATGGCGTATTTGGCTGTTTCCTGGAAGGCGGTGCGGAGCTTGAATATCTGAATGCTGAGGGCGCAGTGCTGGACCAGGTCGATCTGGGACCGGTATCGCCGCTGCGCGCGCTGCGCGTGGATGCGCAGGCGAGGATCCCTGAAGCCGCCGAACTGATACGCTTGAGGATAGCAGATGCGGACGGCGCCGACGCGGGAGCGCTGGCCAGCGTAATGCTTTAATTATCGAGACCGTGTAGGGGCGACCCTTGGAGCGCGTAGGTCGCGTAGACACTGACCGCCGACACTGCCCTCCGGTCGGCCGCTCAGGTATCTAGGAATTGTACCGTCGGTTTACATAGCACAATCTTCGTACGGGCGAGCCGGCGGCTCGCCCCTACAAATTATCGGCGAATGGAGATGACGCGATGACAAAACAGTGGACGACCGAAAAAGCCCGCAACTGGTACTCTGCAATTGACCCCATCCGCGGCTGCAATTATCTGCCGCGCAGCGCCGTCAATTCGACCGAGATGTGGCAAGCCGAGAGCTACGACCCGGATACCATCGCCGAGGAACTGGCTTGGGCGGGCGCGGCCGGCTTCAACGCCGTGCGCGTCTTCCATCAATTTCTCGTCTGGCGGGACGATCCGGCCGGCTTGAAGAGCCGGATCAATCAGTTCTTGGATATCGCGGCGGGGGAGGGCATCAGGGCGATGTTCATCCTCTTTGATGATTGCGCCTTCGCCGGCAAGGAACCCTATCTGGGTAAGCAGGACGAACCCATCCCGTATACGCATAACAGCGGCTGGACGCCTAGCCCCGGGCTGACGCGGGTTGGCGACCGCGCCGTCTGGCCGGAGCTCAAAGACTATGTGATGGATATCGTCGGTTCCTTCGCCGACGATGAGCGGGTGCAGATCTGGGACCTGTACAACGAGCCGGGCAATAGCGATATGGGCCAGGGGAGCCTGCCGCTAGTCGAAGCGGCTTTCGCTTGGGCGCGCGAAGCCGGCGCGCAGCAGCCCCTGACGACCTCAATCTTCCGCGGGCATGAGGGCTACGAGATGGAGGCACGCATATTGGAATTATCCGATGTCACCTCGTTTCACCATTACGGCGCGACCGGCGTCGAAGCAGTCATTCAGCGCTGCCAGGCTTACGGACGCCCGGTGCTCTGCACCGAATGGCTGCGGCGCGTGGTCGGTCAGACGGTCGAGTTGATTTTGCCCATCTTTGCCCGCGAGCGCATCGGCTGGTACAACTGGGGTATGGTCGCCGGTCGCACGCAAACCTACCTCGATTGGCGCCGCGAGCTGAATAGTCCCGACAGCAGAACCTGGCAGCACGACATCTTTCACGCGGATGGGACACCCTACGATGAAGCGGAGATCGATCTGATTCGGGCGTTTACATTTGACTAGCGGCGACAATTTTGCCCCTCCGACACGCAATAAAATCAATGCCCATCGCGCGTACGGGCGAGCCGGTGGCTTGCCTCACCCCGGAATCTGTAGACCCTCGCGCGACTATGCCGCCGCTCACGCAAAATACCTTGCGTCCCGCTGCGCTAAGCTCCCCTTCCCTAGCTTGCTG
>JAPOYT010000006.1 GCA_026706445.1 Chloroflexota bacterium
CGTCACCGGCATCATGCGCAATGGCGACCGCTGGCGGCATTCCTGGGTCGAGGACCTGAACGCGGCCGGTTATCACTGCGTCAATATCGGCAAGATGCACAGCAATCCCTTCGAGGCGCCGCTGGGCTTCCATGAGCGCTACGTCGTGGAGAACAAGGACCGCTACCTGCAAGGGCGCTACTACTTCGACGAGTGGGACAAGGCTTTGCAGGCGCGCGGTTTGGTCAAGCAGCAGCGCGAGCTTTATCGGCAGCGGGACGATTACCGCGAGCGGATGGGCGCCTTCAGCTGGGACCTGCCGCCGGAGACGCACTCGGATAATTTCGTCGGCGGGCTGGCGCAGTGGTGGCTGAACACCTATCCCAAGACCGAGCCGCTGTTCTTGCAGATCGGCTTCCCGGGTCCGCACCCGCCCTACGATCCGACACCGGATGCGGCCGCCGAGTATATCGACCGCGAGTTGCCGCTGCCGGAAGTGACGCGCGCGGAACTGGACGGGCAGCCGCCACCCTATCAGCGCTATCGCCAGCATAACACCGAGGTCGATCACGATTCGGTGGTGCATTTGCTGGAGTCCTCGCGTACCCAGCTGCAGCGGCTGCGCGCCTATTACGCCGCCAACGTCAGCATGATCGACAAGCAGGTCGGGCAGATCATGGAGGCGCTGGAGACGCAAGGCTATCTGGAAAACAGCATCGTCATTTTCACTAGCGATCATGGCGATTGCCTGGGCGATCACGGGCAGATTCAGAAGTGGACGATGTACGATATCATCACGCGCGTGCCGGCGATTTTCTGGGCGCCGGGGCGGATCTCAGCTGGGGAGCGGATCGGCGCGCTCTGCCAGTGGATGGACATCGGGCGCACGATCCTCGAGCTGGCGGGCGTGCAGCCGGCCGCGAGCATGCAAGCGCAGTCGCTGCTGCCGGCGCTGAATGGGAAGGAATGGCGCGGGCGCGAATACGTCTTCGCCGAGCACCCGGCTGACGGCAATTACGAGGGTCCCTATCAGACGATGATCCGCGGCCAGCGCTACAAGCTGGCGCATTTCGCCGGCGAGGATTACGGGCAGCTCTTTGACCTGGAGGCGGATCCCGGCGAACTGGACAATCGCTGGGACGATGAGGCGCTGGCGGAGGTGAAACGGGCGCTGCTGGATGCGTTGCTCAATTGGCGGCTTGAGAGTACCTTGCAGACGCGGGAATTGTTTCAGGATCATCGCTGACACGCCATTACAAACCCCATCCCCCGGCCCCTTCCCCAGCAAGCTAGGGAAAGGGAGCTTAGCGCAGCGGGACGCAAGGTATTTTGCGTGGGCGGCGGCATTTTCGCGCGTGTGTCTACAATTTACCCTTGGTACGGATTGTCATGCATGAAGCGCTCGACAGAGGCGCGGGATTTTGCGCCGGCCATGGGACCCTTGGCGCTGACGGCGATGGCGCCGCAGGCATTGGCTAATTGGGCGGCTTCCCTGATGGGCATCCCCTCCAGGATACCGCTGATGAAGGCGGCGTCGAAGCAGTCGCCGGCGCCGGTGGGATCAACTTCGCGCACGGCGTAACCGGCGACATCCATGCGACCATCGGCTGTGAAGACGCTGCAGCCGTCCGCGCCGCGCGTGAGGGCTATGATACGGTCGGGGCGCTCCGCCAGCAGATCAGCGACCGCATCGCCCACTGCGTCCGCGCCGCTGAGTTGAAGCAGCTCGGTTTCCGTCGGCAAGAAGATATCGGCGGCGGCGATGAATGGCGCAAAGGCGATACGCGCATTTTCGGGCGGGAGCAGCTCCGGGCGCAGGTTGGGGTCGAAACTGATGAGAGCGCCCGCGTTGAGAGCCATTTCCAGCGCCTTATGGCAAACCGACAGAACCGCTTCACTCATCGACAGCGTTGAACCCATGATGTGAAAACAGCGGGCGCCAGCAAATAGCGCCGGTTGGAGCATGTCGTCGGTGATGTGACCGCCAGCGCCCAGGCTGAAGACGAAATCGCGCGAGCCATCCGCGCGGTAGGCGACGAAGGCGATGCCGGTGGTTTGATCCGCGAGCCGCTTGACGCCGTCCGTAACGACGCCGTCCGCTTCAAGTTGATTCAGCAGGCATTCGCCAAAGGCGTCGGCGCCGACCGAGCCGATGGCGGCTGTCTTCAAACCCAGGCGGGCCGCCTGCACAGCGAAGATGAAGGGCGCGCCGCTGGGGTAGGGACCGACAAAGGGACCGGGCTGGTTCAGCGGCTGGTCGATGTCGGTTCGCATGACTTCGACCAGCGCTTCGCCGATGGTGAGGATGTCGAGGGGCATGGCTCAGTCCTCGAAGGGGATCTCCGGAACGCCGCCGGCGAAAGGCGCATCGGGTCTTTCGTAATCGCCCATAAGGGCGCGGCGCAGCGGCGGCATCTCCGCCAGGACAGCGGGATCGGTCTGGAAGCGATCGGCGCGGCGGAACCAGGGCGGGCTGTAGATATAGTGCATATTGTAGCGGTCGAAGTCTTCGTCATTGGGCATGGGCGAATGCCAGACGCCGTTGTGGAAGAGCAGCATCGTGCCAGCCCGGCAGAGGACATTGTGCTGGATAGGCGAGACATTGACTTCTCGGCGCTTGTCTTGCGGCAATGGCACATGGCTGCGGTGGCTGCCGGGGATGAGCATCATATTGCCCATGTTTTCATGAGATTGATCGGTCAAGCTGAAGCTGGCGCGCAGCTGCAGCAGGGGAACAGGATAGCCCACTTTTTCAAAACCGTAGGCGCCGGAGCCATCTTGGTGCCAGCCGACGATACTGCCATTAGCCGCCAGCCGCGCGCACCAGCCGGACTGCATGACGAATTTATCGCCATACAGCCCGCGCACCTTGGGCATGACTGCCGGATGCTCGATGAGACGGGCGAGAGCCGGTTCCGTTTCGTAGGTGTTGCCGATCGGGCTAAAGACATCGGTCGTGTTGGCGTGCGCGCGTTTGGAGGCGGCAAGCGCCTCGTCAATTTCGTCATCCGTGAGCACATCCTCGATGATGAGGTAGCCGTAGCATTCGAACATGAAGCGTTCGTCTTCGGTC
>JAPOYT010000148.1 GCA_026706445.1 Chloroflexota bacterium
ACATGAATCGCGATTTACTGCCTTTCAAGTCGTTACAAAACTGTCCTGTCCTCAGCTCTTTATGGGGGAGGGGGCTGGGTCACGTAGACATAGACCTTCGGGGGTGGGGGGCTTATAAGCGGAAGCTGGCTTCCGTCCGGGCGCGCAATTCATCCAGCCTGACCCCCGGCATCAACTCGACCAGGCGCATTCCCTGGCCGTCAATCGCGAATACCGCCAACTCCGTGACTACCAGATCGACCGCGGCAACCGCTGTCAGCGGCAGCGTGCAGCGGGACACGAGCTTGGCGCCGCCATCACGATTGCAATGCGTCATCGTGATGATCAGCCGGCGCGCGCCGCTTGCTAGATCCATTGCGCCCCCGACCCCCAGCAGCGGCTTTCCCGGGATCGCCCAATTCGCCAGATTGCCGCGCTCGTCCACTTGCAGGCCGCCCATAATCGCCACATCCACATGTCCGCCGCGGATCATGGCGAAGGAATCGGCGCTGTCAAAATAACTGCTGCCGGGCAGGGCGGTCACCGGCGCTTTGCCCGCGTTTACCGGGTAATCCAGCGCGCCGCCCGCTGCCGGCGCCGGACCCACCCCCAACATGCCATTCTCCGTATGCAAGATGATGCCCTGTTCCGGCCGAATCAAATCCGCGACCAGCGTCGGGATGCCGATGCCGAGATTGACCACATCGCCCGCCTTCAGTTCGGCCAGCGCGCGGCGGGCGATACGCATTCGCCTTTCATCAATCTCCCCGCGAAGCGTCCGCACATCGCCCGAGCTGCCGAGCTCCTCAAGCGTCGTCTTCGCTTTCACCAGGTAATCGACATAATTGCCAGTGGTATGGATATGATTCGGATCGAGTTCGCCAACCGGCGCGATTTCTTCCGCTTCCGCGATCACCAGGTCGGCCGCCGTCGCCATCGCCTTGTTGAAGTTCTGCTCGGTCATGCGATAAACCAGATTGCCAGCAGTGTCAGCGCGGCGCGCGCGTATCAGCGCCACATCAGCGCGCAATCCCGCCACAAAGATGTGCAGCGCGCCATCGATTACTTTGGTCTCGGCGCCTTCCGCGAGGACCGTGCCGGCCGCCGTCGGCGTATAGAAGCCGCCGATGCCGGCGCCGCCCGCCCGTATCGCCTCCGCCATCGAACCTTGCGGCAGCAGTTGGTATTCAATCGCTCCGCTCAGCGCCGCCTCAACGACTTCCCGATTGCTGGTGAAGTACGAGCCGATCGCCTTCTTGATCTGGCCCTTGCGCAGCAGCCGTCCGCCACCCAGCCCCGGCTCGCCGATATTATTGGCGATATAAGTCAAGTCCTTTACTTCAGTCTCGGCCAGCGCATGCAGCAGATGCACCGGCGAACCCGTCATGCCAAAGCCGCCGACCATCATCACAGCGCCATCGCCTACCAACTGCGCCGCCTCTTCCGCGCTCACTAGGGGTATCTGTTTCATTTCCAGCTTTCGAACGGGCGAGCGAAGGTTAGTGTCTACGCTACCCACCGTCTCGCGCCTACAAGGTTTACAATAAATGGTATCTGTAGGGCTCAGGTCGCGTAGACACAGACCTCCGACGGTGGCTGACCCTTAGCCAGTCGCCCCGGCGCCGGTTGTACATTCGACCAAGGTCGCCTCGCCTTGCCCCACGCCGACGCAAAGCGCCGCCAGCCCGTAACGCATGCGCTCGCCTGCTTGGCGCCGCCGATGCATCTCGTGGAGCAGGGTGGTCAGGATGCGCGCGCCCGAACAACCCAGCGGGTGCCCCAGCGCGATGGCGCCGCCATTTACATTGGTGATGCCCTCGCTCAAACCCAGTTCGCGCATGACGGCGATCGCTTGCGCGGCGAAGGCTTCGTTCAGCTCAGCCAGGTCGATATCGGCGATGCCCAAATCATGGCGCGCCAGCAATTTGCCCACTGCCGCGACTGGACCCAATCCCATCACGCGCGGGTCGACGCCGGCCGCCGCGCTGCCGATCCAACGCGCCAAGGGCTTCAGCTTTAGTTGCCGCGCCTTTTCCGCCGACATCAATACCAAGGCGCAAGCGCCGTCGTTCATGCCGCTGGAGTTGCCCGCGGTTACCGTGCCGCCTTCGCGGAAGACCGGTCGCAGACTTGCCAGCTTCTCCTCGCTTGTCGCCACTTCGTAGCGTCCATTCGCCCGCCGGTAGAAGGGATGCTCGTCGGTATCGACGATCAAGTCATCACTTCGTCGCTGCGGAATGCCGACCGGGATGATCTCGCGCTGAAAATAACCTTCGTTGATCGCGTTTATCGCCCGTTCCTGGCTCTGCAGCGCGAAGCGATCCTGCTCCTCCCGCGTGATTTCGCCGCCGCGAATCTCGCCAGCGCGGCTCGCCTCGAAGATGTTCTCCGCTGTCTCGCCCATCGCCTCCAGCGGATAGAGCGCCGCCAGCTTGGGATTGGGGTAACGCCAGCCCAAAGTTGTATCCCAACCAGTGACGTTGCCCGACGGTCCAAAGCCGATCGGGTTCTTCGGCAGCGAATAGGGCGCCCGGCTCATGCTCTCGACGCCGCCAGCGACGAAGACATCGCCTTCGCCCGCCTTTATCGCGCGCGCCGCCTGATTGACCGCGTTCAAGCCGCTGGCGCAGAGTCGATTCATCGTGACGCCCGCAACCGTATCGGGCAAACCGGCCAGCAGCAGCGCCATCCGCGCCACGTTGCGATTGTCCTCGCCCGCTTGATTGGCGCAGCCGAAATAGACTTCCTCAATCTCGGCCGGGGCGACGCGGGCGCGCTCCACCGCCGCCCTGATCGCCAGCGCCGCCAGATCATCAGGCCGCACAGATGAGAGCGCGCCGCGGATCTTGCCGATCGGCGTCCGTACCGCGCTTGCGATGAAGACTTCAGTCATCATTGCCGCCGCTTAGTCTGTCGACTCGTAAGCCGCCAGCGGCCCATTCTGGCAATCCGAGCATACGCCATAAAACTCCAGCAAATGACCGCTGATGCGCATATCGAGCGTCTCCTCCAGGTTCCGTGTCAGCGCTTCCATGCCGCAGTCGTCAAATTCGAAGAAACGTTTGCAGTCGGTGCAGATGACATGATGATGGTGGCCTCCATGCATCATGACGTAGGTTGGCGTTAAGCTGGTATTGATGTAGGTCGGGCGGATGACGCCCAACTGCGTGAAAAGATCGAGCGTGCGGAAGACGCTCGCGCGTCCAATCGCCGGGTTAAGGTCCTCGACCCGCTCCAGCACATCAGCCGAAGTGATATGCCCATGCTCCGCTTCCAGCACGGCCAGCACGGTCAGCCGCGCCTGCGTCAGTCGATAGCCTGCTTGTTTAAGCCGCTGGATGTGTGGGCTGTCTGTGTTCATGCCTCATCATCCATTTGCATCACGACGCGTATTATACTCGATATTGCGCTATGATTCCTCCGGTGGCCAACAAGGAAGTGTATCCTTTTCGGTTGAAACACAAAAAACTTTACCACCGAGGACACCGAGAAAAGCGAGAGCACCGAGAAATTGTCTGCGAAATATGCCATTTTCTTTGTGTCCTTTGCGCCTTTGTGGTGAAGTTGGATTCGGCTAATTTGAATTTCAACCGAGTTCGATACACTACCGCCAACAAGAATCAGAGGTGACATCGCCGATATGACAGCATCACCAATCAGACAGTGCCATCTCTGTGTTCTCTGTGTTTCCTCTGTTCCCTCTGTGGTGAAAAAAAACCTACCATGCGCGATGTAGTGGTCATAGGCGGCGGACTTAGCGGACTCGCCGCCTGCTACGAACTGGAAAAACGCGGGACCGCTTACACCGTCATCGAGGTCAAGCGGCGCTTCGGTGGCGGCATCCGCAGTACCGCTGAAGGCGGCTTCATTATGGATGCCTGCGCATTCGCTTTCCGCCGACCCGCCGGTGTCTTGCCGCCGGAATTCGAATTGGACCAGCAGATCTTGCCAATTAGCGACGATGTCTGCGTCTTTCGCCATGGCGCGGAATCTCTCATTGGCGCCTTCGCCGACTGCCTGCAAGGCGGCCGCCTGATGCGCATGGCTGTCAGTTCCATCGGGCGCTTGCGGAATCGCTTCACCATCTGCCTTGAAAACGGCATCATGCTCGATGCCGGCGCATTGATCCTGGCTGTTCCCGCTCGCTACGCCGCCCGCATGCTCTGGAATCTGGCGCCGGAGGCGGCTGAGCGCTTGACCGCTTTCCGCTACGATTCCATCCGGCGCGTCTCGCTCGGCTTTCGCAAGCGCGATTTGCCCGCGTCAATGGATGGCGTCCTTGACGAGTCCTTCCCCTTCATCATTGCTACCGATCAACCGGAGCGCGTCCCTGACCGCGATCATTGCTTGATACAGGTTGGTTTGCGCTTCTCCAGCAATACCTCGGCGCAAGAAGCTATCATCGTCGTGACGCGGCATTTGGGCTGCTGTGCTTCTCCTCTGGTAGCGCGCGCCGATCATTGGCTCGAAGCCGACCTGCTGTCAGAACATGACCAAGACCACCGTGAAAACTTGCGCGCCATCCGCGACTCGCTGCCAGCTGGAATTAGCCTCATCGGCAGCGATTATTGCCGCGAATCGCCATCGTCCAACGGCGTTTCCGGCCTTGATGAGCGAATCCTGGCGGGAACGCGAGCGGCGCGCGACGCCATTGAATTCTTGCAAGCGGCAAAAAGACCATGATCCGTTTTGCCCGCGCCTTTGTCCAAGCGCTGCGTCTGACCCTGCGCGGAAAATCGCTTGCGCCGCCGCATTTTCGCGCGCTCGAAGATTGGATCGCGGCCAGCATGACCTTGCTGAACGCTGCCGAGCGCGCCGCCGCTGCCGCAAAAGTCGATGCAGCGGCGCTGCGCCTCAAGCTCGACGGCCGGCAAACCTCACTCGAAACCAGCTTGGCTATGCTCCGCCACAATCTGCTGGAAGAATACCCGCGCTTGATCCGCCTCGACGATCCCCACTCGATGACCGTGGTGCAGTCGAGCAATCTGAACGACCAGTACCGCATCGGTCAATTCGCCGCTGCTGCTGCGATTTCGTCGCCGGCGCTGCGCCGCGCGCTGGCTGAGCTCAACGAGCATCTGCAGAACCTTCCGGCGGTAGAGCGGCCGCCACCGAATTAGTAGATCTTCATCTCCATGCAAAAGGTTCTGCTGGCTAAAATGCTTGAGTCCGTCGCTACCAAGCTGACCAATACTCTTACACTATTCATATAGTTTGCACAAGAATTTACGCTTGCATTTGTGAATATTGACACTACAATTGTTACGGGGAAGTAGAGAGAAGCGCGTTACTCTTCGTTCAAAGTAATTTGCAAACGCAAGAAGGATAGTTGGCAGATGAATGGGCTTAAGCGCTATGCCTTACTGTTCGCATTGGCAGCATTGTTGTTCGTGTCCACAACCGCAATGGCGCAAGTGGGAGTACTCCCTTCGCCGCCGTTCGCGGTTCTGAACGACGGTAATCTGGGCGGAAATATCTATCGGTTGTGGCAGCCAGAAGACGAACTGCCGCAACATGTCGTAAACCAGCTTCGCATCGTCGAGCAGTTGCTCGAAATGCAGGAACTGGAAGTCTTAAACGAAGGATTCAGCGCCGAAGTACGCGTAAATGTCAACGCCGGCGTCTTGAATAACAAATGGCACGCTGCAACTCACAGCGTCGAGGGCCGTGTTGTGGCTGGTATCCCGACGCATAAGATCTTGCCGAGCTCGGTCATATATGATTCTGTGCACAAAACTTACACCATTGTCTTGCCCGCAGCTCAACTCCTGGATTGCCGCATCACGAATGTCGATCAGGACGAAGAGAGCCGCAGCCCATCAGTGCACTCGATCGACTGGGATATCTTGCGTCCGCTGGCTAGACAGCAAGGGCGCGAGGAATTGGCAAACCAAGCCATGAAGGAAGGAATGCTCTGGCGCGCCGAATATCAAACCGCCTACATTGTAGAAACCATGATAGCGGCATTCACCGCCGAGCGTTCTCAAGTCGCTTTTCTGCGGGATCCAAGCGATTCAAGCTTTGCAGAGTCTTGTGTCGCTAATGCGCCGCCTGGCTTCAAACGCGATGGCCAAGACTCTTGGTCTTGGCGCTAAGGCATCGCTTGATGTACTTGGTGATACAGTCCCATTTTTGGTCTGGATGGGACTGTAAGTCCTATTTGCAGCGCGCTAGAATAGCCTGTCTTTGACCACGTTCGCGCTAGGTCCAATGCCCAAGCTCTCCATACGCAAGCTCAGCCTCAAACGCAGTGGCGCGACCGTCCTGCATGACATTTCGCTGGATGTCGCCGCGGGCGACCTGCTCGTCGTCATCGGTCCCAGCGGGGGCGGCAAAAGCTCGTTGCTGCGCTGCCTCAATCGCCTCAACGATATCGATTCGGGCGCGATCGAGCTGGCCGGGCGCTCCATCTACGACATGCCGGTGACTGAGTTGCGCCGCCAGGTTGGCATGATGTTTCAGAAGACGGCCGCCTTTGAAGGCACAGTCGCCGACAATATCGCTTTCGGCGCGCTGCTTCAGGGCGAGACGCTGTCGCGCGCGGCCATCCTCGATCTGATGGCGCAGGTCTCGCTGGAATCAGCATTGGCGGACAAGCCGGCCTCAGCGCTATCCGGCGGGCAGGAACAGCGCCTCGCAATCGCCCGCGCCCTCGCGCTCAATCCTTCGCTGCTGCTGCTTGATGAGCCAACTTCGTCGCTCGATCCCATCGCCACCAACCACGTCGAAGAAACGCTGATGCGCCTGCGCGAGACTACGAATCTGACCATGATCTGGGTCTCTCATGCGATTGAGCAGGCGCGCCGCGTCGGCAGCCGCGTGCTGCTGCTTGATGGCGGGCGCGTCATCCGCGAGGATACGGTCGCCGCCATGCTCGACCCGGAAACGGGCGACAAACGCGCCCTCGCCTTCGCCGAAGGCGACCAGGCCGGCTTGCAGAATTAGTCGCCCGCCGCGTCCTCCAGTTGCGCCAGATAAGCGCGGTCGTCGTCGTCCAGCGGCGCGTTCAGGAGCAGGTCGGGGCGCCGCTCCCAGGTGCGTTTCAGCGCTTGACGCCGCCGCCAGCGATCGACCTCGGCATGATGCCCGCTGGTCAAAACAGCCGGCACGCCCAATCCGCGAAACGCTGACGGGCGCGTATAATGCGGTCCCTCCAGCGCGCCATCGGCGTGGCTGTCGCGCTGCTGCGCGCCTTCCGCGCCCAGCACACCGGGGATCAGCCGCACAACCGCGTCAATCAGCACCAGCGCCGCCAGTTCGCCGCCGGTCAGCACATAATCGCCGATGCTGATTTCATCGTTGATCGCCAGTTCAATGGCGCGTTCATCGACGCCTTCGTAATGCCCGCAGACGAGAATCAAGCGCGGCTGCTGAGACAGTTCAGACGCCACTTCATGCCTGAGCAGGCGGCCCTGCGGCGAGAGCAATATCACCGGCGCGCCATCCTCCGCCTTGACCGCTTCAATCGCGCGCGTCAGCACATCGGCTTTGAGAATCATGCCGCCGCCGCCGCCGTAAGGCGCGTCATCGACCTTGCGCTGCCTGTTGCCCGCATAGTCGCGGATGTCATGAACCTGAAAGTCGAGCAGCCCCTGGTCGCGCGCCTTCCACATCATGCTCTCGGACATGACGGCGCTGAACATATCCGGGAAAAGCGTCAGGACGTCGATCTTAATTGCCTTCAACCCGATCCCCCGTCGCTTTGAGAAACAATCCCATTGGCGAAGCGCTCAAGCCGCCTGCGGAAAGATTGGCTCGCCTCCCTTCCAAAAGTTAGCGGCTGAAAATTCGCTCGCGGCATAGACTTCCGACTGTCCAAGATTCTAGCCAATCGCTGAGAGGAATTATAACGCGCGCCAACAACTGCCAGCGAGTCAGCGCGGTTCACTCAAGGGCGATCACTTGTATTGGGGACCTGGCGCCGTTCACATCTCATCGCGCGTTTGCAGAAAGAAGGCTCGCTTCTGTCTTGGCAGCGTGAAATCGAAACCGCAGGACTTGAAGAATTCTTCCGCCGAGCTGATCGCCATGATCTCGTAGACGCCCTCGCGCGCCGCCAAGTCGACGCAGGCGGCCACCAATCCCTTGCCGATGCCCAGCCCCTGCGCGCCCGGAGCCACCGCCAGGCTGCGAATCTCGCATAGCTTCTTGCTGTACATTTCCAGCGCGGCGCAGCCAACGAGCCGGCCGTCAAGGCGGGCGATGAAAAAGGTCTCCAGCAGGTATTCCAGTTCGTCATAGGTCCGCGGCAAGATCTCGCCGCTGTCGACGAATGGCTTGATGAAATCGGAGAGATCAACCAGATCAGCCGCCTCAGCTTTGGTGATGGTAATCGCTTTGGATCTGTCGCCTAACATCCGGCTCCCTCGCAATCGCCTACAATACCAGTGTACCAGCCTCCGCCATTCTGACAACAGCCCTTGAGCGCCCCGCAGCTTCTGCTAGATTGGTGGAATAGGACTCCAAAAATAGTTCCAGGCAAGTATGGAAAATTGCCGACGGCAAAATGTAAAACCAAAACAAAAGATAGCGCTGTAGGGGCGAGCCGGTGGCTCGCCCGCTTTCCACAAGCTGTTTATCACTCCTTCGCACGAGAAACTTGAAAGTCATAAAGAATCAACCATGCCTCATATCACAGTCGCGTCGCAGAATCCGGTCAAGCTCAATGCGGCGCAAGCGGCCTTCCAGCAGATGTTCCCGCAACAGCGTTTCAGCGTGGACGGCGTCTCCGTGCCCTCCGGCGCGCCAGATCAGCCGACATCGCTGAGCGAAACTATGGACGGCGCGCGAAACCGTGCCGAGAACGCCCACGCCGCCCGGCCCGACTCAGACTATTGGGTCGGCATCGAAGGCGGCATCGAGGACAGTCCCCTCGGCATGACCTGCTTCGCCCGTGTGCACGTCCTGGGGCGCGCTGGCCTCAGCGGTTTGGGGCAGACCGCCGTCTTCTATCTGCCGCAGGAAGTCGCCGAGCTGGTGCGCGGCGATCTCGAACTCGGCCACGCCGACGACCGCGTCTTCGGGCGCGACAACTCCAAGCAAGCCAACGGCGCCATCGGCTTGCTGACCGACGACCTCGTCGACCGCGAAGCCTATTACACCCACGCGGTAATCATGGCGCTCGTACCCTTCAAGAATCGCGCGCTGAATTGGTAGCGGGGCGCTGGACTTTTCCACCGAGGAAACCGAGGTTTCAGAGGTCACCGAGAGTTATGTCTTGCGATTGGGTCGAAGGGACCAAGGCACAAGCCTCGGAGAGTAGTTACACGCCGAGCGTCCACCCAACATACGCTAGAATTGATATCGCAAGCATCCTATCTCAGATATAAGGAGGCAGCGCCATGCCCGATATATTCGCCGAACTCGCCGGCATCGACCGCGTCTTGCTGTCGATCGCCTTCGTCTTCATCGCCGCCGCCATCTCGCGCTGGCAGCGCTCCGACCTGGAAAAAGACCTCGCCATCGCCGCCTTGCGCAGCTTCATCCAGTTGATCGCCATCGGTTATGCGCTCGAGCTCGTCTTCGAAATGGACGTCCCGCTCTTCACCATCGCTATCCTGCTGGTCATGATCACTATCGGCGGACGCACCAGCGGGGCGCGCGCCAAAAAGACGCCGAACGCCGTGATGGTCGCATTCCTGGCGATCGGCATCGGCTCGGGGCTGACCATCGCGCTGCTGGTGGCGCTTGGCGTTTTCCAGTTCGTGCCCAAGGACATCATACCCATCGGCGGCATGATCGTCGGCACCTCAATGACGACCGCCACTCTGGTCATCACACGCCTGAGCAGCGACTTCTACGACCAGCGCGATCTGATCGAGAGCAAACTGGCGCTGGGCGCGACCAGCCGCCAAGCCTCGCTGACCCAGTTTCAGCGCGCCATCGTCAGCGCGATGACGCCGATCATCGATACGACCAAGACCGTCGGCTTGATCAAGCTGCCCGGCGCGATGACCGGCATGATCCTCGCCGGCGCCAGCCCGCTGGAGGCGGTGCAGCTGCAGATCATCGTGATGTATATGCTGGTGGGCGCGGCCGTCTTCACCGGGCTAATCGCCGCCTGGCTGACCTACCGGCAATTCTTCAGTCCCGTGCATCAGTTGGTGTTGGAGTAATCCCACCTTTTGGATTAAGACGCGGCCGGGTCAACCCAAAATCTTCACGTAGACCACCATATTGACCATTTCATCGGGACGATAATCTTCCGTCATCTTTTGCAGAAATTTGACCCACGTCCCGATGAAGTGCTTATCCTGCTGTCCCAAGACTATTCCGCTGTGCTTTATGCCTTGACTTGCTAATTCTACCAAGTCGCTATCATGCGTACAAAAGACGCGACCCATGTCGGTCGCGCGCACCAATTGACTCGGATCACCTTCGCCAAAGGATTGCAGTTCGGGTACGGTGATAACGTCTATGCCCTGCCTGACCATTTGGCGCGCTATCTCAACATCTAAATGCTCGTCAAGATAAAAGCGAAGGTCGTTTGCTTCCAACGCCTCTATCCCTTAAATCTCTGGCCTTCTCTATTTGTTGAACGATGTCTGCGTCAATTTCATCCTTGTGCAAGTTGTAATAGGTCAGCGCGGCATATACCCCAGCCAAAGAGACCTGAAAGCCCTCAGCGATCTGCTCAGGCGTACGCTCGTGGTAGCGCATCGCGACGACGATATCGGTTACGCGCAGGCCCGTACCTTTGATACAAGGTCGACCGCCGCGGACGCCGGGCTTGCGGGTGATGAGGTTGATGCTTTCGGCTATTTCTTCCATGAGAGCCTGCCTTTAGCGCTAGCTGCATTCAGATTATAACGCTTCATGCGGTCGTGGGACAGGCTGCGCGGCTTGGCTGGCGTTTCGGTAGTTTTTCACGCCCGTGCATCAGTTGGTGCTGGAGTAGTGGTAACAGTATTACGTGATTTAGGATGAATTATCGGCCGGCGAAGCAACGCAATTATGCCCCGTTCACCCGCGCCATCAGGCGTATACTGATAGGAGCATATGAGAATAAGCTCTAACCTACAGTAGGCTGGAAATCCACTGAACCACACCGTTTAAGATGTCCACGTAACCCTGGAGGATGGCGTCGATGTCCGCAGGAAATGGCCAGGCCCCGAACGACAAACCCAACAGCCCACCGCCAATCACCAGCATGATATATAAACCAAATCCCGCAATTACAAGGGAAACAATCAACAGGAACGCGCCATAGAGTAGTAGAAACGCACAGTAAAGGAGAAATCCTACAATCGATACCACAAAGCTCGCGGAGCTTGATAAGAGGTTTTTCATTCCGTCGACTCCGAAGCGAAAAACTTGTCTCGCAGCACCTTTAACCGACTGTGGTCGCTTTATTATCTCCGCAGACACCGGGCTCGCGGGTGATGAGGTTGATGCTTTCGACTGTTTCTTCCATGAGGGCTTGCCCTTCGCGTTAGCTGCATTCAGATTATAGCGCTACATGCGGTCTAGGGACAGACTGCGCGGCTTGGCTGGCGGTTCGGCGGTTATTCAGTTCGGCGAGTCAGCTGGTGTTGGAGTGAGAGAGGGTGATCAACTGAATATATCGCTAGTGTCGATAGACTCACGTACAAATCTCCATGTTCGAACGTGGCCATGTTCCCGAATTGGCAATGTGTGCATCATCCCCAGAACGGTCTCGGTTCAAGGATTAGTGCGGGTTTCCCAATCCAAGTACTTTCGGCACACTTGTTCGGCCTTAGTCACCTCTGCCGGTATCTCTAACACGTAGGCGCTTTAGTGTATGAAGAATGTCTATGCCCACATCCAAAGCTCTTTCCGCAGCCTCAACATCAATCTGTTGAGCATGAACTGCCTTATTCAGAATGGTTGTCAATTCTAGAATTAATGAACCCTCAAATTCGGTCAGTATGTTTCTGCTTACTAGGGCTCGTGTCAAGCGAGATACGCCGCCGCGATGAGAGGATCCACGAGGATCGTCGCCGGTCAATCGGATAAGTTCCCGTTCCAACTCAATTCTCAGAGCGGCAAGACTCAGTGCAACATTTGACCGCGTTATTTGTAAAATCTCCGAAAAGTCGTCAACCCTTAACCCAGTTGCGTCCGAAATAGTATCGTCGCCGGATGTTTCCTCTCCCTCTTTCGGTCCAGGTTCCTCAATTCGTTCAGAAATCTCAGATTCACGGAATCGGGTACTGTCAACTTTGTGTTCCAGTTCTTCGACATGTCTTATATCCAGCTTGAATCCAAAGCCCTCGACCTTGTTGAATCGCTTCAACAGACTTTCACCAAACCACAGCAAGAACAGCGCAACACCCAAAGCAATCACGTATACGTCAACCCTTAAAAGCTCCGCTAGGTGCATCAGCATTATGATTAGGACAACAAAAGAAACTCCGAGTCGAATCAGCCCAAGCAGAAGCCTCTTTGCCGGACTCGTCAACATGCCATATTGTTCCTCAAGACTCTTCTGCCAATTAACCAGCTTGTCGATCATTCTGCACTTTCTGCGTAGAATACTCACAAAGACAGAGTATATTTGGAATGCTACAACTCGTACATGCCGCGCCGACTAAATGATCTTAACTCGTGTGTGACGGGGTCATTTTCAAATCTGAAACCCGCGTACATCCGTTCGCCCGCATACAACCCATCTATGCTACCTTTCGTTCCAAGCACGCCTTGTCAACTCGTCAATTTCAAACGGATTCCAATATCCAATTGGACAAAAAATGTTTCGCCGTCCAACAAAAACCAATGCCGTCCAACAAAGAATGATTATCAATTTTGTGATACAAAAGAAGTTTCCGCCTATCATGAGAATTATCGATAATCATGCATTACTCTCGGTGCTCTCATTCGCCTCGGTGTCCTCGGTGGTGAAGATGCCCTGCCTCATGCTAAACTCCCCGCCATGACCCAAGCCATCCACGCCACCCGCGACCATGTCAAGCGGCTCAGCGTCTACAAGCAGGGACTCCACCAGCGCCCCGCATCCAGCGACCAAGCCGCTCTCAAACGCGTCATCGAGCGCATCGGCTTGCTGCAGATGGACTCCATCAGCGTGGTCGCCCGCAGCCACTACCTCGTCATGCTCGCCCGCGTCGGACTCTATGACCCGGCCGAGTTGGACGCCTTGCTCGACAGCGGCTTCCTCTTCGAAACCTGGGCGCATGCCATGTGCCAGCTGCCAACGGCGCACTACCCCTGGTATCACGCTTACATCCGGCAGAAGCGGGTCAACGAGAGCCAGTGGCAGGTGGACCGGCTGGACATTGACATGGGTCCCATAATCGAAAATGTGCTGGAGACGATCCGACAGCGCGGTCCCATGTCCTCCAAAGACTTTGAAAGCGAGCGCCAGGGCGAAGGCGGCTGGTGGAATTGGAAGCCGACCAAAGTGGCGCTGGAGTACCTGCTCGACTACGGCGAACTGATGGTCAGCCACCGTGTCAAGTTCCAGCGCTATTACGACCTGCCGGAGCGCGTCCTCGCCCGCCATGAATTTACGCTCGACAAGTCGATTGAAGACTTCCGCCGCTGGACGATAGAGCGCGGCTTGCGCCATATTGGCATCGGCACGAGCAATCATATCGCCGATTACTACCGCCAATACAAACGCGATGCCGCCGCCATCCTGGGCGATATGCGCAACGCGGGGACGGCGCTGCCGGTTGAAGTCGAGGGCTGGAAAGACGCAGCTTACATCCACCGCGACGACCTGGCGCTGCTCGAGGCGATCCAGGCGGGCGAGCATGAGCCGCAAATGACGCTCTTTCTGTCGCCCTTCGACAACCTCTTTTGGGATCGCCATCGCGATGAGACGCTCTGGGACTTCTTCTATCGCATCGAGGTCTATACGCCCAAAGCCAAGCGCGTCTACGGCTATTACGTCATGCCCATCCTGCACGGCTGCGAACTGATCGGGCGCATCGACCCCAAGGTCGACCGCAAGAAGAAGCGGCTTATTTTCAACAACTTGCACCTGGAGCGCGGCGTCAAACTGAATGGCGCGCTAAACCGCGGCTTGATCCGCGCCATCGAGGAGTTTATGGCTTTCCACGGCTGCGACAGCTTCGACTTAAAGAAGTGCAACCGGGCGCCGCTCTTCCGCAGGCTGCGCAAACACTTCGCTTGAGCAACAAGCGCGCTCGCAAACACTGATATAATTTGAGGATGAATTGAAATGAAGTTAACTCATTGGCAGCTATTCTACAAAGAACCGTCCAGTTGCAAGAAATCTATTCGCAATCAATAAAGACTGAAAGGAAATCCAAGTGATGCGTACACTCTATACTGGTGATTGCCTCGACATCATTCAAGATTATGTTGAAGACAATTCAGTCGATTTGATTTACCTTGATCCCCCTTTTAATTCGAATAGTTACTATAATTTACCGTTTACTCGGCATGACGATAATGTGTCCCCAGTGCGAGCATTCCATGACACTTGGACTTGGGATGAGAAAGACCACCAGCTATTAGGACAGTTGGAGTCGAGCCCCAACACCCGTACATTGGCGAATATCGTTTTGCTTGCACGTGATATTGAAAATACATACGGGGGGAGAACAGACGCGCAATCAAGTTTGGCGGCATATGTGTTGAATATGGGAATTCGGATATTCTACATGCGTCGAGTTTTGAAAGACACTGGGAGCATATATATACATTGTGACCCTACAGCAAGCCATTATTTGAAACTCATAATGGACGTGGTTTTTGGGCGGAGATTCTTTAGAAACGAAATCGTTTGGTCATATAAGACAGGTGGAAATTCACGAAACTGGTTTGGCAGAAAACATGATAACGTGTTGTTTTACAGCAAATCCGATAACCATTTCTTTGACCTGCCAAAGGAAAAATCGTACGTAAGAACATTACCAGAGCCACACACGAAAAGCGGTAAAGGCCTAGGAGTACTCAGAGACCACGTTTGTGATCTTTGTGAGGTCGGGAGTCCGGGCCAGAAATATCGGATGGTCGACATGCGAGATGTTTGGTCGGACATTAAGTCATTGTTTCGGAATGACCGTGAAAGGCTAGGCTACCCTACCCAAAAACCACTGAAATTACTGGAACGCATAATACGTTCAAGTAGCAAAAAGGGCGATTTAGTGTTGGACCCATTCTGTGGATGTGGAACAACATTACATGCAGCGGAATTGCTAGAACGAAATTGGATAGGTATAGATATCTCGGCGTTTAGCAGCGGCTTAGTTCGTGAACGAATTCTACATAATTTCATCCAGCTGGCCCCTAGAGACATTTACTCGTGGGGTATTCCTACTACGATAAGGGAGGCAAGAGAACTTGCTTTTCGAGATAAGTTCGAGTTTGAAAAATGGGTATGCGGTGCAATTGGTGCGAACGGGCTGTATAAAGACCTTGGCGCTCGCGGTGCAGACGGCGGCGTTGATGGCGTCATGATTATTGACGTGGTTCGCAATCAGAAAGTGTCCGAGGAATATGCAATCATACAAGTCAAAGGCGGAAATGTTACTCCTGATTCAGTAAAAGCCCTGAGCGAGACAGTTCGGCGCAAAAAAGCGGTAGCGGGGATAATGGTTTGTTTTCAAGACCAAATGCGAACTGTCGAAAATCAGCGAAGTCGTGAAGTCTGGTCGGATGACTACGAGACGTATCCCACGATCCAAGGATATTCAATAGAAGATCTATTGCGAGGCAAGCCCCTAAGGTTGCCATCAAGGTATGGGAGACAGCGTGGTGCAAAGATGATGGCAGACTTGATTTAGGTTCTTAGAATCTGGATTATCGCAACCGGGCGCCGCTCTTCCGCAGGCTGCGCAAACACTTCGCTTGAGCAAATGGCGCGCCCGCAAACACTGATATAATGAAGCTGTACGAAGCTAGCGCAGGCTTGGAAATGCAAGCCAGTATTGCCGACATCCTGGATCACCCGGATGGCTATGCCGATCAGATCGTGAACATCGATGGCATCCTGCTCATCACCAACTACGATCGCAGCGTATCGCGCTTCCAGCAGGTTTGGCTGGTGAAGCAAGATGAGCCGGAAAACCGCGCCATTCGCGCCGAAGCCATCAGCAGCGACTCCACCTTGTGGCATGGTCTGTCGCGTTTGAATCCGCGTCACCTCCCCGGCTTCCAGACCTACCGCGTGCACGATGCCGTGCGCGCTTGCGTTCGTGTGCTGCCCCGCCCGCTGTCGGCCTCCGAACCCGCCGTCAAGATCTTGACCGCCGCTGTTTACCGGGTGGAATTCACGCTTTATGTTGGCGAGCGCGGCGTTCGCTTGGATCAGGCAATGCCCGAGCGCGCAACGATCCGCGCGCTGCCGGAGATTCAAACGAATATCGCGCGTTTTCTCGGCCGCCGCTGCCATGTCTACGGCACGCTGGTCATCCGCTCTTCGCCGCCGGCGCAGTTTCTGCTGCCCGGCAATATCCCCTATTCCGACAACTTTAGCCGTACGGTGGATCGCCTTGGCCGAGGCGACATTGAAGCGGAATGGCTCGCCGATATTGAATATCCGCAAAGTGAAAGCGAGCCGATCGAATACGACCGCCTGCCCGAGTCACTCCGCATCGATCCGGAATACGTGATTCGCGAGCAACTTTCGGTCTTGCCCGGCATTACACAGACGATTGTAAAGCCGGCCATCATCGTCGGCGCGCTGGCCGCTCGCGATCATGACGAGCACTTCGCCACGCTGACCGACATTGAAAATGTTTATCTGCAGAATATCTGCTATACCGATGCGGGGAAACTGCTGGAATCCGTGATCAAGCTCAAGAACTTTGAAGCCCTCGCCATGGAAATCTGAAGCGTCGTGGCGCCGGGTTGAGCACGGTCGGCACTTGAAGCCGCCGGTGATAGACATACCACTCGATAGCGAGCAGCAGCAGCGCCGCCAGCGCCAACCACATCCAGAATTCCTGTGTGCCCAGTTGCTCATCGGCTTCGGCCGCCATCAGCCCGCCGCCCAATTGCAGGTCGGTTTCTGGCACGGGACCGATATCGCTCTCGCCGGTGGCGAAGAGATTGACAGCGAAGCTCTGCGCGCTGGTCACTTCACCCGCTTGCAGCACCTCCAGGCGGTAGAGCCCCAGCTTTCCCGTTTCGGCAAAAGCAACCATGTCGCCCTCCACCGGCAGGTCGTGGATCGTGCCATCGGGCGTCGTGACGCGGATGCCGTCGGCGAGCAACGGTGGCGATATCACCAGCACGTCGCCGACGGTCAAGCCATCCGGCAGCGAGACAATGTCGGAGGGCGAGAACCAGTCCATCAGGTTCGCCATCAGCACAGGCCATGCGATCAGCAGCGGCAGATTCGAGTCGCGCAGGTCAAAGGGCAGGATCGCGATCTGCTGCGCGTTGACTTCGCCAGCCGCCACAATGGCTTCTCCCCCGGCGCGGATAAGCGGCTGCGCCCAGTCTGCGTCAATGGCGCGAAACTGCAGCAAACTCATCTCGTCCAAAACAACGAAGGATGTGATCGGCGATTCTTCGGTGGAAATCTCGATCTCATCGGTAGCCGGAAGCGATTCGTCAACCGAGAAAAGCGCTGTCGAATTTGGCGGATTGATGATGAGCATATCGCCGCCGGGCAAATCGTTAGGCAGCCAGCCGTCAAAGACATACAGATCAAATGGCTCAGCGGGCAGCCCTCTGTTTTCGGCGTTGCCGCGAAAGGTCTGAACGCCGGGCAGGCTGCGCAAGGCTTGCTCGAGGAAGAGGTTCTCGCCCTGCGAGACGTAAAAGACGCGGCGCGTTTTGGCTTGGTTCCGCACAGTCCAGGCGCGATTGTCCAATTCGAGATAATCTTCGGCATCGCTATCGAAAGTGAGCGTAGCCGAGAGCGTCTCGAAGGGTTCGGCAATCGGTTCATCGAAAGGAATCGGAAGCTGGCTGCGCGGTGGAATCGTCCCGCTGCGGGAGAGGCGCAGCACCTCATCCAGGCGGATGACCAGCGAGATATCGGCTGGCTCAGCGCCATAATTGGTCACTTGGGCGAAGAGCTGCGGCGGCTGACCAGCGAGCGCGCGCGTAGCAAGCGCAGTGATGCCGACATTGCCTGATGATTCGCCCACTGGCAGATAGATCGGCTGCGGGATATTGGCTGGCAGGCCGGCTGTGTCGCCAAGGCCGCCATCGGATATCATAACAATGCTGAAGTCTTGCGCTCCCGCGGCGCCGGCCGCCGCCAACGTCAGCGCCGTATCCCAGTCGGCTCGTCCTTCGCTAACAGCCATGTCCGCTAGGGCGCGGCGCAGTTCGTTCTTGTCGGCGGTGTATGATGTCAGCGGCTCGGGTACATCGCCGACGCGGATCAGCGAAATGATGTCTTGCGGATTCATGCTGTTGACGATCTGACGCGCTTGATCTTTGGCCGCGGCGAATCGTGTATCGCCCGCGATATCGGTCGCGGTCATGCTGGCGGACGCGTCCACCAGCAAGGCGACCTTGCCAGCGCTGATCGTCGGCACGATGATGAAAGGGCGGGCGAGCGCCAGCGCCAGCAGCAGCAATATCAGCAGTTGCAGGAAGAGCAGCAGGTTGCGCCGCAAGCGCTGCCAGGGCGTGTTGGCTTCCGTATCCTGCACTACCTGCCGCCAGAGAAAGGTGCTTGATATCAGCACTTCCCGCCGGCGCAAACGCAGCATGTACAAGAGCAGAATCGGAATCGCGATCGCCAGCGCGGCGAATGCGGCCGGCGCCAGGAATGACATGGCAGTCCTTCGACAATGGAAACGGCGTCAAGCCAAGTATATCACGCTGCGGCTGGCAAAGAATGGCGCGGCCATTTCCGCGTTATAATCGTCGTGAACCTGTGCCATTCCCGCGCCGCGCATGGTAAACTTGTGCATAAATCGGAAGCCTCTGGAAAGTGGGATTCTCATGCAGATGACAATGTCTTGCGCCGAAGAATCGCGCGCTGTGAGTGAAATGCTAGCCGGCACCTTCAAACCAGCCGATACGTTTTTCTTGATCGAGAGCAACTTGCCGGATTACGGTGGCTGGGGCGGGAGCGCGGTCAAAGCCGCCAGCAACTCCGGCGAATTCGCGCCTATTTTGCGACATCTGCAATTGACGCCGCGCGCGAAAATCCTCTTCATCCGCCGCCCGCGAGGCGACGCGAAGAATTTCTACATCGCCCTGACCAACCAGACTGATCCGAAAATCTACCATGTCGCGCTCGCTGAATATGTCGACTTGCTCGAACTCGAAATCGCCAGCTTGACAGAAGAAGGCGCGCCCCGCATCGGCGACCGCGAAATGAGCGAAATCGACGAGCTCTACACCGTTTGCACCAATGGCCGGCACGATCCGTGCTGCGCCGCTTTTGGCGCGCCCGTTTATCAAGCGCTGGCCGATTATGCTGGCGCCGAACTTGTTTGGCAAACGACGCACATCGGCGGCCATCGCATGGCGGCCACCCTGATCGCCTTTCCCGCGGGTATCGTTTACGGTCATCTCGATCCTCATGATGTCGAAAGCCTGGTCATGAATCATCGCGCTGGCTTCATGCTCACGCATAAATATCGCGGGCGCGGCTGCTACGCGGGCCACGAATTGGACGAAGCCGCTCATTTGGCGGCGGGCGCGGCCGAAGCCCTCGTGCGCGAGAAGACGCTCAAATATGGCGTCGATGACTTGCAACTGACTGAGGTGAATGTTTTGGGCGACGGTCAGCGGCGCGTCACGTTCAATGATGGCAATGGCGCGACATTTACCGCTGAAGTCAATACGGGAATGTCCGCTCCTAGGCAGACCTCATGCGGCGACGATCCCAAACCGATGCCGCAGCATGATGTGTTGCTGATGGCAACAACCTGAAACAGCGGTGGCGATCGCATTTGAGCGGAGGGATGAAGAGCAAACACTATCCATCGCCGCGGGCGCGCTGGTTGGTGCGCCTGCTGCGTTTGGCTATCCTCACATTCATGGGCATATCGCTGCTGGCTCTAGTTTTCGCCGCCGGCATGCTCGCTTACCAAATCGCGATTCAGGATCGGGTCGCGCGCGGCGTCCGGGTTGCCGATCTCGACATCGGCGGGCTGACGCGGGCGGAAGCGGCGGCGGCGCTGTCACAAGGCTTTCAGCATGTCGAAGAGGCTGTCTATACCTTTCGCGATGGCGGGCGCGCTTGGACGGCCACGGCGGGTGAGCTCGGGCTCAGCTTCCCGACCGAGGAGTTGGTCGAGCGCGCCTTCGGCATTGGACGCGGCGAAGACAGCCGGCGCAGCCTGCGTGAGCAAGCCGATGCCTGGTTCAAGGGCGTCAACCTGCCGGTCACGCTGAATTACGACCCGTCGGCCGCGCGCGCCTTCCTCAAGCGCTTGGCTTCTGAAATCAATGTCGAGCGGCGTGACGCCTCCCTGCGTATGGATGGAGTCACGGTCGGCGTTGATCCCGGTGAAACCGGGCGCCGGTTGGACATCGAGAAGACGCTAGCCGCTCTATCTAGGGCGATGCTTTCACCGGATTCCGAGCGCGAGATCCCCCTCATCATCGACGCAAGTCCGCCGCGTCAGTGGAATGTCGCTGAAGCGGCCGCCAAGATTGCGACCGCTCTTTCGACGCCGCTGCACCTCGTCGGGACCGACCGAAACGGCGCCCTGTTGACACCCTGGATCATCAGCAAAGAGCAAATTCGCTCGGCGCTGGAGGTTGCGCTGCGCGCAGACGGCGAGGGCCGGCGCTACGAAGTAAGCCTGGACCTTAGCGCGCTTGAACGATACTTGGCTACGCTTTCGCCGGCGCTGTCCACTCCGCCTGTTGACGGGCTATTCGACTTCGATCCGATTAACCGAAGCCTGACAGCGCTCTCCTCATCATCAACGGGGCGAAAGCTGAATGTAGAGGCGACAATGGCGCGTTTGGAAGCGGCGATCTTCGATCCCCTGAACCGACGAGTGGCGATGGTTTTCGAGCCATTGACGCCGCGCTATCACGAAGGCGTCACAGCAGCGGAACTCGGCATCACCGAGCTGGTGGCGGAAGCGACCACCTACTACTGGGGCTCCTGGCAAAACCGACGTACCAATATCGCCATCGGCGCCGGCGCGTTAAATGGCATCATCATCGCGCCGGGCGAGGAATTCTCTTTCAACGATCATCTCGGCGATATTACGCCGGAAGCGGGCTACCTCGAAGGCAGCGTCATCCTCGGCGGCGCCACCGTCACTGGCATCGGCGGCGGCATCTGCCAGGTCAGCACAACAATGTTTCGCGCGGCTTTCAGCGGCGGCTACGCCATCACCGAGCGCAACAGCCACGGCTATCGCGTCGGCTATTATGAATACGCCGGCGCCGGTCCTGGACTCGATGCCGCCATCTGGCAGCCGGAGATTGATCTTCGCTTTCAAAACAATACGCCGCATCACTTGCTGATCGAAAGCAGCTTTATGGGCGCGAAAGACGCGCTGCAATTTCGCATCTACAGCACGCGTCATTGGCGCACGGTGATTGAGAGTCCCATCATCCGCGATCTTGTGCCAGCGCCGGAAGACAAGTATGTGGAGGCGACCGATCTGTACAGCGGGCAAATCCGCCAGATCGATTATGCCGCTGACGGCGCCGATGTCTGGGTCTATCGCAATATCTACGATAAAGCGGGTAATCTGGTCAAGCGTGACCAGACCTACACGCGCTACCAGCCCTGGCAGGCGGTCTTCGAGGTGGCGCCGGGCGATCCGCGGCTGGCGGTCGAGGAAGAAGAAGACGAGGGGGATAGGGCAACCGTCGGCTCCAATTGAGCCAATGACGCGCGAAGCCGTCTCAATTCCTGAGACATGGCAGCATCGTATTGGCGGCGGGTCAGCCAACGGCTGACCCCTACGACTGCCTCATTGATAGAAAAATGTAGGGGCGACCCTGCTGGTCGCCCCAAACGCGTTCATCATTCAAACTGCCAAAATATTCGACATGTTGTAGGGGCGAGCCGGTAGCTCGCCCGCTGTTGCCCTAGCTTTCCAACTTGATTATGCCGCCGGCTGAATCCGCACCGGCTCCACAAAACCCTTCAGAATCTTCTCCAGCGCCATCGTATGGCTGCAGACCCCGCGCTGGGCAAAGAAGGATGCCGTGCTCGTCCAGTGACCATTGTCGTAAGTGATTTGGTGTGTCTTGTTATAGCCCTCAAAGCTGCATTCAAAACTGACGATGTGGATGCGATCAATCTCCTGTGAATAGCGTTTCGCCTTTTCCACATCGCTGACGATATTCTGCCCCGGCGCATAGGGCAGCGGACGGCGCTTCAGCATTGGCTTGAACAGTGTCTCGAGCGACATGATGTGGGGGCAAATCGCGTATTTCTCAAAACCGGAGCAAGTGCAGGACCAGCCTTCGTCCCCGAGGCTGACGATGTGGTTGCTGTTTGCGCCATGGAATTGCACAATCAAACTGGCAAAGGTAACGCGTTCCGGCTGGCTGGCGTATTCGCCCGCTTTCTGAATCTTGTTTATCATGCTTGCGTCCATCATTTTCCTTTCTTAGTCAATTAGACGCCGGCCGATGACAAAAAAACGCGGCGCGACTTTGCCAGTCACTCCGCGTCTTTTTGCGTACATCTATGTGAAGAACTGCAATCATGCATGGTGTGCGATTCCCAAATCGTATAACTCCAGTGTAAGGCAGGGTTAAGCCGCTGTCAAAGGGAGGTGACGGAAATACCGGCAAATCTGTCGAAATTGCACAAGGCGATTTGCTTGCTCATTTGGGCGCCGGCGCCGGCTCGATGAGGGATTGCCCGCCCTTACTATACCGCGCTCGCGCCCGCGTCGACGTGTATCATTCCGAGCGTCAATGACTCGATATAGATGCAGTGGCGCCACGGAATGGACACGACTTCGGCGGAAAGCGGAGAATCGGTCAGCTCGATTTCGGCGCCGCGCACGAGCGCGAAGGGCGTCGCTTCGTTTCGCTCGCCCATGACCACTTGCGCGCAAACCGCCAGCGAATCGGCCACGCCCACTTGCGTTACCGCCATTGGATTGCCGAACAGATCTTGCTTGCCCCGTTCATCCTTTATCGGTTGGAAACCAGCCATGGCGATAGCGACGCCCGTCGTGCCATAGCGCCCCGGCATCAGCCAACTGTCGGTCAGGATCACACCGATGCGGCAGCCGTAACGCTTTTGCAGCGCCTGCCGAATCGTCTCGGCCAGCGCAAATGGCGCTTCGGGCAAAAGCACGGCTTTGCCGCTGGGGATATTGGAGCGATCCAGTCCGGCGTTTGGCGAGAGTACGCCGCCCTTCGTCGTCAGCAGAAAGCCCAACTCAATGCCGCCGAATATATGATCGGCTTCTTCGAGTACGAGTTGCGCCGTGGCGGCATCCATCTTGTACCGCTCAGCCAGTTCTTGCGCTTCCTTCGCCGGCTGGACATTCGCCAGGTCAATGATGCGATTCCCCGCGATAGAGGCGTACTTGCTGGAAACGGCGACCACATCGTCATCAGCGAGCTTGATTGCCGTGGCGTCCAGGCTGCTATTCAGGGTCGCAATCAGATCAAATGGCTGATCTTGAACCGGCGCGCTGACAGGGATTACGGTCAATGGCTGCGGCATCTGAGCAATTTCTGACACGGTATCACTGGCACGATTGCCATGCAACCGGAGTTAGGGTGCGCGGGCCGGCGGCAGCGATATACTGACTCAATGTCGAACTAGCGTGTTTTCGGCGCCGCAAATCGTACAAAATGTAATGTGATGCTGCCGACAGAAACAATTGCCTCTGTGCTAATCTCGGCAAACATCGCAATTACAAACGCCGCCCCAAACGACAAGACGGCGGCAGAGTACCAATTAGCAGACAACCAATTGCGCATGAGCGAAAATTAGTCGAATAAGGCAGTCATCATGGCAGCAAGTGCAATCCCTAAAGGGATAGCCTCTCCGTAGGAGCGCCCAGCTATGAGTGCAACAAAAAACGTACACAGCCCTAAAACGGTGATAAAGGCAAATCGACCCGCTCCAGTTGTGGGCAAAGTCAGGCGTGGATCACTCTTGTCCCTTAAAAAATTTTGAGGCATTGCTACAGACTCCTCACTCTGTCCCAGAATACCCCCACGCCGGTCAATTCTATCAAAAGCTTTTGGCGTATGTATCCGAGACGGCTGATTTTGTCTGGGTTTTGAAAGAGGCGGTGGCCTAAAAGGTTCATTGTATGGATTCGACACATTCTCTTTGAGTCCAAGATGTCTCTTGTCCAACTTGGTATCACGCGGATTTGGCACGTAGCCTCCTTATCTTTCAACTTTGCTCAAAGCATAACTACCTACTTTTAGAAAATCAAATGGCATCCAGAAGGCGACTCAATTGCAATGCAAGTATTCTTCATTCACAATGTAACACGATATTGACTAGGAATCAATCAGGTCCGGTCTGACGGAAGTGTATCGAAGTCGGTGGAAATTCTTTGAGCCATCCTCGAGATTATATCCCCAACCTCAAGTACGTATGATTTTGTAGGGGCGACTCTTGAGTCGCCCACTGTTAATTCGCCGACGGGCGAGCCAAGGCTCGCCCCTACAGACTGTCAGGTGGATGCAATTTACCTATTTCAACCGAAAAGGATACACTACCCGGTCTGACTACTCCAGGCTCGGCGCTAAAGGTTTTTTGGAAACTGTCATTGCGAGACATACAGACAAACCGCTGGGAGTGGCGCTATTGCCAATATTCTTCTTCTGAGATGACGATTCAAGCTACGTTTCAGGCTGGCGCATCTGTCATCACTTATCGGGCAGATGCGAGCCTCGCGGGACGCCGAGAAAAAGGACGCGGTCCGCCGCGGGATCGGTGATGGCGAGCGCCCGCCCGTCGGGACTGAAGGCAATGGCGGACGGCGCGATGTCGAATGCGACAGTTGGCGAGTGGGGATTGAGCGCGTTGGCGATGCGCAGTCGAGTATCGCCATTCCGCGCAACCGCCGCGACGGCGAGCAGCGCTTCCGCATCCGGGATCACCTGCCGGCGGAAGGCAAGATGGGGCAGCCGCTCGCCCGCTTGATGATAAATTCGTCTATCCTCGCCACTTTCAGCATGGATCTGGTAAAGGCTGTCGCCGCTGCTGTAAACGAAGTCACCTAGGGTCCTGTCGGGAGACGCAACCGCGCGCGCCCCGCCTCGCGCGGGAATCAGCGCTTTCGAAAAAAGCAGCTCGCCTTCGCCAGCGTCGTAAATCCAGAGCGCCGCGTTTTTGTTCGCGACGGATTCCCCAGTCACTGCCAGAAATCGATCATCGGCGCTGAACGCGACCGCAGTCAATGGGTAGGGGAAGCGATAATGCAGCAGTATCTTGCTCGACGGTTCCGCCAATGCCCAAAGCTTGAGCGTCCCGGCGCGCCGCGCCAGCTTGAGGCTCTCGTCTCCGCTGATGGCAGCCAGCTTGTCCCCCGCGCGCGACCAGACGATGCCGCGAACGGGACCGGCTACCTCGCCCAAGGCGATCGCCTCAGTGTCGGGCGGTTCGCTTTCCAGGTCGACGGTTGTCACCGAGCCGTCGGCGCCGCCGATTGCCAGTATCGCCCGGAGCGGATGGTAGGCGGTGACAGTCGTTCGTTGCGAATTCATTTGCGTGGCGGCGTGCGAAATAAGCCGGAGATCCGGATAGCTGTACCGGTTGATCGAACCGTCATCAGTGACGATTGCCAATTCAGTTCCAAGGGGCGACCAGGCAATCGCGCGCGGCGCTTCGATGGCAATCAGCCCAATTGTGTCGATGGCGACGGCGTTGGCGCTGTGGATGATCTGATTCGACGCAGGATGCTCTGCGAAGGAAAGCGTTCGCGCGAAGGGATTCTTGCTTGCTCTGATTGCCGCGTCTTCACTTGTGGTCGGCTCCAGATAGTAGTAATTGAAGTTGCGATCGCTTTCCACCGTCCAGCCGACGACGCCGGCTGATTCAACTTGCCACCAGACATGGCTGTCCTTGCAGGCTGGTCCGTCTAGCACGGCATCCAGGACCGCCTGTGGAGGGATCTCGCCGATTTGCTCGGCAGCGATATCGGGCGCGGCGCGCAGCCGATTGGCGATGGAATGGGAGGCGACCCGCGCATTGCGTTCGCCAATATCGATGCGGGGCGGCAGCAAACCCGGATAATCCGGCGCGCAAAAGTGAATGACGCCGCTAGCGACTCTTGCCGAATCGAGAATGGGCAACTCATCGCAGCGGCCCGAAAGCGCGAGCACCGCGCGATTCACCCAGCCAGCCCGAAAAAACAGCCAGTCGCTGTTGAGGTTGCGGCCCAGCGCGGGGAAGCTCCGGTTCGCGTAAAGGCGGGTGACATGCTTTCCGCCCGGCGCTTGGCGGACGTTGGCGTATTCCGCGCTCGGGCGCAGATAGCAGCCGGTAGCGCCGCCGGGCCTGGGATTCGCCAGCGGGATATTGAAGCAAGCGCCGGATAGCCACAGACCACCGCTCTTGACCCATCCGCTCGCCAGTTGATACCAGTCCATCTCCGCCGTCCGCGCGATGATTGACCGATTCGGCGCATCGCTCAATTTGCCGGTTGTCCCGCCATCTTCGCTGCGGTCCGCGTAGATCGGCGCATCGCCATTGGCGCGGCAGGTATCGTCAGCAGCGCGCCGCTGTTGCGAGCTCCCGCTGCCATCGGCTGGGCAGCCGAGCGCGAAACCTTCGCGCGTCACGCCCGGGTCCGCCGGGCAGATATCAATGTGGTCCGGTGCGCCATCACCATCTTCATCGCGCATAAGCGCGCAGCCAGCGGCCGCGGCCGCGCCCGCTTGCCCCGGGCAGCGATCGCGCGCGTCGGGACTGCCATCGCCATCTCGATCGCCGTCGCGGCGATTTGGGCAGCCCGCTCGCTCCCCAGCCGGGATGCCGGCGATCTGCGGGCAGGCATCGGTGCTGTCGCTGATGCCATCGCCATCGCTGTCCGCGCGCGCTCGGACCAGCGGGATCGCGCCCGCGCCCAAACTGGGGACGCGCTCATCACAGGGCTGGACCATGTTGCCATCGGCCGAGACGTGCAAAGCGAAAGGCTCGTAATCGAGCGTGAACTCAACTCGAAACGCCTCAATCGGCGTCGGCAGCGCAAGACCGTCGATCAGCCGACAGCCGAGCGCCGTCGTGTTGACCGCCGCGAGCGCAGCAACAGATGGATTTCTGCCGTCCAATTGCGGAAAAGCGGCAAGAGCGCTGAGCCGGGCGCGTTCAGCGATTTCGGATGGCTGGCTTTGCGCAGGCCCGCACAGGAGCAGATAGAGCAGGCAAAGTATAGCGTAACGCAAGGCAAATCCTCGACCGAACCTCGTTGGGGAAGTGTATCCTTTTCGGTTGAAACACAAAAAGCTTTACCACCGAGGACACCGA
>JAPOYT010000010.1:0-201 GCA_026706445.1 Chloroflexota bacterium
CGCCTCGAGAATTACATCGACGCCACCAACGCCATCCCCTTCTGGCAATACTTGTGGAATTCCACCTATTACACGATCTTCGCCACCATCGGCGCGGTGCTGTCCAACACCTTCATTGCTTACGGCTTCGCCCGCGTGCGCTGGCGCGGGCGCAACGTGCTCTTCATCATCGTCATCGCCACCATGATGCTGCCCTTCCAG
>JAPOYT010000010.1:211-3015 GCA_026706445.1 Chloroflexota bacterium
CTGGCTGAATAGCTTCCTGCCGCTGATCGTGCCAAACTTCTTCGGCAACGCCTTTTACATCTTCTTGATGCGCCAATTCATGATGACGCTGCCCAAGGAACTGGACGACGCGGCGCGCATCGACGGCGCCAGCGAATGGGGCATATTCTGGCGGGTGGCGGTGCCGCTTTCCAAGCCGGCCATACTCACCGTCGCCATCTTCGAGATCATCCACACCTGGCACGACTTCATCGGTCCCCTGGTTTATCTGCGGCATCCGACCAAATACACGCTGTCGATCGGCTTGCGGCTCTACTTCACGCAATATGGCGCCGAATGGGGCTTGCTGATGGCGGCGGCCGCCATGTTCACGATACCGATGGTGATTTTCTTCTTCTTCGCCCAGCGCTCATTCATCGAAGGCATCACCCTTACCGGACTCAAGGGCTAGCCGCATGGCGCGCGTCCTGTCGCGGCAAGATTCACGAGAAGCGCTCAAAGCCGGCATTGACACGCTGGCGGGTGCGGTCATCCCCACGCTCGGTCCACTCACCGGACCGGTCGCCCTTGATGACTCGACGCGCGCGGGCTCGCCCGAGCTGTTGGACGACGGCGGCACGATCGCGCGGCGCATTCTGCAGTTGGAAGACCGCGATGCCGATGTCGGCGCCATGCTCCTGCGGGAGACGCTCTGGCGGCAGCGGGAACAATATGGCGATGGCGCGGCGACGGCGGCGGCGCTCTATCAAACGGTTTACGCCGAAGGCCATCGCTTCGTCAGCGCCGGCGGAAACGCCATGCTGCTGCGCCAAGCGCTGGAAGCGGGCTTGAAGACCATGCTCGACGAATTGCGCCGGCAGGTCCACCAGATTGAGACGCCGGCAGAAATGGAGCGGCTCGTGCTTTCCGTCTGCGGCGAGCCGGATATCGCAGCGGCGCTGGCTGATGTCTTTGATTTGCTCGGACCCCACGGCGCGGTCGAAGTGCAGGCTGGCGGGCGCGAATTGGGGCGCGAATTTTTTCTGGGCTCGTATTGGGAGAGCAAAGTCCCATCCAATATCGTCTTCGACGGCTTCATCGGCGAGCGCATCGAATTGAAAAACACAGCCTGGCTGATCAGCGACTTTGAACTGGACGATCTAAGCGCGCTGGTCAAGCTAGTCACGGATGTCGTTCAGGCGGGATACGCCTCGCTGGTGATCCTGGCGAAGTCCTTCTCCGAGCAAATCATCGCGGCGCAAGGCGCCAACAGCCGCATGGAAGACTTCACGCTGATCTACCTTGAGCCGACCGGATTGGTCGATGAGCAGGAAGCGGCGCTGGAAGACCTGGCGCTGATCACCGGCGGGCGCGTGCTGCGGACAATCGCCGGGCACAGCATGGATGCAGTCGCGCGCGATATGCTGGGCGAGAGCGAACTGGCTTGGGTCGATCGCAATCGCTTCGGCATCATCGCCGGCGGCGCTGGCGACGAGGTGGAAATCGAAGGCGAAATCGCTGCGCTGGAAGCGCATTACGCCAAGAGTGCTGATGAACGGCGGCGGCAGGTGCTGCGGACGCGAATCGGGCGGCTGCGCGGCGGCTCGGCGGTGATTTACGCCTTTGGCAGCAGCGAAAGTGAGATGCGCTATCACAGGGAACTGATCACGCGCGCGATCGCGACGCTGCGCTCTGCCCTGCTGGAAGGGATTTTGCCCGGCGGCGGGGGCGCCCTGCTGCGTTGCGCAAAGAAGCTGAGGCAATGCTACCAGGAGAGCGTTGACCTGCACGAAAAGGCGGCTTGGCAGATCCTGATGAAAGCGGCGCAAGCGCCCGGCCGGATGCTGCTTTCGAATGCCGGTCACGAAGCGCCGGGCGTCGTAATCGACGAGATTCAGAACGGCGCGAATGGCGCCGGCTATGACCTGCGCGCCGGGCGCATCGTCGATATGCGCGAAGACGGCGTGGTCGATTCGGCGGCGGCGCTGCTGGCAGCTGCGCGCAACGGAATCGGCGGGGCGGCGCTGGCGTTGACGGTGGATACAATCGTGCGCCGCGCCAATCCGCCCTTGGCGATTGAGCCGGGCGGCTTGCCGTCGTCGGCGCCCGATACTGGAAATATCGAACTCAAATAGAATCAGTTGCAATAAGGCATTATAAAAGCATGACCAAGTTAAAGAGACACATACAATCGAGAACATGTAGGAGCGAGCCTTGGCTCGCCCGCCTGCACCACCGACAACTAATTGCGCATTTACGTGACAAACCTTGCAACTGCCGAGAAGGCTTCCGAAGAAAGGTAATATGAAATGGGCTGGGAACCAACAGCGGAACAAGAACGCAACTACCAAGAGCGCGGTTATTTCACCGTGAACGACGTGGTTCCGCGGCAGACGGCAGCCGAGATGCTGGGCGTGATCAAGAACGCCATCATGACGCCGGAAACCGACGACATCATGACCGACGCCGACCCGATGGACCCGATGAACGATGATACGCCCGAGGCGCGCTCAGTGCGCTTCCGCAAGCTCAGCAAATTCAATCAGCGCAATCCGCTCATCTGGCATAACGCCCATTGCGGCAAGCCGGTGCTGGAGATCGCGCGCTACTTCCTCGGTGATGATATTCTGCTGAAATACGATAGCTGCTTCCTCAAGCCGGCGCGCTCGGGCAGCGCCACGCCCTGGCACCAAGACAACGGCTTGTGGCTTGATGGCGACATCGAGCCCTTCAACTTCTGGATGGCGCTGGACCCAGCCACCATCGAAAATGGCTGCCTGCAAATGATCCCAGGCAGCTATCAGACTGAAATCGTCGAGCACGTCTTTTACGAAGACAGCATCCAC
>JAPOYT010000139.1:0-1681 GCA_026706445.1 Chloroflexota bacterium
CCAGGCTTGCTCGAAAGCGCCGAAATGCAAGTTCTGCAACCAGACGAGCGGACCGCCGTTCAAGAGCTCGGTGGTTGGCACAAAGGCAGCAGCGAGCGTCCAGAACAGCGGCACCATCCAGACAAGGCCGAATATGCCCAGCGCCACGATCGGCAGGTACTTCTGCAAAAACCTCAGTTGCTTGCTCATCACTGGGACGGTCTCATGCTTCGCTTACTCATAGTGAACGCGACGCTCCAGATAAACAAACTGCAGAATCGCCATCGTAAGGAGAACAGACAACAAAACGACGGTCATGGCGGAGGCGATACCGGTCTTGAACCACTTGAAGCCTTGTTCATAGACATAATAGAGTGCCAAACTGGTGGCGTTGTTGGGTCCGCCCTGCGTCAGCACAAACACATGATCGACCTGTTGCAGCGAGTTCAGCACGCCGATGGTCGATACAAAATAGGTCGTCGGAGAAACAAGGGGCCAGATGATATGGCGCAGCTTCTGCCAGAAGGTAACGCCATCCAGTGTGGCCGCCTCCAGCACATCGTCCGGCAGTGATTGCAGCGCCGCCAGATAAAACAGGGCGAAGTAACCCAGTTGCTTCCACAAATAAACGACAAACAAGCCCGGCAGCGCCAGGTCAGGATCGCTCAGCCAATTGGAGCGCGGAAGACCCAAGCCGCCAAGGATATCGTTTAGCAAGCCCACGCGGGGACTGTACATAAACAGCCAGATGGAAGCGACGCTGACCATCGGCATGGCGATGGTCGCCAGGAAGGGGAAGCGAAAGAAGCCGATATTCTTTAGTCCCTGGTTCATGAGTATCGCCAGCAGAAGCCCGCCAAATACGGACAAAAGCAGGCTCAGCGTGACGTAACCGACTGTATTCAGGATGACTTGCTGGCTGAAGGGATCGCTGAAGATCCGTTCGAAATTGTCCAAACCGACGAAGATTTGGCTGCGCCCGCGCCGCGCGTGAAAGCTGCCCCAGATCACCGATACGATGGGCCAAAGCGTGAATACAGCCAGGAAGACCAGCGAAGGCAATAGGAAGAGATAGGCGACGGCGCCGCCTGTTCGCATAAAGGAGGGCATGGCGAGGGAGCGAGCCGAACTCGACGTCGCCTCGCCACCCCCATTCTGCCTGTGAAACTGATTTGGCATTCGATTCAGCGATCGCGCTTACAATTCGCAACCGTTCTGGATCAGCACTTCGTTGGCGCGCTCCTGAGCCACAGCCAACGCGTCTGCGGGCGACTGTTCGCCGGTATTGACCGCTTCAATCGCCTGGGTGGTTATGACTTGAATTTCTTGGCCGCCGTATGTTGCCGGGAATTCCTTGACCGCGTATTCGAGCTGGAAGCGGGCGGTGGACGCTTGCGGAACTTCGGCCGCATAGCTCATCAAGGGATCAACCTCCCAAGCGGCATTGCGCGGCGCGACATAACCACTGTCTATGCCCCACTGACCGATTTGCTCTGGCCGCACCATCCAGCGGATGAATTCCCAAGCGGCGTCTTGGCGTTCTGGCGCGATGTCCTTCATGATGTAATAGTTGCCGCCGCCGACATTGGCGCCGTAACCGGCCTCGCCAGCGGGCATAAAGGCGGTGCCGACTTCAAATGGCGAATTGGCCAAGAGCGTGCTGAGGCTGCCGGTTGAGTGATAGATCATCGCTGCGGCGCCG
>JAPOYT010000139.1:1836-2261 GCA_026706445.1 Chloroflexota bacterium
GGAATGCCAGCGCTTCGGTCGCCTCGGGCGTATCCAGGTAAACGGCGCAGGGATCGTCGCCAAGCGAGCCGATATGCTGCCCCGCCTGAATCGCAAAGTTAGCGAAGATCCAGAACGATGTTGGCACTTCTACGCCCCAGCGCGTCACATTATCGCCATCGCTGACGACAAGCTGTTTGCCATATTCCACCAATTCGTCCCAGGTCGCTGGCGGCGTATCCGGGTCAAGGCCGACCTCGGCAAAGGCATCCTTGTTGTAATAGAGAATCGGCGTTGAACGCTGCCAGGGAATGCTCCAGACTTGGTCATCGGCTATGTTGTTCGCCATAAAGGCATCGAAGAAATCATCAATGTCCAGTCCGTCTTCAGAAGCGATGTAGTCATCCAGCGGGATGATGCCCTCCAGTTGGATCAGGGTATAGATG
>JAPOYT010000139.1:2322-2997 GCA_026706445.1 Chloroflexota bacterium
ATCGTGAGTCGCGTTGAACTCCGCCACATAGCCGTCGATGGCTTGCGCCAATGGTCCGGCAACCCCAACCGGGTAAAAGAATTGCAGCGTAATCACTTCCTGGGCGGCAGCTCCGCCGACCAGCAGCAGGAAACTGCAAAGCAGAACAATCAGTCGAAAAGCTAACGAAGGCTTTGACATCTTTGTTTCTCCATTTCTCATTGCTACTACCATGTACAGATACGGTTTGATGCTACAAGTTCAATAGGCAACCTTTCCACGCGCGTAGAGCATTGGCCTTATGCTGCCGCTATCAACTGGTCAGTCAAATGGCGCTGAAACATCCAAGCGCCAAGCAGCCGATGCGCCTGCGTTCGACTGCAATCAGGGGAGAATTGTGACGACAGCACTTCAGTATAACGCAAATTGCAGGAAATCCGCAAACGGCCGGCATATTGGAAGTGTATCCTTTTCGGTTGAAACACAAAAAGCTTTACCACCGAGGACACCGAGAAAAGCGAGAGCGCCGAGAATTGTCTGCGAAATATGCCATTTTCATTGTGTCCTTTGCGCCGTTGTGGTGAAGTTGGATTTGGCTCATTTGAATTTCAACCGAATTCGATACACTACTGCATATTGCCCAGGGCAATCGCACCAAAATCATTTCGCGTCGATCGCCACGTAAAAGTGTGAAAT
>JAPOYT010000005.1 GCA_026706445.1 Chloroflexota bacterium
GATTGATGCCATAGCGCTTGGCCAGCTTCCTTATGCTCTCTTGACTATTTTGTATTGCTCGGCGGGTTGCCGCTGTCGTTGTGGCGCGAGGGTGGAGAACCTGTCCCATAATGCTTCCTTTAGCTCATTGGAAAGAGTACCATTATAATCCAAGACCATACAGCTAGACGGCAAGCTCGCGCCCGGCCGCCGCGCACAGCCAAATCGTTATTCAGATGAAGATTATAGAAGCTGTCTTCGCAAAAGCCAAACGGCTTTAGGCGATGTCAGTGGGTACAAGCTCAACCCCGACCAGGTGAGCAGTATCGGCGACATCGCCCGCGTTGCTGTAATCGACCAGGTAGACGCTCCCGTCGTCCCGCTGGATCCATGAGCTGTAACCGTGATCGGGCCAAGGCTTTTGCGCCGGGTGGTTGGCGTGAATCTGAATCATGCGCTCGCGCTGATATTGATCCGGGTAAGCGCCGGAGCAGGCGGACCACTCCCACTTGAAATCATCGAGATTTGGATTGCCAAGCCGATATGAGACGCGCCGCCAATAGCTGCGACCGCTATCGCCCAATTGACCGAACTGCGTCCGCCGCATGGGATCTCCGCCGTGAAAGTCATTGGCTGGGGTCTCCTCGCGGAAGACACATGTGTGCAGAACAGTCTCGCCATCCAGCCTGACTTGCAGCCATCCGCGTCGATGCCGAAGCGCTACCGCGTGATATCGATTCATATCGACGCAGTGCCGAACTTCGTGCCGTCCGCGCGTTATGGATATGTGCTTAGGGGCGATTCTCAGCAATTGTCCCAGGCGGGATAACGACATGAATGCGACATTCTGGTCTCCGGCAGACTCTTCGACGCGCAACTCCGCCTCAAAGTCGATATCGCTGAAGGGCGATTCCGGCGGAAGCAGCGTATAGCGGCATTCATGCTCAGGTCGGTTCTGGACCACCAGCGCGTCCTTGATGAGCGCGGCCTCATGTTTTCGTCTCGGTCCACCGACCGCGTAGTGGCTCGCCGCTTCTTCCAGGTCGCCGACCCAAGCGTAGGTTCCCAGCCCGCCATTCACGTGCCGTCCAGTCACCAGGACGCGTCCGTCAGCGAGCTGTTTGGCATAGGGACGATGCAAAGCGAATGGCAGCATTTTCGGCTCGCTCCAGCTGTGGCCGCAATCGTCAGAGAATGCGACAAATGAGGGAATGCCGCCGGAATGATTTTCGCGCATGACGCAGGCGAGGCGCCGCCCCCCATCCAGCGCGACTACGGCGCCTTCACAAAAGCGGTGATAGCCGTCGTACGCGATCGTGCTGCGCTCCATCCAGCTTCTTCCGCCATCGTCGGAGGTCCAAAGGACCTGCGCGAATTCTTGGCTAGCCCCTCGCATAAGATGGGAGGTGACGCCGAGCGTTCCGTCGGGAAGATCGAGAACGCGATCCGGTTCGAATCCGCCGATCCCGTTTTCCGTCTGGGCCGATGACCAGGTTTCTCCGAGATCGCCGCTCCAATAGAGCCAGTTGCCGGGTGGCTGATCCTCGTGAAAGTGCCCGTCATCATCATGGTCTACAATGACGACAAGGCGGCCGTCATTCAAAAGGCTCAAACGCGGAGTCACCAGGCGCTCATCGCCGGCGGCAAGATCAGCGCGATCGACTTCGCGATACTTGTGCCAAGTCGCGCCGCCATCGTCGCTGGCTAGAAGGATCAAGACTTGATCCTTCATGGACCAATGCGCGTCGACATCGCTGTAAATCAGAAGGTAGCGCCCCGTTGGCAGGGCGACGATATCCGGGTTTTTGGTGAAGCGATCTGGGCTGCGCCAGATGTCAAATACCTTATGAGTGACTGAACGCGGATGTTTGAGCATGTTTCTCACCTCGTTTTCGCTCTTGCCACAGATTCAATTTTTGCTAATAAACTCGCTGCCTGATAAAGTACTGTCATTCTGTTTTCGTTGCCCGGATTCCGCAATTTGTGGAACGTGCCGATGTGACACGGCGGCGACCGCAAAAGCGCACGGCGGGCCCGTTCCGCCCTGCGTTTCAGGAGGCTGATTATGCATGACCGTACCGCCCATCGTCATCACCCGGTTTCACTGAGCCAAGTGAAGATCAGCCGTGGATTCTGGGGCGAAAGGCAAGCGGTAAACCGCGAGGTGACGATCCCCGCCATTTATCAGAAGCTGGAAGAGACGGGACGAGTCGCCTCTTGGACGATGGAAGGACCGGCATCGCCGCCGCCTTCACACGAGCGGATCGGCGTGCGCGTATTCTGGGATTCGGATTCCGGCAAGTGGCTGGAATCGGCCGCGTACAGCCTCGCCACCCATCCGGACGCGGAACTGGAGGCGACCGCCGACGCGCTGATTGACGCCATCGAAAGCGCCCAATTCGACGACGGCTACCTCAATACCTACTTTCCGGTGCATTTCCCCGAAGGGCAGTGGGCGAACCTGCGCGACAATCACGAGATGTATAACGCCGGGCACCTGATGGAAGCGGCGGTTGCTTACCATCAAGCGACTGGCAAGCGCAAATTGCTCGATGTTCTCGCGCGCTTTTCCGATCATATTGCCGCGAATTTCGGGGCGGAAGAAGGCAAACGGCGCGGTTACGGCGGCCACCCGGAGATTGAGCTGGCGCTGGTCAAGATGTACCGCGAAACCGGCGAGCAACGCTTCCTGGACTTGGCTTCATACTTTGTCGACGAACGCGGACAGGCGCCGCATTATTACGATCAGGAAGCGCATGATCGCGGCGAAAGCCCGGAAACCTATTGGGCGCGGACTTATCGCTACTGCCAGGCGCATTTGCCCTTGCGCGAGCACACGGAGGCGAACGGTCACTCCGTGCGCGCCTGCTATCTCTACGCCGGCATCGCCGATGTCGCAATGGAGACGGGCGATGAAGACCTCTTAAGATTGTCGCGCGTGCTCTGGGACGACTTGACGCGGCATCAGATGTATGTGCATGGCGGGGTGGGTCCCTCGCATCATAACGA
>JAPOYT010000248.1 GCA_026706445.1 Chloroflexota bacterium
TGATGCGCGAGCGCGGCTACTACGGCGGTTTCATGCTGGATGCCATCAGCGCTTGTGACGCCGCCCTTTGGGATCTGCGCGGCAAAATCCTGGATCAGCCGGTCTATCAACTGCTCGGGGGCGCCTATCGCGATCGCGTCCCCTGTTATGTATCCGGGCTGCCGCGCCCAACGGCGGAAGAGCGTGTCGATCTCGCGTTAGAATTCGTCGAGGAGGGTTTCAGCGCATTCAAGCTGGCGGCGGGTCATGGCCTGCGAGCGGACAAGGCGAGTGTGGAGGCGCTTCGTAAGGGGCTGGGCAAGGACACGACGCTGCTTCTTGACGCGCATTGGGTTTACGCGCTGGATGAAGCTGTGCAGCTCGGTCATGCGCTGGCGGAACTTGACGTCGGCTTTTTTGAAGCGCCGATCAATCCGGAAGATGTCGAAGGGCACGCGCAACTCGCGGCTGCTGTCGCTGTGCCCATCGCCCACGGCGAGACCGAGCGAACGCGTTATCAGTTCCGCCCCTGGCTGATGCAGAGGGCGGCCGATATCTTGCAGCCGGATGTGGGGCGGGCTGGACTCTCGGAAGTCATCAAAATCGCCTCAATGGCGGAAGCCTTCAATGTGAAGATGGCGCCCCATCTGAGCGTCGGCTTGGGAATATGTATCGCGGCGACAATTCATGCGGCGGCGGCGATTCCCAACTTGTACATGCTGGAATATCAGTCGCCGGTCTTCGAGATTGCGAACCTGCTGCTCAAATCTCCGCTGACTTGTAAGGCGGGATACTATGAAGTTCCAAGAAGATCCGGTCTCGGCGTGGAATTGGATGAGAGCCGACTTCGCGGACTTCAGGCGTAGCGGCTGCGATCCAGTCCCGGCAATAGCGGCGGATTGGGACGGACGACTTGCAGCCGTTCCGGCGTCAAGCGCGCAGCCAACTCATCTGAAACTTGATAGCCAAAGCGGAAATTGCCCCAGGAGGGTCCGTAGCGAAATACGATAATGCGCCGCTCGCCGGGGCTAATCCTTTCGGCCGAGCCGTGGCATAGCGCGTCGACAAAGAGAAGGACATCGCCGGCATCCATGTAAACATTGATCGCGCCTTCTACGTGGTCAACCGACGCAACGTCCCGGTGCATGCCATGTTTACCCTCATCGGGATGGCGGAAATGCGCCTTGTGGCTGGCCGGCACGACCATCGTATTCCCGTCGCCCGCTCCAATATTCGTCAGCGCCATCAAAATATTGATCTGCCCGCAATGGAAGCGCCCATTGTAATAGCGGAACTGCGTGCGCTTGGTACCATCGTGCCCACCGGAATGCAAGCCGATCGCCTCGCCCGGACCGCGGATATTGGCGAAACATTCGTCAATAAAGAGCGGACCGTGATTGTAGTCGAATGTTTCGGCGCCGCCGACAAAGTACTTGACCTTTTCGATCCAGGACGGGTGGTCAATGAGCCTTTCGAAGGCTTCGCCGCCTTCGTAGATTTGCTGCAAATTGACGCCGTCATCATCGCCGTATGTGTGCCCATGCACAAAGCCTTTCCATTCGCCGGGTTTAATCGGCAGCAATGCGTCGATCGCGGCGTTTATGTCGGCAACTTCGTCTTTGGACAGCGCGCCCTTTAGTAGCAGAAAGCCGTTGAGATCAAAGAAGTAGCGTTCCCGTTCTGTTACCTGCATCGCTTATCGTTCCTTCTCGCCTCGCTTATTCGTAACATTGTAGCGCAAACAGGGCCGCCGGCGCGTCACTGTGGCTCTCGACGATCTCCACTTGCAAATGGTCGATTTCGATCGGCTCATCGAACTCGAATCGATTGACAGTTTGATGATTGTCCATCACTTCGGCGAGCACAGCGCCATTGCCATTGCGCAGCCGAAAATGTTTGACGGCGAAGGGCATGATGTCCTCCGGATGGCCCCGCGTCACCGTCTCCATGGCGTGGTCGAAGTCGGTGTCGAACATCAACGTCACGCGGCTGATGCTCTGCGGCGCGATCCACTTGATATCCAGCGTCGGGTTATCATCGGCGGGATCGGCTACCCAGGCGTTCACCTCGGCGACCGGGCGCGCCAGACCATTGCAAACATTCTGCGGGTCGAAGCCATTTATCGGCGGCGAGAAACTCATCGCCACATTCTGGCCCTTGGGGCGGCGCGGCGGCGTCCAGAATTCGAAGGCCTCTACGCCAATGTTATGCATCGGTGATTGTTCGCGCCAATACTGCAGCGCGACCAAGCCGGTGACGCGCAAGTCGCTCAGATGCAATCGAAGGTCCGGATTCTCCATCACGCACACGAAGACGTAGCGCGAATCATCGATCAATTGGTCGAAGTCGAGTTCAATCTCCTGATCATCACCCGCCGGCAAATCAAAGCGCAGCGTCTCTAGAATGACATCTGGACTGTGATTGTCGCGTTTCGAGCTTTGGCGCAGCTGCGCCTCGAGTTGCGCCTCTTCCGCTGCGTCGACTGTGATCGTCATACGCGGGGCACGGCCACGCTGCAGGGGAAGCATCTGGGCATAAGGGCGCTCAAGCGTGATGCGGGGACCATTGTCTGGCAGCGCTTCAAGGCAGAGCTTGCTGGAAGCCGTAAGCGCGGCGCGCCTGACGAGATTGGCTTCGTCCTCCAGCCTGAATTGCGGGATATAGCCGCCGACCCGCTGCAAGTCTCGTTGCAGCAGTTTGACCTTGTCGGGATCGGCGACATCGCGCGGCAGCAAATCCCGCTGGATGCAATGCGCGGCCGCCATGCCCACCGATTGCGCGGCGCAAGCCAGTGTGAGCATGACGCGGGTCGAGCCGAATGCGACATGCGAGGCGCTCATGATACGACCGGTGATGAAGAGATTGCGGATGTTCTTGCTGTATTGGGTGCGGTAGGGCACTTGATAAACGCCTTTGGCATGCCACTGATCGCAGCCGGGCAGCTCGCTGAAGACGCCGTCAGCCGGGTGCAGATCAATCGACCAGCCACCGAAGGAAATGGCGTCG
>JAPOYT010000215.1 GCA_026706445.1 Chloroflexota bacterium
TCTCCTCCAAGTCCAGCTTCTCGACCAGAAAGCTGCGCCCCTCGTGAATGTAGACCGCCCCTTCATGCACCTGTAACATCGCGTTGGCCGCGTCCACCTCTCCTACAACCGTAAATCGCTCTTCATTCTGTCTGGGTGTCACGCCTGTGTAAGCCGTGCGCCGAACGCCCGTCCTCTCCTCCCCGCCTCCGCTGCCGGAATCAGTCGCCCTGTCTGAACTCCCAGCCTGGACTACTATAGGTTCGCCGCCAACGCTTCGCAGGCCGAACTGCCGCGAAGGATATCCCCCTCCCCGCCAAATGAAGCGGCTACCGAACTGTTGCACGCTATTCTCTTCAGCCAGCAGCTCTAGTACCTCACCAGTGAAAGGGGAGCCCCCAAACCGGTCCCCTTCGGCAAACGGCAGTTCAAACGCCGCGCAACGCATCTGGTCTACCAAGAGCACGAGATTGTCCGCGTTCGCAAATGCCCTCTCCGGTGACCGCTGCAGGAGATAGTGCGGATTGTTGACCACATACTGGTCCAATGCCCCGGCCGTTGCCACCAGCACCGCCACAGACTCTCCGGTCGTGCGGCCAACCCGGCCCCACTGCTGCCACGCCGCCGCGATCGTCCCCGGGTAGCCGCAGATCACCGCCGCCTCCAGCTGGCCGATGTCGATCCCCAGCTCAAGCGCATTCGTAGCAACCACACCCCGAACGTTTCCCTTCCGCAGACCCGCCTCGATCTGACGGCGCTCCAACGGCAAATACCCTCCCCGGTAACCACGCACTGCCCCAGGAGAGATGTGAGAAGCGTATTCCTCCCCCTCGCTGCCGCTTCCCTGCAGGCCCTCCCGAATGTAGCTGAGCAGCAGTTCGACTGTCAGGCGCGCCCGGCCGAAGACAATCGTCTGCAAGCCCCCCTTCAAGAACCGGACCGCCAGCTCCTGGCTTTCCAATACGCTACTCCGGCGCAGGCCCTGGACAGGGTCGAACAGGGGCGGCGCGTACAACACAATGTGCTTTCGCCCCTGCGGCGCGCCGTTAATGTCGATGACTCTTGTTGGATGTTCGCTGAGGCTTTCAGCCAACTGCTGTGGGTTGGCGATCGTTGCGCTGGTCAGCAGGAATTGGGGATGGCTGCCGTAGTGGCCCGCGACCCGCCGCAGTCTGCGCAAAACATTCGCCACGTGGCTGCCGAATACCCCGCGATAGCTGTGCATTTCGTCGATGATGACGTAGCGCAGTCCCGCGAAAAAGCGCGCCCATTCGCCGTGATAGGGCAGTATCCCTGCGTGCAGCATGTCCGGATTGGAGAGAACGGCGCGAGCACTTTGCCTGACCCGCCGCCGCTCCGCAGACGGCGTGTCGCCGTCGTAAGCCGCGACGGAGCCCGCACCGACCAGCCCGTCTTCGCCGGTGGCGTCTAATGCGGCTACCTCGCCAATCCAATCTCCAATCTCCGCCAGCTGATCGTGGGCCAGCGCCTTCGTTGGGAAGAGGAACAGGGCCGTAGCTGTGTGATCGTTGAGCAGCGCCTGCAACACAGGCAGAACATAGCAGAGCGTCTTTCCGCTTGCTGTGGGCGTAACGACTGTGACTGAGGGGTCGCCAGCCAGGGCAGAGGTTACGACCTCGGCCTGATGGCTGTAGAGCTGCTCAATCCCCCGGCGCCGCAGCGCCCCCCTCAGCGCCGGATGCAGCTCTTCCGGCAGTTCTACCAGTTGGCCGGCGCGGGCCGGCAGCGTCTCCCAGGCGGTGACATTGGCCATAAAACCTCTGTCCCGGCCCAGTTCGGCGATGACATCTCCGATGCTCATGATCGTTGCTGGTGGACTACTACGGCTAGGTGGGCTTCTCGACGGCCCACTTGTTACACGCCCGTGATCCGGATACCGCTGCCCTTCACCTTATTGCGGACGTTGATTCCGATGAGTACCGCTGTCAACCCTTCGCTGACGCTGCTGTTTAACAGCGGGCCGGCGTCAATACCCCGCATTCCCGCCGCCCGCGCCAGCTCTATCGCCGTCTGCTTTGCCGCTTTGTCGTCACCCGTCACGAGGATATCGCAGTCGACATTGTGTTCCAACTCCTTCAAATGGGTAGCGCTGATATTCTGAAACGCAGCCACGACGCGCGCCTCCTCTCCCAGGAGTGCCTGCGCCTCTTCCGCCGCCGACCCACCCGGCGGACGCCATACACGGCTCACTCGCGGCGGCTTCAAAGGGACCACCACGCTCACTACCGTCTTTCCCTGACAACCTGCTCGGATCTGTTCCAGAATTTCGGTTTGCGAACTGTATGGGACGCTGAGGACGATCACATCCGCCGCGGCCGCCGCCCCTGCGTTGGAATCGCCGCTGATTCGCGCCGGGAGTTCAGGCGGCATCATCGACTTCAGCTCTGCCGCCGCGGCAACGGCTCGCTCACGGCTGCGACTTCCGATCAAAACCGAATATCCATCCGCCGCCCAGCGCAAAGCCAGGCCAGAACCCTCCTCGCCCGTACCACCAATTACGGCGAGCGTTGGTTTGGTCATTGTGATCTCCTCTTTTTCAAAACAGTGGCGCCGGCCGTCACGGCTGCCAGAACCTCTCCCACGTCTCCTGCGCACGCTCCCGGCTGCGCGCGCTGATCTCCGCCTCATCCAGCGTCAGCAGTTCCCGATCGCGCATCAGCACCCGGCCATGACAGATTGAGCTGTGTACGTGTCCGCCGCTGATGCCGAACAGGATATGCCACGGCAGGTTGTCGCTGTTCAGAGGCGTTGTAGGGTGGTAGTCGAGAAGAATGAGGTCTGCAAAAGCGCCGGGTGTTAGAATCCCAACCGGCTTGTCGAAAAAGACGCCGGCCAGCCTGCGATTGTTGTAAACTGCTATCTCCAGGACCTTATCCGCGCCCAGCGTTCGAGGGTCGCCGCTGGTTACTTTGTGCAGTTGATCGGTCACCTTCATCTCGGCGAACATGTCATTGCTGAAACCGTCGTTGCCG
>JAPOYT010000034.1 GCA_026706445.1 Chloroflexota bacterium
TGGCATTTTCTTTCGTACGGCAGTCATTCTCATTACTTTGTTTGAACTACTGAGGCGCCTACCCAAGCCAAAGAACCCGCGGGTCGAAGGCGATACGCTGCATTGGGACGCGGTTGCGGGCGCTCGCGCTTATCGCGTCAGATGGGGCAAAGCAACGGCGACGGTAGTTTTCACCACCGAAGAAACCACGCAGAACCACTTTAACCTAAGTGGATTATCTTACAACGATACCCATTTTGTGAAGTTGAAAGCGATCTCTAGCGATACGGCAAAGAAGAAGAACAGCCGCTGGACTGACATAATTGTGGTTGTGCGCCCCGACCCAGGCCATCCGCCGGATCCGCCGCCCGCCGCGCCCGAGCTCAAAAAATTGCCGGCGCCCGGCAATATCCGTCTGCTGGCGGAGAATACAGTCGCCTGGGATGCTGTCGCCGGCGCTGATCGCTACCGCGCGCGCCTGGATCCGCCGAATGCCGCTCGCATTCTGAAGCGGGTTGATCCGCCGCTAACGCAATATACCTTCGACGGGCTGCAAGCCGGGCTGATGTACACCGTTCGCGTACGGGCGATGGGGGACGAGCAGCGCTACGAATTGCTGGGAGCTTGGAGCGAAAGCCTGCCATTGCGCATCGACCCGCCCAAGTCCTAGCGGCAGGCTCGCATACCTAAACCATGAAGCCAGCGGCGCAGCTCTTGGGCGTCGCTTGGTTGCGCGCGCCAGGAGGCTCTTGATGAACATCATCTGCGTGGTTACCGATACGCTTCGCGCCGACCATCTTCCGACCTATGGCAACCAACAGGTCATCGCGCCTTATCTGACGCAATTCGCCCAAGAAGCCCTCGTCTTTGAAGATTGCCACGCCGCTTCCTTCCCGACGGTACCGACGCGCGCCGACATCGCCACCGGCCGTTTCACCTTTACCTACTTGACTTGGGGACCGCTGCCGCAAGACGAAATAACACTGGCGGGCTTGATGACAAAAGCCGGTTACCGGACGATGGGCATCGGCGACACGCCCTTCCTCATCCGCAATGGCTACGGCTACGACCGCGGCTTTGATGACTTTATCTGGATTCGCGGACAGCGCGAGGCATCCGGCCGCCCCGATGTCACCAGCCTGTGGAAAGAAGAGGACGATCGCTTCGCGCCGCAGACCTTCAAATCGGCGATGGATTGGCTCGAACGGCATTACGAAGAAAAGTTCTTCCTCTACATCGACGCCTGGGACCCGCATGAGCCTTGGGACCCGCCGGCGCATTACGTCAAACCCTACTTGCCGGATTACCAAGGCGAGCAGGTCTACCCCGCTTATTGGGATTGGGAAGACGCCGGTTACAGCGAACGCGACCTCGAAATCGCCAAAGCGACCTACATGGGCGAAATCACGATGGTTGATCGCTGGTTCGGCTTATTGCTCGACCGGCTCAAGACGCTCGGCATCTACGACGACACCGCTATACTCTTCGTCTCCGATCACGGCTTTTACTTCGGTGAATTCGGCGTTTTCGGCAAGAGCCGATTCCGCTGGCCCGATAACACCATTCCGGTGATGGAAGCGATGGCCCGCTTCAAACAGGGCGCAATCTCTTACCGCAGCCCTAAACACAATGAAATCACCCATGTGCCGCTTTTCGCCAAAATCCCGGGTTACGACCACAAGCGTGTTTCCGGATTGGTCAGCATCCCCGATATGATGCCAACCATGCTGGACCTGGCGGGCATCGACAAACCCTCCCGCGTTCAAGCAAAGTCGCTGCTGCCCCTGGCGCGCGGCGAAGTCGACCGGCTGCATGAGATCGTCGTCACATCGCAATCGTTGATCGATATCGCTGGCAACACGACACTGATAGTGGACGACAGCGAACGCGTAGTAGTCGAGGTGTCCCCGAGCACCATTCGTGATGGTGAATGGGATTTCTTGTATGCGCTGGAAGGCGAGCCTATCGAGCTCTACGATGCGGTCAACGATCTGGCGCATCAGCATGATTTGGCAGCCGAGCGCCCCGATGTCTGCGAGTCGATGCACGCCAAGTTTGCGCGCTGGATGGACGAGATGGACACGCCAGCGGAATACGCGGCGCCCCGCCGGCGACTATGATCTGATTGCCTCGGAACGATTGGAGCAAAGATTGCAAAAGAACTGATCTATTAGGAGTTTCATTCGCCGTCGACTATAATGCGGAGTGTCAGATTCCAACAGGAAGAGCGAAGATGATCGTCCGAGACCGAGTGTACACCATTGACGATGTCTGGCGGCTGTCCCAATTGCCGGAGAACGAGCACAAGTTCTTTTATCTCATCGAGGGAGAACTCTATTTCATGTCACGACCTGGTGGCGTGCATGGTCTAATCGCCTCATTAATCGCGCATTTTCTTTGGGCATACGTACTTGAGCGGGACATGGGTCATGTAACCACAGAAACGGGCTACCACCCGCCGGAGTCTCGAAAAACGCTGCTCGGACCGGATGTCGGTTTTGTTCATCGCGAAAGGGCGCCGCAACCTTTTCCCGCGCGCTTCGTGCCGGTGATGCCGGATTTAGCTGTCGAAGTCTCGTCGCCGAGCAATACTTTGCCCGAACTGCGGCGCAAAGCCGAAGTTTATCTGCGGCACGGCTCGGCGCTGGTCTGGCTCGTGAACCCGGACGACAAGACCGTCGAGGTCTGGCGCTTGCACGGAGAGGAGACGACCAGCGAAACAGTCGGCTCAGGCGGCGAACTTGACGGCGAGCCCGTCTTGCCTGGCTTCAGTCTGGAGCTTGACGCGCTGTTCTCGCTGGAGTAAGCGCCCCGCCCGCAAAATCTTCTGCATAGCGATCTGCCTCCGCAATTTTCTCCCCATACCATTGCCTGACCTTCTGCTGTAAACTCGCCGCTTCTTATCTAATTGTATAGTCCCGAAGTAAGATGGTGCGGTTCAGTATGAAAGTTTTCCGGG
>JAPOYT010000147.1 GCA_026706445.1 Chloroflexota bacterium
GCTACCGCAATGGTTTCACGCGGCTTGCCATTGATCATGATGACCAGATCGACCGTCTCTTCACGCGCTTTATCGGCGTCATATTGGGGCCAGGGCTGTTGATGCACACTGTACTCCCAGCCCAGCCGCGCCCAAATTTCTTCGGCGATATGGGGCGCGAAGGGCGCCAACAGCCGTATTAGCTGATTCATCAGCTCTTGCCAGAACTCCGCGCCGATGCCGCCCGCGCGCAGCGCCGCCTTCAGCGCATTCTTGAACTTCATCTGCTCGGCGATGGCAGTGTTGAAGCTGAACTCCTCCAAACCGCGGTTGATGACGGCGATTGTCTGGTGCAGTTTCCGCTCGATATCGCGCTCCGTGTCCGGGTCGCCAGCGCCTTCCGGTTCGCCGGCAGCGGCAATCTCCCATACATCGCGCAGCCAGCCTTGCGGTCCCTTGATATTGCTCTCGTTCCAGGGTCCGCCTTTTTGCCAATCGAAGTTGAACATCAGGTAGCAGCGCACCACATCAGCGCCATATTCGGCGACCAGTTCATCCGGATTAACGACATTGCCCTTGCTTTTCGACATGCGCTGGATTTCCAGGTGATGCCGCAGCTGATTGACATTGTTGCGGCCCGGGATATCGGGGATGATGATCTCGGCGTCGGGTTGCACTTCGACGAATTGCGTGATGCCCGCCATATCCACATGCAGCACGTTTTCCGTGCGATGAGCGATCTCGCCGAAGACGCCATCAAAGCCGGCCGGGACCTGATTCCAATCCACCACCTCAACGCGCTCAGCCAGCAATTTGGCGCCGACTTGCGCGCCACTGCACAAGACGAAATCACCCTGCCGCTCGCCACCCAGGACTTGCCCCTGATTGCGCAGCACCGTCATCGGTTCATCGAATGCGCCAGCGGGATCGCGCCCATGCCGGCGCATCGCTTCGGCGGCATCATCAAATACGCCGATATCGCGCAGCACCTTGGTGAAGAAGCGCGTGTACAGCAGGTGCATCACCGCGTGTTCGGCGCCGCCGGTGTACACGTCGACCGGCAGCCAATAAGCCGCTTCCTCGGCGTCAAATGGCGCGGTGTCACAGTCCGGCGACAGGTAGCGCAATTGATACCAGGAGGAACACATGAAGGTATCCAGGGTATCGGTCTCGCGGCGGACAGTCTCGTCAACCTTGAAGAAGGGTTCGTGATAGGTCAAGGGGCTGCGGCCCGTGGGCACAAAATCGACATCTTCCGGCAGCTCCACCGGCAGATCTTCATCGGCGACTGGTATCACACCGCCGCCGTCAAACAGCATCGGGATGGGACTGCCCCAATAGCGCTGCCGGCTGATCAGCCAATCGCGCAGGCGGTAATTGACGGCTTCCTCGCCTTTGCCGGTTTCTTCCAGCCAGTCGATGACGCGATTGATCGCCGGGTTCTTCCGTCCCTTCGCCCAGTCGCTCTCGCTGCCGTCCAGCGCATCCGAATTGACCATCAGGCCGGGACCGTCGTAGGCTGCGCTCATCGTGTCGCCATGCAGCGGCTCAGCGGCTTCAGCCGGCTGAATCACGACGCGCGCCGGCAGATCGTGGGCGCGGGCGAATTCAAAATCACGCTGATCGTGAGCCGGCACTGCCATGATTGCGCCCGTCCCGTAGGTGATCATCACGTAATCGGCGATCCAGATTGGGATGCGCTCTTCATTCACCGGGTTGATGGCGTAGGCGCCGGTGAAGACTCCCGTCTTTTCGCGGTCCTCCACCAGGCGCTCGATTTCGCTCTCCAGCGCCGTTTGCTCCACGTAGGCTTCGACTGCCGCCCGCTGATCGTCCGCCGTGATCTTTTGCACCAATTCATGCTCGGGCGCCAATACCATGAAGGTCGCGCCCCAGAGCGTGTCGGGACGGGTGGTGTAGATTTCGATCGGATGACCGCCGGTCTCCGTGTGGAAAGTGGCGCGGGCGCCTTCGCTGCGGCCGATCCAGTTCGTCTGCATGATCTTGATCGATTCGGGCCAATCCAGCGGCGCGAAGTTCAGCAGCTCATCCGCGTATTTGGTGATCCGAAAGAACCACTGCTCCATCATCTTGTGCACGACCGGCTGGCCCGTGCGCTCGTCCTTGCCATCGATGACCTGCTCGTTCGCCAAGACTGTCTGCAAGGTCTCCGACCAATTCACCAGCGCTGAGCCACGGTAGGCGACGCCGTTCTCATAGAATTTCTTGAAGAACCACTCCGACCATGTGTAATACTCGGGCGCGCAGGAGATGGCTTCGCGTTCCCAATCGAACATCGCGCCCATGCTGCGCAGCTGCTCGCGCATTCGCTCGATATTGGCGAAGGTCCACTTCCAGGGATGGATATTGCGCGAGATGGCCGCTTGCTCGGCGGGCAAGCCAAAGGCGTCGAAACCCATTGGGAAGAGCACATTGTAGCCCTTCATGCGCATCCAGCGGGCGCGCGCGTCCGACGGCGTCATGGCGAACCAATGGCCGATGTGCAAGTCGCCCGATGGATAGGGCAGCATGGTCAGGGCGTAATGCTTGGGCTTGCTCCAATCCACTTTGGAGCGGTAGAGCTCGGTGTCCTCCCATTTGCGCTGCCATTTCACTTCTATCGCATGTGGTTGATATGTCTCAGTCATTGGTAGTCTCAATTCCCCTGGCAATTGCAAGCGCTTCATGCAGATTATGTTGTCAAATTGTGTCATTTGCGGGCGAGCCAAGGCTCGCCCCTACAGTTTCGATTACTCCCGTACGATGCGAATAGGCGAAAAGCGCGCGTGGCTTTCGCGGCTAACCGGTAAAACTGTCTTTGGAAAAGTCCGGGTGAGAAGGGGCGTAAGTCGCGAGGAGGAAGGAAGCAAGCGGCCGCAAGAGCCTAGGTAAGGAAAGAGCGGGCCACCCCGAAACCCGTTGAAGCTCTGACTTTCATCATTG